>CAZJJR010000227.1:0-10983 GCA_964546365.1 uncultured bacterium | reverse complement strand
GGCGATCTGCTAGCTGCTACCCATTAATTACTAGGCTTAACTACAAATAGCTTGACGCATTTTTTTCATATTGGCAGGTAAGTCAAAAGTCATGGCTTGTTGAATGAATAAGCTCGGTACTGGAATGGTAGGTGTTGCTTGTACTGCATAAGTAAGTAAAGTGCCATTACCTAAGTCTTGTAGCTTTAAGTCTGCCGCAAAATCTATAAAGCTACCTTTTTCCATGCGGAATTGGATTTGTTGCTGTACTGTCTCGAATACTTTTAGATATATTTCCACTTCTGCGGTAAACATTAGGAAGGCTTTTCTAGCAATTTGATATAAGCGTTTGCTTTTTCCTGTCAGATGATCGCCTCGGTGGATGACTTCAGAACGAATCAAATCTGGAAAATAATTTACCCAACGAGGATAGTCGGTGAGTTGCTGCCAAGCGTGCGATCGCTTACAAGGTAGGTACATTCCTGCGGTACAAGCGCCCCCCCACGCAGAGTGCGATCGCGTTTGCAAGACGATCTCTCCCGATAGCATTGCTGCTTGTTGCTGCTTATCCCACACCACGTCTGATACGGTTGTCATAGATTCAGATACGCAAGATAGAACCATTTTAGTTTTAGTACTGCTTAAGTAATACGAATAAAGTTCCAGTTGGAGTACGATAAATTTCCAACCGTCAGGCAACTAACCCTTCTATTAATCAAGTTACCCACCGTAAGTTAAAAAACTGCAAAGTTATGATGAAGTTTTGAAAAAATTTTACCGCGATCTCACGGTAAAAAAATTCCTTTCCTAAAGGGGATGCTAAACGTTGCTTGTATCTGGTTAGTGATAAAACGGAGCTAATACTTACTGATTTAAAATAAATTTATACATTTTTATCAATATTATTACCGATCTGGCAAGCAAACATATCTCTTACAGCTTCTAGCCCAATCGTGCCATAATGAAAGCGGTATTTAAATTTTTTAGTATCAAAAGTACGTGAGTAGCTCCAATCACTCTAGAAATATCAAATTATCATCAATTTTTGCCATTTTTATCGGCCTTACCCTTGCTACTTGGATTCTCAGAGGATTTGAAGTCCTTACTTTTATTCCCAGTGGCATGATCTGGATATTGATTTTACTTTCTATCGTTTTGGGTATTCTTACTTATCTTCAAAGCAACGTTTGGTAAAGGATGAAGTCTGAAGGATGAAGTCTAAAGGATGAAGGGTGAAAATTTATTTTATCGATCTCCCTCTTTCCCCTGCCCTCTAGCCCCTAGCCTCTTTTCCTTTATTGCTTCTGGCGATCCCACTCAAATCAATCCTACGGGCGATTTAGGGAGGAAAAGGGTTACGTATCCTTTGAGAAGAAAGATCTAAAATATCGAGGGGGAACTTATAAAATGGCTGATATTCAAGCAGAACGCACTATTTCAGCAGTATTTAAGGAAGAAGAGCAAATAAATAATGTAGTTCGTCGTTTGCTCGATCGCAATATACCCCAGGATAATATTTCCGTAATGGGTAAAAATTTCAAGTCCACCACTCGGATTGCTGGATTTATCTCCAAAAAAGACGTAATTTTAGGAGGATTGCGGACTGGTGGCATATTTGGTTCTTTATTCGGTTCCGTGCTAGCTTTGCTGACGGGAATCGGGGCGCTGTGGATTCCTTTTGTCGGCTGGGTGGTGGCGGCTGGGCCATTGGGTGCCGTACTATTAGGGGCAGCTGGAGGTGCGATCGCAGGTGCAGGCGGCGCGGGACTGGTATCTGCTTTAGTAACCTTGGGAATGCCGGAAGATAAAGCCACCGTGTATCAAACTCGTTTGGAAGCAGGGGAATTTTTAGTGATGGTAGAAGTTCCCGCTGACAAATCCGGCGAAATTCAATTACTTTTGCAAAGTGCGGGTGGTGAAGAAATTCATACCAACGAAATGACTTTACCCCGTCCTTGTGGCGGACGTTGCAATAGTCCGAACGATTTATCTCCGGAAGTGCGATCGCATTTATCAGAAGATGCCCAAAGAACATTTATCGATCGTTACAACACCTTACTCGATGAAACTAACGACCCCATGAAGGCTGAACAAGGTGCTTGGCAAACCATTCACCAACAGTATGATGAAGATGAGAATGGTGTTTGGTCTAAGCAAAAAGTAGGTGTTTAGTCCCGAAACTGTAGATATTTGCTAACAAAAAACAGAAAAGCTAAAGCAAACCTCTAGAATTAAATTCTAGAGGTTTAATTGATCGGGGATGTGATGAGGAGGCTATTAAAATGCAAAAATATATATGTACCCTTTGTGGATATATCTACGATCCGGCAGAAGGCGATCCTGATGGAGACATCGCACCAGGTACAGCCTTTGAAGATATTCCTGAAGACTGGATTTGTCCGGTTTGTGGGGCAACAAAAGATCAATTTGAACCGTTTGAAGAATAACTAAAAGAATTTTCGTGTCAGCAAAATCTTTAAAAATTGTGATAATTGGGGGTGGGGCAGCCGGATTTTTGGGGGCGATTGCCTGCGCCGAAACGCATCCTCACGCCCAAGTCACTTTACTAGAAGCAGGTCGTCAACTTCTCAGTAAAGTTCGCATTTCAGGTGGTGGTCGTTGTAACGTTACTCATGCTTGTTTCGATCCAGCCCAATTAATTCAAAATTATCCTAGAGGAAACAAAGCTTTAAGGGGTGCTTTTTCTCGATTTCAACCTCGGAATACAGTTGATTGGTTTGCCGCGCATGGAGTTCAATTAAAAACAGAATCCGATGGGCGGATGTTTCCCGTCACCGATGATTCTGAAACTATTGTCGAATGTTTAATTGAAGCAGCTAAGGAATCGGACGTGAAAATTCGCTCTGGGATTTCTGTTGTTTCAGTTAAACCGATCGCCCTTGAAAATCAAGGTAATAAATTTGAGATTAACTTAAAAACGGGAGAAGTGATTATTTGCGATCGCATCCTACTTGCCACGGGTAGTAACCCCATCGGTTATCAAATTGCCAAATCTTTAGGACATCACATTGAAACACCCGTTCCTTCCCTATTTACCTTTAACATACCCGATCCTCAACTCCACGATTTAGCAGGAGTAAGCGTCGATAACGTTCACTTACGTTTGCAAATTGCGGGAAAAACCCACTTTGAACAAACCGGATCTTTATTAATCACGCACTGGGGTTTAAGTGGCCCAGCAATTCTCAAACTTTCCGCCTGGGGTGCCAGAATTTTGCAAGAAAATCGCTATCAAGCAAACTTACTAATTAATTGGTTACCTCAATATAACCAAGAAAATTTACGCCAATTATTACTAAAAGTAAAATCTCAGTTGCCTCAACGCCAAATTTATAGTAATTGTCCGCTTCCCATCCCTCGTCGTTTGTGGCAATATTTAGTTTCCCGGATTGGTATCCAGACAGAAGATCGCTGGGCTGGTTTATCTAACAAAATATTAAATCACCTGATTCAAGAACTCGTTCAAGGTAAATATCAGATTAATGGTAAAGGTGTATTTAAGGAAGAATTCGTGACTTGTGGTGGCGTTAATTTGAAAGAAGTAGACTTCAAAACAATGGAAAGTAAAGTTTGTCCTGGTCTTTACTTGGCAGGAGAAATATTAGATATTGATGGCGTGACTGGTGGTTTTAATTTTCAAAGTGCTTGGACAACAGGATGGTTATCTGGGCAAGCAATGGGAAAATAGAATATTGCAAAATAAACCCGGTCATAGTTGTTAAAACTAACAAAAGATCGATCGCCAATAATCAACCGTAGAAAAATGAAGTTTAGCGAAATCCTCCAAAAACTTGAATTAAGTAGCAAATCTAACAGCTTAATGGTTAATGCAGGCTGCGACCCACAGATTTCAGGAGTTGCAGCCGTTCAAGATGCGATCGCAGGCACTATCAGCTATATAGAAAACAGTAAATTTGCCCCTTTCGTCCAAAAAACCGACGCAAGCGCTTTAATTCTGCCTGAAGATGAAACTTTACAAAAACAAGCAACTAGTAGGGGGATTGCTTGGATCGCAACTAAAGAACCAAAATTAATATTTGCTAAGGCAGTGAATTTGTTCTACAAACCGTTCCGTCCGGATGCGGGAATAGACAGTACGGCAGTAATTCACCCTTCAGTAGAAATCGGTAAAGATGTTTACATCGGCCCTCACGCCGTCATTCAAGCCGGAGTAAGGATTGGCAACGAAGTTTGCATTCATCCTAATGTAGTAGTTTATCCAGAAGTGCAGATTGGCGATCGCACTGTTTTACACGCCAACTGTACCATCCAAGAACGCAGCCGTATCGGTGCAGATTGCGTAATTCACAGTGGCGCTGTAGTTGGTGGAGAAGGATTTGGTTTCGTTCCCACTTCTACTGGTTGGTTCAAATTAGAACAATCTGGTTATACCGTCCTCGAAGATGGGGTAGAAGTTGGTTGCAATAGCACGATCGATCGTCCCGCCGTAGGGGAAACACGGATCGGCAGAAATACAAAATTAGACAATTTAGTACATATCGGACACGGTTGCCAAATCGGTGCTAACTGTGCTTTTGCTGCCCAAGTCGGATTAGCAGGCGGCGTAAAAGTAGGCAATGGCGTTTTGCTAGCCGGACAAGTGGGAATTGCCAACCAAGCTAATATTGGAGATGGTGCGATCGCCTCCGCCAAAGCAGGCATTCACAACGATGTAGAACCAGGCACAATTGTCAGTGGTGTACCAGCTATTCCCCACAAACACTTTTTAAAAGTAGCTGCCATTTCCAACCGCTTACCAGAAATGTATCAGTTTATTAAACAAGTTCAGCGCCAGTTTGGAAAGTAGGATAACCATTATTAATTAACAATTGGTCATCTTTGATTTCTCTATCGAAAATCGGGAACTTCTACTAACCTGGTAGGGTTTCCCTCACTAGCTAATCTCCCCAAATACGACACTATATAACTGTAGGCAAGAAATGCAAAACCTCAAAGACTTAATAATTAAAAAAGTTAAGAAGTATTGCTAGCCTACTTGATAAATTGTGTGAACATTTGATTCAGTCTCCTAATAAATTAGAACGAGGGTAATTTAACTATGAGACTAGTACGTTTGCAACCTTTCCACGAAATGGAAACCCTGCGTCGTCAAATGGATCGAGTGTTTGACGAACTAGCACAAGTAAATCCCGAACGCCATACTCTTTGGTCACCCGCAATAGAATTGCACGATGATGAAAACAACTTAGTTTTGCGGGCAGAAATTCCCGGTGTAGAAGGCAAAGATTTAGATATCCAAGTAACTCGTGAAGGAGTTTCTATTTCTGGCGAACACCGCTACGAAAAACAAACTGAAGAAAAAGGTTTTTATCATTCTGAATTCCGTTATGGCAAGTTCCAACGCACTGTGCAACTACCTGTTCCGATCCAAAATGACAAGGTAGAAGCTGAATTTAAGAATGGTATTTTGACTCTGACGTTGCCTAAGCTGGAAGAATTGCAAAGGAAAGTTGTCAAAGTGAATGTAGGATAAAGCTCAGTTAGTGTTAAAAACCCGGTTTCTTAAAGAAATCGGGTTTTTGCGATCGAGCTTTTTCAGAAACTAGCTAAATCATCGCAAGTATCTGCTAAGTTAGTCAGAAAAACAATCAGAACGAACTTCCACTATGTAATAATCCTCTCCTAAAAAACTCAAGTATTTCTTAGGAGAGGAATACAAATACGATGTGACCGGACTTGATATTACAAAGCTTAGTGACTTTCGATCGCACTCGATCGGGAGAAAGATTTGGGGAAAGGTTTAGACGATAGCCACTTCATCAAAAGCCTTATTCAATTGATCGAAGGTCAGATCGATATATCCATCATTCGGATCGCCAGAAGCTATAGAACCTCCATCTATTCCCCAAGGATTTCGTATAACGATGCGTTGAACACTGCCCTCTAGATAAGCTTTGGTGAGTGTATAAGCATGACCCGCAGGCAGTAGATCTTCCAAATTAACTCCATCAAGATCTTTAACTCCTTTAAGTGAATTTAGTGTTCCTACCGAGATCGCTTTACCGTTATTTAATGCGTTGGTAATTTGATCGAATGTGACTTCGCCTTGGGTTGGGTCTAATAGTATGCCCTGGCGACCCGTAATTCGTTCCAGCGGAGCTTTAGTATTATCACCATTACCAATCAAGCTATAACCTTGATCGATTGTTACTCCCAAATCAGTTTCTCTCCTTTTTCGGAATTCGGCATTAGCCGTATCCTCCCTAAATAAAGCATAGGCTTTCTCCGCCAAGGAGACCCAAATTGAAGCGTCACTGTTTGCGAGAACTGTTCTGCGATCTATTGGAACTGGCTTGCTAGTTACTGTCCTCCCGTCATTTAAATTGAGTTGAAATGACAATTCAATGTTAGTTTGGCTACCACCCCTGTTAGCAAAAGGTATTTTGTCGTAATTAACTAAATTAATTACGCTTGGCGGTACGCCTACCTTCTGCTTCACTGCTGCCACAGTTTGATCGACGGTGACATAACGTGGCTGACGCTTATCATCAAAAAAGCGAAATGTATAAGTACCATCTCCGTTTGCTTTAATGAATTCCTTCTCAATTATTTCTTGAGATTTAGGAGTCGCAAAAACTGCGCCTAACGCTGCCAGAAACGCACAATCGCCTAAACCACCTTGGTTGATGCCTTCAATTCTTGTTTCACCTTTACCGTAAAATTCGCCTTCAATTTTTAAATGCTCAACAGAAGTCTGCTTTACAGCAGCTTCGCCTCTTGCTGTATCACCCTTTCCGACGTAGAGAGGTTTCGGATTTCTTCCTGCAATAACCCCCGCTACGCTCTGAAGTACAGTAGCAGCGACAGCGGTATCTCGATCTGTTAGATCGATCGCATCGTTCACTTGAACAAGCTGAGATTTAACAGAATCAGGCATTCTCAAAGCTACCGCCTCGCTAGCCAATTCCTTCAAATCCGCTTGTTCTTCAACAGAAACCGTTCCATCGGCGGTTGCTTGGTTAATGAACGCTAATACATCCTCACGCCCCACACTTGTCTTATTTTCTAGGAGGCTTTGCATTCCAGGATCGCTGAGAGTAACTGTACTGCCTTCACCTGTTAAGGGTGTCGTAGTAATCGTGTAATGACCTTCACCAGCAGTATCTTGCTGAGAACGATTGACTTGAATCTGGTAAGTTGTATTAGCCTCAACAGTAAAAGTTAATTCCGAATCAGTATCCCCATTAGCATCATCGTTGCTATTAACGAGAACACCATTAGCCAACAATTGTATGGAATTGTCAAATGTGTCAGATTCGACATTAATCCGAATTTGTTCACCTGGATTAACGCCTTCCAAAGTGTAAATATCTGTCTTGTTCGGATCGCCATCAGGAGTAAATGTCCCTGCAACAGTTTCATCTCGACCAATTAGTGGATTAGTTCCTGCTTCCACCATTGATGTTAAGGTAAAGTTTCCCGTTTCCTGCTCGTCATAAGAGGTGACGCGAACTGCATAATTAACTCCTGACTCGACCACAAAACGCAATTGTGAATCGGTAGTTTTGTCATCGATATCATCATTGAAGTGAATGAACTCTTTTGTATCCGCATCGATCAGTTCTACATAAGTATCGAAGCTGGCAGAATTGAGGGCGATTTTCAATTCTTGCCCTGGATTGACTCCAGTTAAATCTAAACGGTAATCTCGTTTAAATGCGTTGGGTTCATCAGGATCGGGTAGGTCATTACTCGTTAAATTGTCAGAAACATTGCCACCATTTGCAGCCAAAGTACCCACAATAATTGAAGAAGCTTGACCGGAAAGGGTGAAAGCACCTATAGCATTGGCATTATCACCACTGACACTAACCAGATATTCTACACCTGGATCGACGGTAAAATTGATGCGGGAATTTAGGTTTGCGGAGCCGATATTATCGTTTTCCGCAATCACTTCTCCAGAGATCAAATCCACCAATTGCAAGTAAGCATCAAAATCTGCTGTCAAGTCCAGTTGAACTTGCTGACCTGGATCGAGTCCGTTCAGGTGATACTCTTCTGAGTAACTACCTTTGCGATCGAGATTTGCTCCATCACCTGCGTTTAAGATGCTGCTAATTGTGGCATTTCCACTTATCAAATCAAATTCAGGCAACACCTCATTCGGTGGTTTAAAAAACGGAACTGCATTATCACCTTGCTCGATCCCGGTGGTAATGTAATAGTTAAAGAGTTGTCCAGGGGTGAGGTTAGAAGCGTTGGGAGCCGAGCTTACCTGACTGTAGTATTCCGCATTGTAAGAATCAGATAACGGTCGCAGTTCATTGATGCCAAAATTGCGGAAGTGGTTGTAAAGCTGTTCGTTGCTCAAACCTGCTAAATCTTGATTAGCGCTGCGATAATAATTGACATCAAACTCATCAGAAGATCGACGACCTTCACGAATCCCAAAATTTTCAAAATGCCACAAGAGAAACTTGTTATAAGATGAAAACTCTGTTGGATTATCTAGCACTGCTTCGATTTCCAAATTTTTAGTGCTAGCGTAATAAGTTAACAGATCGGGATTGTCTAAATCGTAGTAGTCCAGGTCTAAGGGATAGGAAAATTCCCGTCCTTCTTCCACTCCACGGATTGCTAAGTGCTGAAATGCTTGGTTGTTATCGAAGCTGCTCAAATCCGAGTTAGTATCTCGATAAAAGTTGAGGTCGGCAATGGGAGAAAACAACCGTCCTTCTTTGAGTCCATTAATTTCTAAATGTTGGAGTGCTTTGTTGCGATTGCCTCCAAAAGCTGCATTGACATCGGAATTGCTTTCTAAGTAAAAATTCAAATTTACTAGAGGCGAAAATTTTCTTCCTTCTTGTACCCCTAAAGTCTGCAAATGTTGGAAAACTCTTTCTCGATTCCCTTGAAAAAACTGCGTGACATCCTGATTACTTTGGGAGTAATAGTCTAGATCGACAAATTGGGAGAATTTTCGCCCTTCAGCAACACCAAGAGTTTGTAAATGATTTAAAACCTGTTGATTAGTTGTTAATCCGGCTGTTTGCAGATCTGGATTTAGCGCCCGGTAGAGGTTAAGATTGACCAAGGGAGAAAAATTTCTTCCTTCGTTTAATCCATTTGTTTCAAAGTGGGAGCGTAACTGGGCTTCTGTAGTTATACCAGCCCGAGCCAAATCTGGATTGGCATCTTGATAGTAACTGGCATCAAATAAATCTATACTCATTTTTTACCCTGATGAAGCAATAATGATTAATTGCCACGAAAACAACCGAAATCTGGAGTAAGACAAACTTCTAAATTGAACAATAACTTTTTAATTACAGCCAAAAGTAAAGAATTTCCAAACTATATCCAATATCTTCTAAAAATTTGGCAAATTAACTCTAAAAGCTCGCTCTTTTTTAGACTGCCGCTACTTCCTTAGTAGGAAAGGATTGTGATGACTTCGCTTTTTGTGGTCTTCAGATGAAAATATCACAAAGCAAATTTAGGAAGTTCTATTGCTTTGTAATTCTTTACATCTTTTGTCATCTATCTCAAGGAATATATTTTTTATAAACTAAGTTTATAACTTAAGTAATTAAAGATTTTAAAATTTTATTAAAAAGCCATAAGCTCTTCTTGTGAAAGCTCCCTGCTTTTTATTGGTAACCTGAGCAGTAATACCGATCGAGAAAACTACCCTTTTGACGAAATATTAAAAAAAAAAAAAAAACCGGGTTAATTTAAAAACCCGGTTGTAAAAAAGATTCTTAATTTTTATAACAAGAAATTTTATTTGTTAGGAGCAGAGTGATTATTATGAGTACCATGAGATGACTGGTGCATTAAATAGCTACTACCAGCAATTAAGATAATAGCGATCGCTAAAAACAGCACATCTTGGAATGTTTGAACTTCCATTCCACTAACCACTTTAAAAATTCGCACTACTAGCACCATCACGATTACTTTTAATATCTTATCTTTCAGTTGATCTAACGAATGAATTTCTAAAATGCGAATTTCTTGATTATTCCTGCCTACATCAATTTTAGAAATAAACAGTTCGTAAATTCCAAAACTGAACAGCATTAAAACTATGCCAATTAAATAAAGATCGATTCCCCCTATGATATCAGTCATTATTTTGGTAATAACGTTAGTTTCTCCATGTTGGGAATGCCAAAATAGTTGGATGCCTTCTAGTATTTCCAAGCTTCCCAAGAAAAATAATGTTACCGTACTAAGTAACCCAAACAACACAGGAACAATTGCCAAAAATCTGACACTCCACAGTATATTTTCTGTAAAATGTTCTACGCTTTTCTGAAACCGCATATCCTACCTTTGAAATATTATCGAGTTATTATAGGGTAAAAGCTTAGTGTTTTAATTGATCTGTTACACTTTTAGTAGTAAAATTTTATAGGATAAGTGAGTAAAAGTTACTAATTACTTATTGCTTAAATACGCGAGAGCTTTAAATGTCGTCCAAACTAATATAAATAAATTATAAAATTTAGATTTTAGATTTGGATTTCAAACCTAAAATCTAAAAACTTAGGCAATTTTGTTGTAAATTAATGTAAAGTTTGGTTCAATTAAAAACCCAACTTTTCCAAAACAGGACGAGTGGAAACGATATGTTTGTCTAAACCCAGTTGTTTTGGCTCAATTCCTAACGCTAAAGCTACCAACTGCGGTAAATGCAGTACTGGTAAACCGAGTTTACGTTCAATTACTTTTTCCACTTCTGGCTGACGTGAATCTAAATTCAGGTGACACAACGGGCAAGGAGTTACCATACAGTCAGCGCCAGCTGCGATCGCTTCCTGAATGTTCCTACCAGCCATCTGAAAAGACTGCGTTGTCGCATAGCTAGAAATCGGCCAACCACAGCACTGAGTTCTTCCTCTGTAATATATAGGTGTGGCTCCCACCGCTCGAAACAGATTTTCCATTGATTCCGGCTTAAAGGGGTCACTGTGAATTGAGACCGGGCTAGATAATGATGACAACTATCTCTTT
>CAZJJR010000226.1:0-10992 GCA_964546365.1 uncultured bacterium | reverse complement strand
CAAGCAGCTTGGACGTGCTGCACTTCCGATTGCGCTTTTTCCCAAGCAGCTTGGACGTGCTGCACTTCCGATTGCGCTTTTTCCCAAGCAGCTTGGACGTGCTGCACTTCCGATTGCGCTTTTTCCCAAGCAGCTTGGATACGCTGTACTTCCTGTTGAGAAATTTGTTGAGATTTTTCCCATTCAGCGTGAGTTTGTCGTAATTGCTCTTGAGAGTTTTCCCAAGCAGTTTGAATTCGGTGTACTTCTGATTGCGATCGCTGCCACTCTTGAGAAGTTAAACGCAATTCAGTTTGCGAATTTTCCCAAGCAGTTTGAATCCGCTGTAACTCCGACTGCGCTTCCTCCCAAACACTTTGAATCTGTCGTAATTCCGACTGAGCTTTTTCGCTAGCAATGTAAGCAGTTCGCACTTCTAACTGTGCTTCTTCCCAAGCAGTTTGAATGCGTTTTACTTCTAACTGTGCTTCTTCCCAAACAGTTTGTATGCGTTGCAAATTCACTTGGGATTCTTCCCAAGCAAATCGGATGCGATCGAGTTCTTCTTGGGATTCTTCAAATGCAATTTGTGTTTTTTGCAGTTCCATATCCATTTCTTCACAACGCATCTGCTCTTTTAATAAAGCAGATTCTTTTTCTGCTAAAATGCTGGCAAAATTAGTCGTATAAATATTTAAATGTTTAGCACATATATAATGTACTAGTCTTTCATGATTTTCAGGTATTCTACACCGACTCACCATTGAATCTGCTCTTACCCGATAATCAAATAGCACTTCTGGAATATGGTGAAATTTCCAACCTTTTTCCACTGCTCCCAGCCAAAAATCCCAATCTTCATATCCTAATTTACCCGGTATTTTTGAATCGTAACCTCCACAATCTTCCCACACTTGTTTGCGATAGACGGCACAAGCATCAATGTAGTTTCTGGCGGCTATTTTGTTGATGTTAAATTCTGGGACTTCCCACACCCCCGTTCTTTCGCCAAAAAACTGAGCGTTTCCATAAACCACACCAATTTCCGGGCATTTATCCAGAATATCGATGGCTTTGAGCATATATTCCGGGCGAATCTTGTTATCCGAATCTAAAGGCAAAATATACTGCCCTTTTGCCTTTTTAACTCCCGTATTTCTAGCTTCAGCCAGTCCTTGATTTACTTCGTGATCGATCACTTCGTAACCGTGATCGCGCAAATAATTTAAAACCTTAATCGTTAATTTTTCAGTCGAACAATCATTAATAATCAAAATTTCATAAATTCTGTCTTGGCAAGCTTCTACGCTAGAAATCGCCTCTAAAATGAATTCCCCTTGATTGTAACAAGGAACGATTACTGAGACTACTATTTCTGGTGGATCGGTATTATTTAGCAATAGGTCTTCAGCATAATTAATCATTTTTTCTTGAGATTCGATTTCCGCGTCCCTAACTGATTTTTCCGTTTTTTTGTCTTGGTTTTTCAAGGGAAAATTAGCCTCAGACATTTCGGGGTGATTCAATGACAAAGAAAAGCCGCTGGGTATATCGGCAACCCGATCTAAATCTGCCAACAATGAAAAATATTCAGGATAAAACTCAGACAATTTACTAATTATACCGTCTTGCCAATTTAAACTCTTAAATATTTGTTCATCATAAATTTCTTCAAAATTAATTTCTTCTATTTTTTTCCAGCAATCGATTTCTAATTTATTGCTTAATAATTCTACTAATTTATCTGGTTGTTTGAGCCAAGCATTTACATTAAAAAGTATGCACTTATTTGAATGGTCATTGTAAAATTTTAGTAAATGGCGGTTATAAAATGCCCAGATTTTTAAAGGATAATCAGGATGTTCGGCAAAAATAGGAGCTTTCAAACGCGCAATTGAATCCGCTACATCCCAAGGAAAACGGTAAACTAATAAATATTTAGCTTCCGGCAGTAAATGATGCCAGAAATCAAGCATTAATGTAGTACGCGGGTCTTTCCAACCCCAAATTGGAAAATTTTCGCTCCGACCATCAATTAAATTTTTCGCAGTTTCAATATAATTATCAAAGTTACTGTAATCTAAATATTCGCTTTCTGTCCAACCCCAATCAGACCATCCCGCTTCATCAGAATGGCAAGAATTTTGTAATACTAGCCTTTGAAATTCTAAAAAATCTACATCCTCAAAATAGCCTTTTGAATTGTGGCGATCGGCTGCAAAGAAACTATCTCCGATGTTAATTCCGATTGCTTTGATAAACGAAGCAGTCAGAGAAGTCCCAGAACGGTGCATTCCAGCGATGATGAGAGGAGAAGACATATTTTAATCCGTACTTTTTCTGCTTAATTCTTTATTTTCTGGCCATTTTTTCCAATTTATTTGGTTGGCAAAGGTTGAGGAAATTATTTGTTGTTGTTTTCCTTTAATGGCCACGAATGTATTGCGATCGGCTTCTTGTTTTTGCCTCATCATTTCATACTTGATTACCGGAGGATTATGACACTCATACACCGAAGTAAAACCGACTTCTGACAATAAATTATACAAAGAAGGACGGGTCAACCAAAAGCTATTTACATTATCCAAAGACGCCCATAACAATTTTTCCCTTTCACTCACTGTTGATTCGGGATTATGCTCGAAATACGAGCTACCCCAGTATTCCCGATCTTTGTAAAGATAGGATTTTTCTGCGGTCATACTGACATGAGTATCTAATATTAGCAACTTTTGGCACACTTCTGCTATTTTTTCTAAAAAAGCAAAAACATCCGGTACATCTAAATGGTAAAAGATACCCAAACACAAAACCACATCGAAACAGCCGTACTTTTCTCGATCGAGATTTCGTACATCGTCTTGGATAAGTGCCAAATTATCTAAACAAAGCACTTCTTTAACAAATCGCGCCTTCTCAATATTTGCCTTTCTACCTTCTATCCCAACTACTTCTGCACCTTGAAGCGCCATTTCTATCCCGTAAAGTCCCTCCAGACAGGCTAAATCTAGAATCCGTAAATCTGCTAATGGTTTATCGGATAAGTCGCCGACAAGTTGCAAAATTCGTCTTAATTTTACCTCTGAACCGGTAATTCTTTCGCCAACGGTGTAAAGGTCGCGATCGATCTCTATATTATGGTTAGTCCATTCTCCATATTCTTGGATAATCTGCTGCTTTTTTTGCTTGATTATTTCTGTTTCCATTTCAGTTATACTTTGGCTTGATGGCTGGCAGTTTAATCAACAAAGAATTAAGAAACTTTGATTTCTTGCAATTTTTCAGTTAAATCTGCATTAATGGTTAAACTTGGTTCGATTATCAAATCAACTATACCGCTAGCATAGGAATTGGTTTCTGGCTGGACTCTAAACATTGCTACATCAATATGTCTTGCCAAATAAGTAAAGTGTCCGTCAACCAAACCAGTTACTCCCGCATTTAAGAAATAAACACCGGGATTTAACAGACATTTAAACCGAAACTTAACTATGACGATCGTTTCTGGTTCAACTTCGTGAATAGATTGGGATGAAGCAGTAAAAGAAGCGCCTCCCAACTCTAAACCACTCACGGTTTTCACCAACATTCCAAATCTGACTTGTTGGGCATACTTCAAGAAAGAAACCGAGTAAGTATAGATATATTCTTTCCGCCCAACTAAGTTATTCACTACTGTACCATCTAGCATGATGATATGAGGATTAGTAATTTTGGCTCCTCTAGGTACGTAGGAAATTGTATTTTGAGGTACTAATTCCGGGTCGTAAAATTCCCTAATTTCAATTTCTGTTTGTGGGACTTCTGCCAATTGTACGGGTTCATTACCAACGGTTAACAACGACTTATTTTCCAATAGGGAAATATTTTGTTTAACCGAATCGAAACTGACAGATGTTTGTAATTCTCGGATTTCTTCCCTGATAGTACGTGCTTTATCTTCGGGCGCATACAGTAATTTATAATATTTATCCATCACGAACTTAGGATGATGGAATAATAGCTTTTCACCCCGATCCATTAAAATAGCGGCATCGCACAGTTCGATTATAGAGCCAGCGGAGTGAGAAACAAACAAAATAGTGCCGCCTTTGGCGCGGATATTTTCGATTCGAGCAAAGCACTTGCGCTGAAAAGCATCATCTCCTACAGAAAGAGCTTCATCTACTATTAAGATGTCCGGTTCAACACTAGTAGAAACAGCAAAAGCTAGCCGAACGAACATTCCGCTAGAATAAGTTTTTACAGGGCGATCGATAAAATCCCCAATGTCTGCAAAAGCAGCAATTTCATCAAATTTACCTTCTATTTCTTGTTGGCTTAAACCCATTAAACGACCGTTAAAAATTACGTTTTGTCTGCCCGTAAACTCTGGGTTAAAACCGCTACCAAGCTCTAAGAGCGCTGCTATTCTGCCATTTACTTTAACTTCACCAGTAGTAGGTTTGAGAGTTCCTACAATAGTTTGCAATAACGTACTTTTACCAGAACCATTACGTCCGACAATTCCTAAGCTTTGTCCTTTAATAACTTCCAGATTTATATCTCGTAAAGCCCAAAATTCATTAGCTTTACCTTTTCCTGGTAGAAGTAAATCTTTTAAACGCTCGGTAGGGCGATCGTAACATTTAAAGCACTTGGAGACGTTATTGAGAGAAATGGCTATTTCAGTCATGACGCTATTGCTAAAGTAAAATGATTGGATTTATTAACGAATTTCCAGACAAACTTTGCTTAAAATTCTAAAGTACGTCAGGAAACCCCGGACGCAGCTTTTGATAGAGGGAAAAGCCCCCTATAAACACTAGTAAGGAAATCAGATAAACTACACCCAATTCTGGTAAATAGTTGACTGTACCCTGTAATAAGAGGTTGCGGTATGTTTCGACGATCGGGGTCATGGGATTTAACCAGAATATCCAAACACGCCACTGTTCGGGAATTAAGGAAGCAGGGTAAACAATCGGAGTAAGATAAAACCACAAATTGAGTAACAAGCTTAATGACTGGGGTACGTCCCTCAAGAATACGGTTAAACCTGCAACTAAATAACTTAAACCTGCTGTTAAAAGCAATTGAGGTATCCAAACCAAGGGTAATAACCACAAGGTTGCGTGAACGGTTTGGGCAGTGATACCTACTAATAAAATTAAGGCGACTAATCCGATCGAATTCTCAATAAAGGCAGAAAAAATCGGTACTAACGGCAGGAGGCTTAACGGAAATACTACCTTTTTTACCAGATTGGGTTGGTTGATTACGGAAACAGTGGCGGGGATTAAACCGTTGGTAAATGCAGTCCAAGGTAATAGTCCGGCAAACATCCACAGCCCGAAAGTTAAGTTATTTTGTGGTAATCCTGGCAGGTTAAGTTTAACCCGCATGACGATCGCGAAAACGTAAGTATAAATCAATAACTGGCATAATTGGTTTAGTAAAGACCAAAAATTGCCTAAAATAGCCCCTTTGTATCGAGCTTCTAAGTCTCGAACTACTAGTGTTCTGAGGAGATCTAATTTAGCCCACCATAGAGAATTGAATGGCAGAGTACTGCTAAATCTCCCTGCTTGCCGGATAGCTCCTCTCATTGACCTTCGCAATGCCTGTTTCCTCGCTCACTACCAACACACCACTCAAAAAAACGGTCTTAGGTTAAGATTTTATTCACATTTTTGCAATTTGGGCAAAAAATTTATTGGAGAATCGGCAATGGGGCATCAAGCATCGGGCATCGATCGTGCTGAATTATTTGATTATTTGCCCCTGCTACCCTGGTTTTTTTCTTTTTTGCAAACCCAAATACAACTAAAAGATAAACGATCGACTAAAAGGTTTGCTATTACATCTACTGCTGAGTGCCGATCTTCAAAAAATTTCTCCCCTTGCCCTCGCGCCCCATCTCGCTATTTAAAGCCTCCTCATTTAAATAAAATAAGGCAATTGCTCCCATGCCAGACTAAATATAGACTGTGGAATGGTTCTTAGATTGGAGTTCTAATGGAAATCGGTCAAAAAGTTCTGATCCGCCGTCTTCGCGATCGCGCACCTGCTAACGTGGTGAAATGCCTGGGTAAGACAGGCACGATTCAAGGCTACAAAATGGTAGATGGCAGTGGTGTGGGAGTAGTTGTACAGTTTGAAGACAAGTTTTCTACTTGGTTCTTTGAAGACGAACTAGAACCCCTTAATTAATAAGGAAGAGAAATGTCCCTGATTTTGACGTTTTTGGGCAAAGGTGGCACTGGTCGCACCACAGTGGCGATCGCCGCAGCCAAAAAGTTAGCCAGCCAAGGCAAGCGCGTCCTACTGGCTGGCCAGGGCAATAGCCCCGATTTAAACTTAATCTTAGGTGCTAGCCTTGGCCCCGATCCGCAGGAATTAGCCGCCAATTTGCAAGGCGTGCAATTTCAGACTGCTTTACTCCTAGAACGCAGTTGGGAACAGCTGAAAGATTTAGAAGCCCAATATCTCCGCACTCCAACGCTCAAAGAAGTGTTCGGTCAAGAATTAGGCGTACTGCCGGGAATGGATAGTGCCCTCGCCCTGAATGCCTTGCGAGAATACGATAAAAGCGGCAAGTACGATGCGATCGTCTATGACGGAACGGGCGACCAGTTGATGCTGCGGATGTTGGGAATGCCGGAAATTCTCAGTTGGTATCTGCGCCGCTTTCAGAATATTTTAACCAATTCCGATTTGGGTAGAACCGTTTCCCCCTTTCTCCAACCAGTAGTTAGTGCTGTCTTCAATGTGGGCTGGGGTGAAGATGCCTTCTCTCAACCGACCAGCCAGGTAAATAACCTGTTAGATGAAGGGAAACAGGCAATTGCCAACCCTAACCGGGCCGCCGCTTATTTGGTGACGACAGACGACCCAACCGCGATCGCAACAGCTAAATACCTCTGGGGAAGCGCCCAACAAATCGGTTTAACCGTGGGAGGCGTCATTCTCAATCAACCAAGCGTCGCAGGCACTCTCACGGCAGAAATTGCCCAAAGCCTAGCCAAAATCAATAAAGCTGCCGATCGGGAAACGGCTGTTGCCGAAACTGTTTCGGCTGAGTTTGCCCCCCTCGCGGTCAGTCCCATTCCTACCCACAAAGAAGATAACTGGCAACCGATCGTCGATGCCTTGCCAGACTTCACTCAAGCAGCAGCCGCACCCAAAGCGATCGAAATCGATATTGCTTCCCGCCAAGTAAAGTTATTCTTACCGGGATTTGACAAAAAGCAAGTTAAACTTACCCAATACGGCCCTGAAGTCACCATCGAAGCAGGAGACCAGCGCCGCAATATTTCCTTACCTAGCCAACTCAGGGGCCAACCCGTCAAGGGAGCTAAATTTCAAAATAATTACCTGACCATTTCCTTCTAGCCATCAGTTAAAGGCGATCGGCTTCAGTGATAACAAAAGGGTAAACCTATTTCTTGTCACGATTTTGGTCAATTTTCGCCATATACCATCCAAAATCGAAAATCTAAACTCCAAAATCAATATGTCTGACCCAAGTTCCTCCCAGTTTTCCCAAGAATCCGAAACCCTCACACCACCTGCCCCAGTAGAAGCAAATCCCTCTACCGACGCACCTTTAACCGCTAGCCGCACCGCCAAAACCAGGCAAATGCTTGGAATGAAAGGTGCCGCCTCTGGGGAAACCAATATTTGGAAAATCCGCCTGCAATTAATGAAGCCGATCACCTGGATTCCCCTGATTTGGGGCGTCGTCTGCGGTGCGGCTTCTTCCGGTAACTACACCTGGACGTTAGAAAACGTACTGATCGCTGCCGCTTGTATGCTGATGTCTGGGCCACTGCTGGCCGGGTATACCCAAACCATCAACGATTTCTACGACAAGGACATCGACGCGATCAACGAACCCTATCGCCCGATTCCTTCTGGGGCAATTTCTATTCCGCAAGTAATATCCCAAGTTTGGGTGCTGTTGTTAGCTGGGATTGGGGTAGCATATCTTCTCGATCTGTGGGCTGGTCATTCTTTTCCCACCATCACCGTACTAGCGATCGGCGGTTCGTTCGTTTCCTACATTTATTCCGCGCCGCCCTTGAAATTAAAGAAAAATGGCTGGCTGGGCAATTATGCTTTAGGTTCCAGCTATATTGCACTCCCTTGGTGGGCTGGTCATGCTTTATTTGGCGACCTCAATGCCACGATTGTCATTTTGACTTTGCTGTATAGTTTTGCGGGTTTGGGGATTGCAGTTGTCAACGACTTTAAAAGCGTCGAGGGAGACAGACAACTCGGTTTACAATCTCTGCCAGTCATGTTTGGGGTACAAACAGCTGCTTGGATTTGCGTGTTGGCGATCGACATCTTCCAAGTGGGAGTGGCTGGTTATCTGGTTAGCATTCACCAGAACTTGTATGCAGCGATTCTCATGCTGTTGGTGATTCCCCAAATCACGTTTCAGGATATGTATTTCCTGCGCGACCCTATCAAAAATGATGTAAAGTATCAAGCAAGCGCCCAGCCATTCCTGGTTTTAGGTATGTTAGTGACAGGTTTAGCTTTGGGTCACGCAGGAGTCTAACCTCTCTTGTGGTGGATAAAGCAAGCTGCTTAACTTTCTTAACATTAAACCGTTACTTCGATCCTCAATAAGTGAGTTGCCGTGTTCCAAGTTCTACAACCTCTGATTCATGCCATCCAACCTTTATTAGTACCGATCTGTTTTGTACTAGCTTGGATGTTGATGTTTCTGCTAGCTTGGAATGTTTGGTCAGCACTCGCGGACGGCGTAACTAAGGCGAAGCGGATGCACCAAATTCCCTGTCCTGGCTGTCAGTTTTTCACTAACGATTATCGGCTCAAGTGTACGGTGCATCCGACTATTGCCAATTCTGAATCTGCGATCGGCTGTTCTGATTATTGCCCGAAAACTAATTCTTTTTACTATTAGGGGTAATGGGTAGTAGGTGGTTGGTAGTAAGCATTGAAAAAGAATTCAGTAGTCAGAATTCAGTAATCAGAATCAATCAGTGGTAAATAAAAGACCCGCCATTGAATTGTTGCACCACCAAATTTTCATTTGGCGGTGGTTATGGAATCCACTTATTCATCCGTCAGTAGTACAGAATTTATACTGAATGGAAGGCTCTTGGCTTCTGAATTCTGGTTGATAAAAAGAAAATTATTTTACTGATTACAGTCTACTCACTCGATCGAAAACTAACTATCATCTGTTATTACTCGCCCCACGAAAATAATACGATCGCTCCCAGCGCAAGTAAAATACTGAAACCTTGTCGTAAAGTAATTGGCTCTTTTAAGATAAAGAAAGCTAGCAAAATACTAACTAAAGGATACAATCCGGTGAGGGTAACTACCATCGCCACTTTACCTTTGCTGAGGGCAACTAAATAAAACAACGATGCTAGCATTGCTAGAATACCCCCCACAATTGCAGATACGATCCCTACCTTACCTACCTGCAATTGAAAACCAGATTGACAAAATACAAATATACCAACTAGTGTAATGCCAATTCCTTGATAAACTAGCGCACTTTGGGGTTGAATGTAATTAGTAGTTACCTTGCTAAAAAATCCCCACAATCCATATAAGAGGCAGGAAATTACCGTGTAGATCAGCCAATTGCCGCTCATAAATTTCTACAATAAACATCCGATCGCAATCCAGTCTATTGCACAGTTTTTAGTCCTGTACTATTAATCCTTAGTTGAGGGCATTTACTCCGGAGGCGGATAAAATTAATTATTACTCAGGATTGATTTCTAACAGAATTTTTAAGACTCCTCGCTGTTGAGCGCGATCGAATGCCGCGATCGCATTTTCCAATTCATAACGTTCTTGAATCAAGTAATTGACATTTACCTTATTTTCTGATAAAGCTTTCAAGGCTTCTGGAAAAGGGCCGCAACGAGAACCAATCAGGGTAATTTCATCTACCACTAGAGAAGAGGCATCAAAAGTTAGATGTCCGGCATAAGTGCTTTTCAGTACCAGCGTGCCGCGAGGACGGAGAGCGCGACGAGCGATTGCAAAACCTTCCGGATTACCAGTACATTCAACCGAGATATCAAAAGCTCGCTCGCTTACCAAATCTACAAAACCCGTTTTGATACCAAGCGCAGCTAAGTAATCCAACTTCTGGCGATGACGCCCAACAACCAATAAATCGCACCCAGTCAACGCCAATGTCTGCGCCACCAACTGCCCCAGCTTACCATCACCAACTACCAAAACTCGTTCGTTTGGAGTTATTTTCACCTGCTGCTGAATTTCCAACGCAGCCGCCACAGGTTCGGTAAAAGTAGCGACATCGGTTGGCACGTTATCCGGTACGGGATGCAAATTTTCGATCGGCAAAGTTAGATATTCCGCAAAAGCTCCATTGCGGTTAACGATACCTAAAACCGTGCGATTTTCACAGTGAGTCGGGTATCCGTTACAACAATACCAACACTGACCGCAAACCGCATTAATTTCTCCCACTACCCGTTTATTTTGCAGTTCCCTTGACCCTTGTTCCACAATACCGACAAATTCGTGGCCTAAAATACCAGTGTAGGGGTAATAACCTCTGAGTAATTCCAAATCCGTATTGCAAATCCCCGCACGCACTACTCGCACCAGTGCTTCTCTCGGTGGCGGAGTAGGGACGGGGACATCGGTACGAAGTTCGAGTTGGTTGTTTTCTAGCCAGAGGGCTTTCATAGTAAGTATTGGGGTAGTTCACACAATATTGTATGAGATGTGGGAATAGGTAGATGTATTAAAGTTTTACTTAATAGATAACACTTAGATTGCTCGTTAGCAGATCGCCAGTTTTTAAAAGAGTGCAAAATTCATGATTAACCTTATCAAAAATGTTAAATTTAAGGTCAATTAATTTCTTTAAAAATGGGATGTTAATTCACCTAAATCGGTTTTAAGTAAGTCTTATTTATTAAACAAGAAGTTTATTTATCAAAATAGAATAAAGGCGTCAGTCGTCAGAATTCAAAATGAATTGGAGTCCGACTGGTGGACTCC
>CAZJJR010000225.1:10506-11007 GCA_964546365.1 uncultured bacterium | reverse complement strand
GTCTGTGACCGTCTCGAGTTCGCCCCACCAAACAGCCAGCACTGGCTAAGCCAATGTTGCTGCGCGGTAGATCGTATCCCCAGTGCTGATTAATACCGAAGTATCCTTCTTCGATATTATCTCCCGATCGCATCATGTCTTTATTGGCATCCCTATACACTTTCACCAGCCCCACCTGCACTAAAGCTTCGTGAGGCTCTGAATTACCGTGCGTACCTACTCGCCAAGCTTTGCCCGAAAGCAATCCGGGCGGCTCCTTTGTCATTCATCGGATTATAGGTATAGTAATAACCCGGTTCGGTAGTTGCTTCCCAGTTTGCAATTATACGCGGGCTTCCGTTGATGACCTCGATTACCATACGCCGATCGTTAAAATGGTTGGGCGGATCGGTATTTAGTTTGCCATTCGCATTCATTCCTTCCACATAAACAATGTTGTACTCTTTATTTCCGGTAGCGATTTGATAACCCCTTTTCTGCATATATTTAAGGATACGGCTA
>CAZJJR010000225.1:0-10496 GCA_964546365.1 uncultured bacterium | reverse complement strand
TGCAGTTCGGGTTGCGGCAGCTGATCGGGGGAAGTTTCAATCAATTTTTTGGCTGTTTCTTGCCCCAAATAACCATATTCGCTACACTTCGTTAGTTTCTGAAACTGTCTGAGAGATGCGGAAGAAATTGGGCCAAATTTTCCATCAACAGGCGCATCAAGAAGCCTCAGCCAAATCAGCACTTCTTGGATATGGGTGGCTAATTCTTTGTCAGCAGCTACTGCTTCAAAGCTGTATTCGAGTTTCTTTTGATAGAAGTCGTACAGGTTCATAGTTTTTCAGCCCGAAATAACTCCGTACCTTTTCTATTCACGAAAATCTATATTTTGGTCATACTAATGAGTAAAAAAGCCCCAACAAAAAACTCCAATAGCAACCATAGTGGTTCTTTGTTTTTTTATCTTTACTCACTTGTCGCAAAAATATAGCCTCTCCAAATAGAAAAGGAACTTTTGCCATTAATGACAAGCAGTTTTTCGAGTCACTTTATATTTGTTCCGGAAATTTTCCTCGAATTCAAAATTTATTGATTATTTATTGATTAGCGTAACGATTGGCTCAATATAGGATAAAAAACATTTTCTTTTATATAAAACTTGACTTACTCAAATTCACTATTGTCCATAGCAAATGAAAATGAGAACCAGACGGCAAAAGATTATAAAGTTGGTGAGATAGATCGACTACACAATCCTATCTACCCTGTAGTAGGATACACATCTATACGGAGCGAGGGGTAATTGTTACTTTTAAAATATAAACGCAGAAGCGATCGCTCTCTTCTCCACTAGCTAGCCACAAACTAACCGATCCTCTTGGAGAAAGAGCGATCGCAAATGTCGAACCGCTAATTTATCTAGTCAGGCTTCCGTTATTGTCGTTTAAATTGTTCAGTTGGTTATCAACTGCGCTCAGATAGTCATCATCTGCCAACATCTCAGATGAAAGCCGATTAGCTCTAACCGCACTAGACACCAAATCTCTAGCATCAATATCTCCGGTTCTATAGCCGTAAATTAAAGCTTGAGCGCTCGGAATACCTTGGTTTTTGAAGTACCCTTGATAAGCCATATAAACCAGGTCAAAAGGTGAGATTTGATAATCAGAAGTAGAGGTATTACTTCTCATGTTGGGAACGTTCTGCGGTGATTCAGCTAGAACAGCAGGTGCAGCAACACCAGACACTAGCATAACTGATAGTGTACCAATAATTAAATTTTTCATGTCACGATCTCCTAAATTTAGAGTGGAAAAATCATTAACTACTTCTATTAATTACAATCGTGAAATAGCCAAATCAAAAAAACATCTAACAATTGGTGGAAGGCTATAGATAGACTAATCATTGCTTAAGGCTATGGGTGCATACATAAAAAAAATTGCAAGGAGTTCTATCCGATGAGAGAAAATAAGAGATGGATTTATCGAGCGACCTTTCGCTTGAATATACCGAGCGGCAATTTTATTCAAAAATCAATTATTCCATCTAAAATTCAGTTGGCACTTTTACCGCTACAATTGGATGAGATTGCTTTTAGCTAGTCGTTCAACAAAATATCATCTATGGCTACAGAGATAGAACGAAAATTTTTACTGAAAAATGACCGATGGCGAACGCTTGCCACTGGTGTGATTTATCGTCAAGGATACCTTTCTAGAAAAAAAGAAGCCAGCGTTCGCATCCGTATAGCAGGGAATCAAGGGTATTTAACTATCAAAGGTTTAACTGTCGGCAATAAGAGAGCGGAATTCGAGTACCCAATTCCCGTAGAAGATGCGGAAATTATGCTCGATACAATGTGCGATCGGCCCTTAATTGAAAAAATTAGGTACAAAATTCAACAAAATGGCTTAATCTGGGAAATCGACGAATTTTTAAGGGAAAATCAAGGATTAATTCTTGCTGAAGTTGAATTGAAAGAAGAAAATCAGGTTGTTGAATTGCCGGATTGGATTGGCGTGGAAGTATCCGACGATGCCAGATACTTCAATATTAATTTAGTTAAAGAGCCATTTAGTCAATGGAAGACAAAGTGATGACACCAAAAGCTGCCCTTGAAAGGTTATTTACCGATGAGCAAATTCAAGCTGATTGGTTTGCACCATCATTTTTAGCTCAGATACCAATTGCTCAAGTACAAAATATTATTCGTAGTTTACTAGCAGAATTGGGAAATTACCAAGAAATACAATCAAAAGAAACCGATTTTTTAGTAATTTTTGAACGTGGATTAATTCCTTCTAATATCGCTCTAGACGATCGGGGAAAAATTACTGGTCTTTTCTTTCATCCTCCTCGTTCTAAAGGGATGAGTTTATCAGAAGCAATAGAACAATTTAAAGCATTACCAGGTCAAGTAAGTTTACTGGTGATGGAAGATCGAGAAGAACTAATTGCTTTAAATGCCGATTTGCCTTTAGCA
The DNA here is from genome assembly GCA_964546365.1 of uncultured bacterium. Classification (GTDB taxonomy): domain Bacteria; phylum Cyanobacteriota; class Cyanobacteriia; order Cyanobacteriales; family Aerosakkonemataceae; genus DATNQN01. Next base: position 8,073 of record CAZJJR010000225.1, on the reverse strand, counting down.
GTTGGTTCGGCTTTTAAGTTAGCTGTGTTAAACGCTATTCAGTTACAAATAGAATCCGGTAAAAAGAAGTGGCAAGATCTAGTTGAATTGCAGCCAAATTGGAAAAGTTTACCATCTGGTTTTCTGCAAACTTGGCCTGATAACTCTTTTTTGACAATCCAAACTTTAGCAGCTTTGATGATTTCGCAAAGTGATAATACTACTACTGATAGCTTAATTTACTTAATCGGAATTCCCAATATTGAAGCAATTACGCCCCGTAACCAACCATTTTTAACCACTCGACAAGCTTTCGTTCTTAAAAGTAATAAAAATTCTGAATTACTCAACCGCTACCGATCTGGTAATGCAGAAGAACGTCGAATAGTCTTATATGAAGCCGATCGACAGCCCATACCCAATATAAATGATTTTAATTCAACTCCAAGTGCATTAGACGTAGAATGGTTTTTTACGGCGCGAGAACTTTTCAGTTTAATTGAAAAAGTTGCCGATTTACCTTTAATGAGTATCAATCCTGGTGTGGTAAATGCTAATGATTGGGAAAAGGTTGCTTTTAAAGGAGGTTCGGAAATTGGCGTGTTGAATTTGACGACTTGGTTGAAGGCAAAGAACGGTAAAACTTATTGTGTAGTGGGGACTTGGAATAACGATTCTTCTTTGGAAGAAACGCGGTTTATGAGTCTTTATGGTGGCGTGATTGAAGGTTTAAAGTAATTAAAATGAAAATAATCATTCTAAGCTAGGACAAATACGGTAAGGCAGAATAAAAAATTCTTTTAGATTCTGAATTCTGAATTCTGACTCCTGAATTCTACCTATTAAAACCGATCGCCTAAAAAATCAGGGTAATTCAGGAAAACTCCCAAATTACCCCAAATTTAAATTAAAGGTGAGCAATTCCCATAATTGGGAATTAATTAAGCCAAAGCAGCCATTTTCACATCATTATTAGCCAACAACTCTTGCAATTCTTCTGCATCTACCGTTTCTTTCTCAATTAGCATACTTGCCAACCGATCCAAAACTGCACGGTTGTTGGTCAAAACGTCTTTTGCTCTCTTATAAGCTTCATCTACCAGAGAGCGCACTTCGTCATCAACAACGGCGGCAGTTTCTTCTGAAAAATCGCGTTCGGCCATGATGTCGCGACCCAAGAACATATTACCTTGCTGACGACCCAAAGCTACTTGTCCGACGCGATCGCTCATCCCAAACCGCATTACCATTTGACGGGCTACCCGCGCTACTTGTTGCAAGTCGCTAGAAGCACCAGTGGTTACTTCTTCTTCACCGAAGATCACTTCTTCCGCTACCCGTCCGCCTAATAGCATCGCCATCCGGTTTTGCAGGTAAGAACGGCTTAACAAACCAGAGTCTAACCGATCTTCGCTAGGAGTAAACCAAGTAATACCGCCAGCTTGACCGCGAGGGATGATGCTGATCTTTTGTACTGGGTCGAAGTCAGGCATTAAAGCACCGACGATCGCATGACCAGCTTCGTGATAAGCTACTACAGCTTTGCGCTTTTCGCTCATTACCCGGTCTTTCTTCTCTGGGCCAGCCAATACGCGATCGATCGCATCGTTGACTTCATCCATCGAAATTTCGGTTAAATTGCGACGCGCCGCCAAAATAGCCGCTTCGTTCAGCAAGTTAGACAAATCTGCCCCGGTAAAACCAGGTGTCCGACGCGCGATCTTATCGAGATCCACATCTTGAGCTAAAGTCTTACCCCGTGCGTGAACTCTGAGAATTTCCGAACGTCCGGCAAAGTCAGGACGATCCACCACTACTTGACGATCGAAACGACCGGGACGCAGTAACGCCGCATCTAATACGTCTGGGCGGTTAGTAGCTGCAATAATAATAATTCCCGTATTGCCTTCAAAACCGTCCATCTCGGTGAGCAACTGGTTGAGGGTTTGTTCCCGTTCGTCGTTACCACCACCTAAACCAGCACCCCGTTGGCGACCGACCGCATCAATTTCATCAATGAAGACGATACAGGGGGCGTTGGCTTTTGCTTGTTCAAACAAGTCGCGGACGCGAGAAGCACCCACACCAACGAACATTTCTACGAATTCCGAACCGGAAATCGAGAAGAACGGTACGCCTGCTTCTCCTGCTACTGCACGGGCTAGCAGTGTTTTACCAGTTCCGGGAGGGCCAACTAGCAGTACGCCTTTGGGAATTTTTGCTCCAATAGCAGTAAAGCGATCGGCATTTTTTAAGAAATCAACTACTTCGTTTAATTCCAGTTTGGCTTGGTCAATTCCAGCCACATCCCCAAAAGTTACTTGCGTTTGAGGTTCCATTTGCACTCTGGCTTTTGATTTGCCAAAGTTCATTGCTTGCGATCCCGGCCCATTTTGGGCGCGGCGCAGCAAAAAGAATAAACCAACCAACAGCAAAATGGGGAAAAACAGGCTGCTGAGTGCCCTTAACCAAAAGGCATCATCGCTGGGAGGTAAAACTGCTATATCAACGTTGTTTTTAGTCAGGTAATTAAATAGTTCGGGGTCATTAGGAAGATTGACTATCACCTTATCGCCATTTGGGGCAGTGACGCGGGCGGTAGACCGATCGGCACTAATACTGACTCTCGATATTTGTTTGGCTTCGACTTTCTGGAGGAACTCACTGTAACGCCAGGTTTCTCTGCTTTGGGGCTGCTTGTCAAAAAAAGCTGTCGCCAAAGCTACGACTACTAGCGCTAGCAGTGCGTACAGCCCTGCATTTCTCCACTGTTTATTATTCACTCTCGGTCAATCCTCCTGGGATGTATCGTTATGAGGACTAGTTCTAATTAACTTATGTTAATTTATTTTAACCTATCTGAGAAAATGGCAACCGATCGGGGAAGATATGCCTTAATTTTTGAAAACAATTATGAGAAGGGCATAGGGCATGGGGCATGGGGCATGGGGGATTGGTAATTCCCTCTCCTTCTGAAGTGCTTCTCACGATCGTATGAATGGGAACGATTTGAACGACGCTATTGCTGTAGGCTATTGCTTCAAAGCCTTGGACTAGCTCGTGATTCCAAGGTTCTTCTTCTACTATTTCATGGTGGCTTTTCAGTACGGCGATCAGTTGGCTTCGCATTAGTCCCGGTAAAATTCCCTGTTTTAAGGGCGGCGTCCACCACTTACCATCCTGCCATCCCCACAAATTTCCCGTGCTGGTTTCTAACCAGTTGCCATCTTCATCTATTAATATTGCTTCTTTGGCTCCATACTTCTGGGCTTTATTTAATGCTAGCCAAGCCGATAAGTAGTTGCCAGTTTTGTGTTCGGGTAGGAAACGGCGATATTCTGGCGCTTCTGCTAGCCAAGCTACTATGCCAAATTGCTGTCTTTCTTTTAGATCGGTTGGTAAATACCGCCCGGTAATTAATTCTCGTCCGTCAGGAAAAATTGTTATTCGCAATACCGGAAAGTGGGTTTTTAACGCTTCCGCACCAATCTTGACTCTCTCCCAGTCTGGCATTTGCCACTCGAATTGCTCGATGCTGTGACGAATGCGATCGCAATGTCCTGCCCAATTAGTCCAATTATTATCTAATGAATTTTCGTAAACTCGTAGTGTCGTAAAAACTGTTGCTCCGTAAAGCAGTCCCGGATCGTCTATTGCTAATTCGATCGCTCTTGCTTCTACTAGTTGGCCACTATACCATAATCTGCTAGACATTTAATTTAACTTTCTTTAAATCTTTTGGTGATTGTTTAACCCATGCTTTTATTTGTTGCTTTTGTGCTTGGTTAAAAGTCGGTTTCCTTCCCCGACCGCTATTTACTTAGTTGGTGAAATCCTTACTATATATATATAGGTTTTGGTTAAGAAGAAAGCGGCTGATAGTAGCAAGGGCTACAATTGGGCCTATTAAGCGATCGGCAGCGTTGTAGTAGCTTTCCTTTTTGACTCGCAGCGCCTACAGGCGATCGCATCATAAAAGTCTTCAGTGTTGTAGATAAACGAAATCTCCAGTTTTGTTAATATATCCAGACTTTTCTTTCCAAAAGTTTTTGGCTGTTACAAACGCTAGCCCTCCTTCAAACTTCTCGGCACTATGAAACTGTACAGGAATGACAGTTTTCCCAGTTCTATCTATGTAGCCAAACTTATCACCAATCATAACAGCTGCTAGCCCCTCCGAAAACTCATCTGTCAGATCGAACTGAAAAGGGATCGCTACTTTTCCAGCTTTATTAATATAGCCGCATTTACTATTAACACAAACTGGAGCTAACCCTTGATGAAAGCTCAAAGCTTGAGAAAATTTGAACGGAATGACTGTCTTTCCAGTTTGGTTAATATAACCTAACCTATGCTTATTTTCTACTATCTCTGCTACTGCTAGCCCTTCAGAAAAGGGAACAGTAGCATCGAACCTTGGTGCGATAACTATCTTTCCAGTTTTATTAATATAGCCCCACTTACCCGCAACTTTCACTGCTGCTAGTGCCTCATAAAAGCTATAAGCTTTATCAAATTGCGGTGGAATAATAGTTCTACCAGACTGATTGATGTAACCGTATTTTTTATTTATCTCTATTGGTGCTAGTCCCTCTCGGAATTCGCCAGCTGATACAAATTGGGGTGCAATGACAATTTTCCCAGTTCTATCTATATAGCCATACTTGTTGCTAATATTCACAGATGCCAGCCCTTCAGAAAAAGAAAAAATTATCCAAGATTCTGGTAAGACCGTAATTTTCCCTGTTTTATCAACATAGCCCCATTGACGAGCATTAATCTGTACAACTGCTAGTCCGTCAGAAAATTTATTAGCCAAATCAAATTGTGTTTTGATACTGACTTTTCCTTTCTGGTTTATGTACCCATACTTACGACGACCTTCAACATAATTAGAAAAAACAAACATTTCTGCTGCTTGACTTTCTTCGTCTGCATAAATGGTAGATTCGTTTAAATTTTGCCAACTACAGGATGCCAAAAATAAAATAGCGATGCAGAAACAAACAAATATTTTCATTTTGGTTACACAAAATCTAGCCTATTTGCCCATCTTTATTAAATAAAAAAACAGCGCTCTAATAATTAAAGAACCATGCCGTAATTGCAAGGTCATTATATGCCTAATGCCCCATTCCCGAAATCAACTTGACCAAGAACGCAGCAAGTTAAACAAACTTTCTAACAAATTTTCCATAGAGTTATTTTGGCTAAGGCGCAGTTTTCCCCACTCAGCAGCAGTCTGAGAGTTAATGTCAGACAAAGTAGGAAAGATCGTAGAGAGATTAGCCAGCGCCTTAATTTTGATGCGTTGTGTCATTGCCAAAGCGATCGCGTGAATCAACTCGCTAGCTTGAGGCCCAACCAAATGAGCGCCAACTATTTCACCGCTACGAAGGACGATAATTTTACAAAAACCCGTAGTTTCTCCCTGCATCTGCGCCTTATCAATAGTTTTGAAATAGTGGCGTAAAACCAACACATCATCACCGTAGCGACTTCTTGCTTGTTCCTCAGTTAAACCCACTCGTGCTAATTCCGGATCGGAAAAAATAGCCCAAGGAATATGGCGATAATCTACTTTGAAAACCGGGAAAAACAGCATATTCTTGAGAGCGATGCGGGCTTCGTAATTAGCGACGTGAGCAAAACGATAACCGCCTAAAACATCTCCACAAGCGTAAATGCGCGGGTTAGTAGTTTGCAATTTTTGATTAACTTTAATGCCATAGCGATCGACCTTAACACCAGCCCCTTCCAAATTCAAAGATTCCACATTCGGTTGCTGACCGATTGCCAATACGATTTCATCACCATCGATCGCTTTATCACCAGCTTGAACCCATTTTTTATCGTCGAGCCACTTAACTTGGGTAACTTGATGTCCGGTGAGAACGCGCACTCCCTCAGCTTCCAACTGTGCTTGCACTAGAATAGATGCTTCCGGGTCTTCTTTGGGCAGAATATGAGCATTGCTGACTACTAAGGTAACGCGAGAACCCAAGCGGGCAAAAGTTTGAGCTAATTCGATCCCCACCGGATCGCCACCGATAAAAATCAAACTTTTGGGTAGATCGGTAGATATTTTTTGCTGCCAAATCGTTTCCGGAGTAAGAAAACCAGTACTTTGCAATCCGTTAATTTCTGGAATCACCGGACGAGATCCCGTAGCGATCAGGTAAGTGCGCGATCGCAAAATTTGCTCGTTTACCACAAAACCAAAATGAGGTTTGCGACAAAACTCACCTTCACCAAAAATCACATCGACACCCAAAGAAGCTAGAACCGCCGGGGAGTATTGTTCGTCGAGGGCAGAAACCACACCTTTTGCCCACTTGAGGGCGTCAGCGAAGTGTACTCCCAGCACGCGATAAGATTCTTCTGAAGGTTCCCATCCCACGCCAAATGATCGTGCTTCCTGCATTTGATGGGCAACTCGTCCCACCTGGGTTAAGGCTTTACTATATTTAGATCCGGATTCTAACCAAGTTGTGCCTGATAGCTGAGATGCTACCAAGGCAACGCGGGCTTTTAAATAAGTCGCAGCGATCGCAGAATAAAGTCCGGCGGGACTTCCCCCGATCGCAACTAAATCATAGTCAACAGCCATAGAATTTTAGATTTTAGATTTTAGATTGGGGAAAAATGAAGTCAGGAGTCAGAATTCAGAATTCAGAATTCAGGAGTCACAAAATTTCCTCTTTCCCCCTGCCCCCTGCCCCCTAGCCCCTAGCCCCTCATCTCCTCACAAATTGCTGCCAATCCCTCAAGGAGGCGTTGGTTTTCAGAAAACAAGCGTACTGCCACGCGGAAATAGCGATCGCCCAATTCAGGAAAACTGAGGCAGTCGCGAATCAAAATTTGGCTTTGTTTGAGTAACTTTTCTTGAATCAGAGAACTCGATCGAGAAGACTGCACCAGCAAAAAATTAGCTGCACTGGGAAAAGGGTGTAATCCCGGTAATTGAGATAAACCAACAAAAAGTTGATTTCGCGCCTCTTCTAGCCAGTACCGAGTTTGTTGCTCGAACGCCCGATCTTCAAGGACGGCGCAGGCAGCGGCAGCAGCTAAAACGTTGACTGGCCAAGGATCGCGCCACTGCTGCCAGCGTTGTAAGCGATCGGGATGAGCGATCGCGTAACCCAATCGCAAACCGGGTAAGCTATAAAACTTGGTCAGGCTTCGTAGAATCACCAAATTAGGATATTCCTGCACCAGAGAGATCAAACTTTGTTCTTTCTCAGCAGGCAGAAAATCCATAAACGCTTCATCCACCACCACCAAACCGAAACGATCCAAGGTAGGCAGAATCGTTTCCCTAAGAAATAGCACCCCCGTAGGATTGTGAGGGTTGTTTAGTAAAAGAGCGCGATCGTCATTACCCATTGGCAAAAAATCGGGAATGGGCAACTTCTCAAGCCATTGTCCATTCCCTTCCTTTCCTAGCTCTACCTGGGAATCCCATTCAGCATTGACCAAAGGACACTTGACAATATTCGTAGAAAATGTATTGAGTGCCCTTATGTAATCGCCGAAAGCAGGCGTTACCAAGTAAGTAGTCTCAAATTGGGACAAATCTCGACCAGCCCAAGTCAGTAATTCAGCAGAACCATTACCGGGCAGAATCCACTCAGGCGGTACATCGTGTATCCGAGCAAGACGCGCCCGCAGGTTCTGATAATTGGGGTCTGGATAAACTTTCAAGTCTGCCAGATGAGCCTGAATCGCCAACAAAGCCGATTCAGGCGGCCCCAACGGATTGATACTGGCCGAGAAATCAAGAATAGCATCGGGAGAACAGCCTGCCAGTGCAGCTGCCCAAGCTAAATTCCCCCCATGCAGCGGTCGATTAGACAATAAAGTTGTCCCTGTGAAACTATGAATTTTGTGGTGCGACCTTTTCCTTGAACAGTTTGCCAGGAGAAAAGGCAGGTACTGTAGTGGCTGGAATTTCCATCTTATCGCCTGTTTTGGGATTGCGGCCTTCACGAGCTTTTCTTACCCGAGGCTCGAAAGAGCCAAAGCCCACCAGCGTCACTTTGTCACCGGAGGACACTGCTTCTACGATCGCTTCCAGGGCAGCAGTCAGAACAG
>CAZJJR010000224.1:3678-11030 GCA_964546365.1 uncultured bacterium | reverse complement strand
TTCACTTTCAAATTGTAAATTTCAAATAAACTTTGCAGTTTGAAATTTTTATTCCTTGTCATTTACCTATCAACACAAAAATATAGGAAATTTATGACTACAAGTATCGTTACGGGAGTAGCGGGTTTTATCGGTTCTCACCTAGCAGAAACCTTATTAAATCGAGAAGAGAAAGTAATTGGTATCGATCATTTTAATGATTACTACGATCCTAGTTTGAAGCGCCAAAACATTTCTAGCTTTGCAAATCACCCAAATTTTAAATTAATCGAGCAGGATATCCAATCTGCCGATTGGCCAACATTATTATCGGAAGTAGAAGTAGTTTATCACCAAGCCGCACAAGCGGGAGTGCGTGCTAGTTGGGGTGAAGGTTTTCGCGCTTACACCGAACGCAATATCAACTCCACCCAAATTTTACTAGAAGCAGCCAAAGATGCGAAACACCTGCGTCGATTAGTTTATGCTTCCACTTCTTCCGTTTACGGTAATGCAGAAACCCTACCCACCGCTGAAACGATTTGTCCGCAACCAGTTTCTCCTTATGGCATTACCAAACTAGCAGCCGAAAGACTTTGCATACTCTATAACCAAAATTTTGGCGTACCTTTTACTTCCTTACGTTATTTTACCGTTTACGGCCCTCGCCAACGCCCGGATATGGCTTTTCATAAATTTTACAGAGATATTTTACTCGATCGAGCCATCCCCATTTACGGTGACGGACAACAAACCAGAGATTTCACCTTTGTTAGCGACGCAGTTGCAGCTAATTTAGCAGCCGCTACCGTACCGGAAGCCGTCGGAGAAATTTTCAATATTGGCGGCGGTAGTCGCGTAGTTTTGTCGGAAGTACTAGACACGATGGAAAAAATTGTCGGTCGTCCCATTCGCAAAAATTACGTGGAAAAAGCAATGGGAGATGCGCGTCACACCGGTGCAGATGTATCAAAAGCCAATAAAATTCTCGGTTATCAACCCCAAGTTAGCTTAACCGAAGGCTTACAACAAGAATGGGAATGGGTAAAGAATTTGTACGCTGATTAATCCAAAATTCAGAATTGTAGGGTGCGTTAGCGCAAGCGTAACGCACCGTTAACTCTGATTAGTTAAAAATTTACATTATCTTGAGGTAATTCCAAGTAGTTTTTCACCACAGATATCCACAGATGCACACAGATGAACACAGATGTAATTCGATATTTCTCATCTTGTATCTGCGTTTATCTGCGTTTATCTGCATTCATCTGCGGTTTAAATTAAATCTGGTATTTACTCATCTGATTTTTGCTGTTGATACCGAGTTTTAAACTCCCGTTGTTGTTGATTGTGATCCACAATTGGCTGAGGATATCCCAATTGCGTCCGTTGCAAAGGGAGGATTTTTCCCATTACTAATGATGCTGTATCGACAGATCTCAATTCTGGTAACCATTTTCTGATATATTCTGCTTGTGGGTCAAATTTTTGAGCTTGGGAAGCAGGATTAAAAATTCGCACTGGTTTTGGGTCCATTCCACTGGAAGCACTCCACTGCCAACCCCCATTATTAGCAGAAAGATCCCAATCATATAACTTCTGCATGAAATATTTTTCTCCCATTCTGGGATCGATCAATAAATCTTTGGTAAGGAAACTAGCTACTATCATTCGACAACGGTTGTGCATCCATCCAGTTTCATTTAACTGGCGCATCGCAGCATCGACAATCGGATAGCCAGTTCTCCCTTCACACCAAGCTTGAAAATGTTCTAAATTGTTGTCATAAGGGAAGCTTTTAAATACTTGTCGAAAAGCACCTTCTGCTAATTCGGGAAAATGATACATCGCGTGCTGATAAAATTCTCGCCATGCTAATTCTTGCTGCCACGTTCTCACGCTTGTGCGTGCTTCTTCGCTGAGATTTTCTGCCATTAAATTGATAGTAGCAGCCCAAACTGTCCGAATGCCAATTGCACCGAATTTGAGTGCCGCACTCAGCCTTGACGTGCCATCAACTGCCGGAAAGTTACGCTGTTCTTGATATGTAAAAATGGCTGTTTCGCAAAACTCAGCTAGTCTTTCCGTTGCGGCTTTTTCTCCGGGTGCTAGCAGCAGTTGATTATCCCATTTAAATCCTAATTTTTCGGCTGTTGGTAATTCAATTTTTCCCGCTTTTTGGGCAATTTCTCGTTCGGATTGGGTTAAGTTTATCCGATTTTGGAATGTTTTTACTGGGGCAGATTTTTCTTTGCTAATCCACTTTTTCCAAAAAGGAGTGTAAACAGTATAAGGTTGATTAGTGCCACTGCTGATTTCTTCAGGAGAATGTAATAACTGATCCCAACATTTGTGAGTGACAATTCCTAAGTTAGTCAGCGATTCCGTAACGACTCGATCTCGTTCTTTGGCATAAGGTTCTACATCCCAATTCCATATAACAGCTTTGGCTTTGAGTGCTGTTGCTAATTTCGGTATGGCTTTTGTAGGTTCGTCGTTAAGTATCAATAATTGGCTATTTGCTTTAGCATAACTTTGCTGTAGTTCTTGCAAACAGCCAATCATGTAAGCAACTCTAGCTGGTGCGACATCATCCGGTTTTAAAATGTTGGGGTCTAAGCAAAAAACGCCGATTACTTTTTGACTCAGTTTGCTAGCTAAGTCTAGCCCTAAGTTATCGGAGATGCGTAAATCGCGGCGATGCCAGAAAATTACTAAATCAGACATAATTTATTCGATCGTTGGTCATTGGTGATTTGTCATTAGCGAGTAGTTAACTTTACTAATAACCAACATTTTTCAATTTATGGCAAGTAATAACCATTGACAAATGACTAATGACAGATGACAAGTTTACTTTAAAAAAGGACGAGCTAAGAAAAAGCTAGAAATTGATTTGGCGTCTACCGGTTCTCCTCTGAGGATGGCAGCTTCTAGTTCTTCGGGTGTCATTAAAATGGTTTCCATATCTTCATCTATGTCTTGTGCGGGACGAGTTTCTAATGGTTCTAAATCCTGCGCTAAAAAGGCATAGATAATTTCATCGGAGTACCCGGGACAAAGGAAAAATTCCCCTAATTTTTGCCATTTGCGGGCGCGATAACCGGTTTCTTCTTCGATTTCTCTCTCGATGGTTTGGGCGGGGTCTTCATGGGGCTCGACGGTACCGGCAGGAAATTCTAATAGACGCCCTTTGGCTGCAAAGCGGTATTGCCGTAATAATACTAGTTTGCCTTCGGGGGTGACTGGTACGGCTAAAGCACCTCCTGGATGGCGGATGCACTCCCAGTCGCCTTCTGCTTGGTTGGGAAGGCGCAGGTGGCTGACTTCAAAGTTAAATTTGCGTCCTTGATAAAAGAGGCGTTGTTTGAGGAGTTGTGGGGGTTCGTGACCTAAATTATTCATATATCGGAACGTGAGTAAGTAGGTGAAGCTAATTGTAGGTCTAGAACCTTTAAAGCTCGATCTGATAAGAGGACAGAAAGTACGGGACTGATGGGATTTGAACCCATGACCTAGCGCTTAGGAGGCGCTCGCTCTATCCAGCTGAGCCACAGCCCCTCGTACAAAGCCATGATAGCAGAAGAAATTTAATTAGAGTGCCAAGGGTTATCCCAAGGCCCTCCGCCTGTTTCTAATCCTGATAGGAAACTGGTGGCTTTTAGAATAATTTTAGATTTGCTGCCGATTAGTTCTCGCAATTCTAGAGTAAGATTGCCCAGCATGGTGTCCCGACAGGCAAATTCTAAACCTGTTTGAGTGGGTGCTCTCAGAGGTGTGCCGGGTAAATTGGTAGTGGCTGTGAGTTCTACTTCATAACCCGGTTTTTTGGCTTGCATTTGCCATTTACCCCAAGGTTGAATGTTCCAGCTGACTTGGGAGTTCCAGGGTACGAATTCGTAAAATTTGCCGCGATAATGGATGCCGATCATGGCTACTGATTCCATCCACCACAGTACGCCACGCCTGCCACCGCCTGCGGTTAATGCTAAATCGGGTTGGTTGTCGAAGCAGTTACAGTTTACCCAGAACCATTTTTGGGGAAATGCACCACCCCAATTTTTTTCGCTGTAAGCTGGTGCATCGACGAATTCGTATTTTTGACCGTTCCAATCGATCCAGCCTGTGGCTAAGGCATGGGCCATTAATATTTGCCATCCCGGTTCAAAGATGGGGAGAAAGGAGAGGAATCCGGCGGTTGATTGTTGCTGTTGTCCTTGGTTTCCCCAACCGTAGACGGGTTTGATGGTATATTGCCAACGGGCGTAGTTACCGGTGGCGCGATCGCGAATCGCTCCCTGATGCCAAGTAGCTGTGGCTTGATATCCTTCTTTAATATTGCGATCGAATTCTGCTGGTTCTAAATATCCGGGTTTTTGGCTTAAATCGGTGCTTCCCCAATGACCTAAGCCTAATTTGTTCCGCCACGCCCAGAATTTGTTGACATCTGGGAAAGTGCGACAGAGATATTCATCGTTGGGGCCAAGTATTTGTGCCGCGCCGCCACTGTAAGGTTTACCGCCAACGGGATCTTCAATGGAATACATGAATGCAAAGGTTTGGCGGTGTTGGGGTAACGTGACGCGATAGTACCAACCTTCAAAGAAACGGCGATCGCTATTGTCCCAATGATAGCCACTGTGAGGAGTTTGCAGGTGATCTTCCATAACTGATTTGCACTAACTAGAATATGCGATCGCTTTTTTATCAAGCGGGTAATATTCAATTAGTTTCAATCTGCTAAAGGCATAAATTGAGAATTTTTCATTAACCCCATAAACAGCGCCCAATCTTTCTTAAGGAATATTAGCTTTTTTGTTGTCTTAATTAATATAGCAGATAGCAGAAAACAAGCCAATCAAATTAACGGTATTCGATTATGCTTAAATTAAGCAAAATATGCACATTAGTTAGTCGGTTAATTCTCCTGGTACTGCTAATAACTAACCTTTGGATATTCAACTTACCCACTCCTTCGGCTTCCGCAAACGCTTATATCTATTTAGCGGATAATACTCACGTACCTACCGCCTTAACTGAAGAAAATTCTGATATAGCTAAAAATCGAAAGGCGCGAATTGACGCGATCGGAGATTGTCGAAAATATTTAACTAACGATACCAAAGATATTGCCAATTTAGATAAACCTTTGGATCGGATAGGAAACAAAGATTTAGCTAATACTTTGAAAGTAACGGATAAAGCAGCACCTACTGAAGGGGAAGTTCAGTTTAAGCGTTGCCTTGAAGAAAAGGGAATTGCTCCCAAAGTTTAGAACTATTTTGTTGAAATTAACTATAGCTTCCTTAACTTGCTATAGAAAATCTCTTAAAAGTGAAGGCATTATACCCTCCTAATAGATGGGGTTGCAATTACTTTCATCGGTGCGTTAACATAGCGTAACGCACCGTAACTTTTCTAAAAGCTTTTATTTGCACCTATTTAAGGTTAGAGATATTTTATTGCCATAAAAATGATATTAATATAGACTCATCAGGTAAAGCCTTACCGAATATGAGCTATTGTCTGAATCCGGACTGTCAAAAGCGTCAAAATCCAGATGGAGCAAAATTTTGTCTTGATTGCGGGGCAAAATTACTGCTGAAAGAACGTTACCGTACCATCAGGCAAATCGGACAAGGTGGCTTTGGTAGAACGTTCTTAGCAATTGATGAAGACAAGCCATCAAAACCTTGTTGCGTCATCAAACAATTTTTTCCGAAAGCGCAAGGTACTAATAGCGTATCGAAAGCCGCTAAACTATTTGAACAAGAAGCAGTGCGATTAGATGAATTGGGAAAATATCCACAAATTCCAGAACTGCTTGCCCATTTTACCCAAGATAATCGCCAATATTTAGTGCAAGAGTTTATTGATGGGGAAAACTTAGCCCAAATACTGAAGAGAGAAGGGTCATTTCGAGAACAACAAATTTGGCAAATACTGAATAGTCTGTTACCTGTATTAGATTTTATTCATTCTCGTAATGTTATTCATCGAGATATCAAACCTGCCAATATCATACGCGCTAGTGATGGTGAGTTAGTTTTAGTTGATTTTGGCGCTGCTAAATACGTAACGACAACAGCTTTGCTAAAAACAGGAACTACTATTGGTACTCCTGAATATATTGCCCCAGAACAAGCTAAAGGCAAAGGAGTTTTTGCTAGCGATTTATATAGTTTGGGCGTTACTTGCATTTATTTGCTAACTCAAGTTTCTCCGTTTGATTTATTCGATACTTCGGAAGATAGATGGGTATGGCGACAATGCTTAGTTGATAATCCAGTAAGTGATGAATTAGCTTGTATTATAGATAAATTGATTATTAGCGCTACTAAAAAACGATATCAATCTGCTTTAGAAGTTCTTAAAGAATGCAATCCTAACTATACACCAGTGACTGTTGCACCATTTTCAAAAATACCAAATACAAACCAAAGTTTAACTAACGTAAATTCATCTCAATCTATCATAACTTCTACAACTGTTACTATATCAGCTACATCAGATACCCTAATTTATACCTGGAAAGATGTATATAGTTTAACGGGTCATTTAAGTTCCGTTTCAACAGTAGCTATTAGTCCAAATGGAAAAATTATTGCTAGTGGTGGTTTCGACAATACGATCAAATTGTGGAATTTACAGACTGGTGAATTAATTTGCTCTATAATGGGTCATTCAAAACCAGTTTTAGCAGTTGCGTTTAATCCAGATGGTAAGCTTTTGGTTAGTGGCAGTGTTGCTAATTCTATCAAGCTTTGGGATTTGTCAACCCAATCCTTGATTCGCGCTTTTACCGGACATTCAGAATCGGTTGTATCATTATCTGTGGATATTAGTCCGGATGGACAAATGATTGCTAGTGGTAGTGATGACCAAAAAGTCAAAATTTGGCAGTTAAGTGATGGGAAGTTGTTGCATACTTTTAAAGATTCGCGGGGATTTAACGCAGTTACGTTTAGTCCTGATGGCAAAATGATTGCTGCGGGTAGTAGCGATAATTCCGTGAAATTATGGAATTTAGTTAGTGGAGAATTAGTCAATAATTTTACCGGGCATACTAGGGATGTAAATGCGATCGCATTCAGTCCAAATGGTAAAATATTAGCTAGCGGCAGTAGCGATCATACAATTAAAATATGGCATTTAAGTAGTGGGAAATTAATTCGTACTATTTACGGTCATTCCGATTGGGTAAGGACAGTTGCTTTTAATCGCTGCGAACCTATACTGATTAGTGGTAGTGAAGATAGAACCATCAAATTATGGCAAGTAAATACAGGAGAACTTTTACATACTTTGCAAGGACATTCAAAAGATGTAAATGCAGTTGATATTAGTAAAGATGGCAAAACAATCGTCAGCCA
>CAZJJR010000224.1:0-3647 GCA_964546365.1 uncultured bacterium | reverse complement strand
CGATTTGCTTAAGTTATTGTAGGGCGATTTTAGTAAATTGTAGGTTGGATTAAGCGATCGCGAAACCCAACATCTACTGATTTAATGTTGGGTTTATTTCCTCAATCCAACCTACATTATAAATTATTACGATTATGAGGGGACTCTAAATCGAAGATCGGGCCTTTAGGAACTACGCGAGTGGGGTTAATTTTGTTATGACTTACATAGTAATGTCGTTTGATGTGATCTAAATTGCAAGTGTCTTTTACCCCTGGAATTTGATATAGTTCCTTCAGGTAATTCCAAAGATTAGGATAATCCCAAATATGGCGGATATTGCATTTGAAGTGACCGTAATAAACTGGGTCGAAACGCAATAACGTGGTGAACATACACCAATCAGCTTCCGTTATCCTATCCCCACACAAATATCGCTGTTTACCTAATACTTCATTCCAACGATCTAAAGCATTGAATAAATCCGTTACTCCTTCCTCATAAGCACCTTGACTGCCAGCAAATCCAGCCCGGTAAACGCCATTATTAATTGGTTGATAAATCTCGTCCATCGTCTGCTCAATTTTATCTTGCAAATCATCGGGATAGAAGTGCCAATCTGACTTTGCAAAGTCACCAAATTGAGTATCAAAAATCTTAATGATTTCGCGAGACTCATTATTGACAATTGTGCCTGTTTGTTTATCCCAAAGTACGGGAACCGTTACCCGTCCTTCATATTTTGAGTCTGCTTTCAGATAGGTTTCCCACAGATAATTTAAACCATTTACCGTGTCGGGAATACAACCTGGTTCTTCTGAGAATTCCCAACCATTTTGATCGATTACCGGATGTACAACTGAAAGCCCGATAACATCCTCTAATCCTTTCAACTTCCGCATAATGGCGGTACGGTGCGCCCAAGGACAAGCCCAAGAGATATAAAGATGATAGCGCCCCGCTTCAGCTTTAAAACCGCTAGAACCATCAGCCGTAATTTTGTTGCGAAAACTGGTTGCTGGACGGATAAACCTGCCTTGGGAGTCTTCTTGTTCCCGTTCTGATACCCATCTGCCATCGGCGAGAAGACCTAAACCCATAATTTAACTCCTTTGAGTTGCTATGGATGATTATACATATAAGAAGGAATCTACCAAATAGTGCTCAAATCCAACACGAAACCTGGCAGAATTTCTCCTCCTGAAACTGTTGCAGGTGAATTTAACACAACAACATCTTGACCCGGTTGATAAATTTCTACTCTTTTATTTTTGGGATCGATTAACCAACCCAAACGCACACCATTATTTATATATTCCTGCATTTTTGACTGCAATTCGGTTAAGCTATCGCTGAGAGAACGTAACTCAATCACAAAATCAGGCGCAAGTTGAGAAAATGCCTGCTGTTCTTCTATACTTAAATTATTCCAGCGATCGCTACTCACCCAACTAGCATCGGGAGAACGCACCGCGCCATTAGGTAAGGTAAAACCACTGGAAGAATCGAAAGTTACACCAAGCTTAGTTTGTCGATTCCATAACCAAAGTTGACCGTATAAATCGCCGTTTTTATTACCTGTCCAGGCTGTCGTTGGGGGCATAATAAGAATTTCTCCGGTTGCTTCCCGTTCCATCCGCAAATCGCGATTATCTTCGCACAGTTGCACGAAGTCTTTGGCTGTTAGATTAGCAATTTTTAAAGTGATGGAGTTCATAAATCGATCGCAATATCTCTTCAATCTTATTTTGCAATAATTGGAATGCGATCGCACTTCGTTTTTCTCCCATGCTCGCCAAGGAATCAATTCCTTGGCTAATAGCGAAAGTCCGTTTTAACGGACTGACAAATTAATATTTAGGGCTTGCTGAATAAAGGTGTAAGCTAAGACAGGTAAGGGTTTTGAGCATTTTTAACCTGACAAGTGCAAGGTTATAACATCTATAGGCTCAAAACCCTTGCAGATTCCGAGAAAATCGGTGGATAAATTTGAAACCTAAATGACGAAAACTAATATTTTTCAAGCTGTCTAGTCTCTAGATACCGTTCTGTAGACTTATTTAGCAAGTTGATTTCGATCGTAAACAAGCCAATCAAAACTCAAGTCTCTAGATACCGTTCTGTAGACTTATTTAGCAAGCCCTATTTAGTCCACTTCAGTGGACTAGTGCTATTAGCCTGCGATTTGAATCACAGCTGGGCTACTGCGGTGGGGCAATAGTAGAAATTGCGATCGCTCTATATACATTGTTAGCAACTACCACATCAATGGGAATACTGACTAAGGCTCAGATAGAAAGCGCGATCGCGCTGCTGCCAATTGAGTAAAAGGAAAAGATTCATCATGGCGCAAGGAGATCATATCTACGTTGATTGCGGTACGTACACTCATCACGGGATAGATTGCGGTAACGGTACTGCCATTCATTACACAGGTGAAAGCCTAAGAGGTGTCATTATCCGCACTTCCATAGCTGAATTCGCATCTGGCAAGCAAATATTTGTGAAAAAATATGATAATTCTGACTTGCCAGATATCATACTTTTGAGAGCAGAGAGTCGTTTAGGAGAGAATAAATACGATTTATTTTTTAATAACTGTGAACACTTTGCCTCATGGTGTAAGACTGGTAAACATGAGAGCGAACAAGTAAACCGTGCTGCCGCAGTAATAGGAAGTGCTGCCGGAATGGGAGTAGGAGTTGCAGGTGTTAATGCTATGAATACAGTTAATGTAACCTATATGGTTCCTGAAGAAATTGCTTTAGGAATCGCTAATGGAACTTTAGAACGGGTTGGTGGCGTTATTCGTAATACTAAGACGAAGCAAGTAGCCGCCTGTTTACGGGAGGCAACTCCTAGTGTTTCCCCAGTTTCAAAACTTCTTCAGATTGCCGCATCTGCGAGTATACTAAACTTGGGCGTGACAATGATGGGTTTTGCTATAGTAAACCAGCGCCTCAAGGAAATAGAAGAACGCCTACAACAAGTACAGGAAGTATTGAACAAGATTAACCGAAAAATAGATCTTGGCTATTATGCTAATTTTCGCGCTGCAATCGATTTGGCTAGTGATGCTATCAAGCTAAAAAATCCTGATGACCGCAGGAATATGGCAATTCACGCTATCAGCAAATTGAAAGAAGTCGATCATATCTATACTGACTACACAGACAAAGAACTTGAGCAAAGAAGCAAAGTTGCTGACAAGTATTTGCAAACTTTATTGTTAGCCTACCTTGCTGAAGCACGTTGTTACCTAGAGTTAGAAGATTCCGATGCAGCACTCGATCGCTTGCAATATGCAACAGAAAAACTCCGTCCTCGTATTCAGCGATATGTCCAGATTTTATTAACCTCTAACCCAGCAGCATATTTGCAGCCTCAGTACAAGGGTCAAATTGATTTGCGAAGGCTCACTCGTATTTACCAATGGATCGATCCGACTTTAGATGAAAATGCAGTTTTCGAGCTTCACCGTGAAGATCTGATCAAGCTAGTACAAGATCCTAACAAATGGGTAGATTCACTACCCTCAGCAATTTTAGATCGGGTTGAAGTTCCGTATGGTATGTTTGGCCCAAATCCAGAAGACTTAAAACGAGAGGGTTATAACCCACATTCCGCACCCGCAACTGTCACACATCAATAAAAAGGGATTTAGTAGT
>CAZJJR010000223.1:7295-11068 GCA_964546365.1 uncultured bacterium | reverse complement strand
ACCAACAGCATAAGCGGTTTCAGCGCGACGTTCTACGTGAATGGCGCGAGTGGTAGTAACTTGATGACCGCATCCCGATAAATGGTCTTTCGGCGCGACAACAATCGCGTTACCGCTGACAGCTTTTTGCAATGCGCGGATACCTGGGGCGTCGATGCCGTCGTCGTTGGTGAGAATTAGAGTCATAGATTTGCGATCGAGTAATATATAAAGACAGCGCTGCCTATTGCTGGGTTGGTTGATTTGTATGACTGCCGTTGACAGCACCGATTTTAAAGCATATCTGCAATCTATCTACACTGACAAAAAATCTCAAATTAAGCAGAATTTTTATAAACCAACCATACTTTACACAGTCACAGTATAGGAATAGAGGTAATCACCGCTACGCTGATAGTACTACCACACGAAGAATCATCAGGGGAATTCTGAGCAATACAAATAGCAAAAATAATAAAATGAAAAAACCTCAAAATCTATTAAATGGAATAAACTTCGATCTCAAAGATATAGCTATTTTTAATATAGCTGATACAAGAACTCGTCTTGATACCCTACAAAAGTATTTCTTTCCAAGATTAGAGCTACTACTAAAAGATACATTAGGTCTTATTCAAGAGATTTACCAAGATAATCCTTGGGAGAAAACGACTTCTGTTTATACTCCCAGTCACAGAAAGAAAGCCCAAATTAATAGAGATTTAAGAAAGCTTGTTTATGTAGGAATTAGCCATAAAAGAGCCTGTAGCAATCAATACTTAATTATTAAAAATAAATTAGGAAAGCCTTACTCATACCATACTTCTTATTTAACTTACTGGGTAAAGCCTAAAGGTAGCTTACAGGCTATGTTATCTTCATACCAACCTCTTGATGTAGTGATTAATGAAAAATTTTTTTATTTATTAAGAAGAATTATTGATGAAAACTTTTCTTTGGTCAGCCGTATTATGACATTAAATCATATTTCTTACGGATGGGATGAATTCATTGATTTAAACAATATTTTTAAAAGTAATCATCTTAATAATTGGGATTCGTATGATTTTTTATTTAAATCTCCAGTACAATATTTTCCTATTAATTACGAAAGAGGCATTAAAGAAATAAAGCTTGCATTTATTTCCCTTTATCCATTATTTGAAGCATTTAGCTCTATTGAAAAAGGCGGCTGCCCAGAAGAAGTTAGCTTACGCCTAGCTGATATGTTAAATAAATATACAGAATGGCATTTAGCAGGGGGTTTACAAAAATTAGACCAATTGGATAATAATGTTGATGATAAAGAATCACTTGAACTACCAGAATTGGATAGTTATTCCTTTATAAGGACAGGTTTATGGTGGCAAGTTTTGGCACAAGATAAATGGCGTTGCTGTAGTTGTGGACGTTCAGCTAAAGACGGAATAACACTTCACGTCGATCATATTATTCCTCGTTCGCTTGGTGGTACTGATACTTTGGATAATCTGCAAACTCTTTGTTGGAAATGCAATATTGGTAAAAGTAACAAAGATAGTACTAATTTGAGACTATAAAAAAGTGCAAAGTAAGTAATTACTGACTGTAATCATACCCAATCATTTGCACTTACTATAGTAATAGTATTTATTAATCAATAACAATAATGTAGGGGTGTATTTTGTCAATCGGTTATCTATCTCAGGAAATTTAGGGCAAGTTTTGTTGTTTCTTTGTCTGTTTTTATAGAAGAAAATCTGCTAAACCTGCCCATACAATTAATTGTGCGATCGCACATTTGCTAAAATCATCATAAATCATAATCTTTATAATTAAAAACAGTTGGGTTTCGTTTCCTCAACCCAACCTACACAACCTAACTCAATTCAGCCAATTTAGCTTTCACAGCTTGAATATCCTGCCACATCAACCACTTCGGACTACCCCGTTCCTTAGAAGGATTTCTCAACAAATATGCTGGGTGCAAAATTGGCATACAAAGACGCCCTTCCCACTCCATCCAAGTACCGCGAATTTTAGTAATTCCCCGCTTATCTCCAGTGACGCTTTTAACTGCCGTTGCGCCAGTTAAAAGAATAATTTTGGGATTAACTAAGCGGATTTGTTCTAACAAATAAGGACGACAAGCAGCAACTTCATCCGGTGTAGGAACGCGGTTTCCTGGCGGTCGGCATTTGTTCGCGTTACAAATATATACATCCGTTTCGCTATTGAGCCCCACAGAGGCGAGAATCTTCTCTAGGAGTTGACCCGCTTTCCCCACAAAAGGCAAACCCGTCTCGTCCTCATTTTGTCCCGGCGCTTCCCCAATTATCATTACTCGCGCTTCTGGATTACCCCGCGCAACCACAGCGTGAGTGCGGGTATCACCCAAACCGCAACGATGACACTGGTTACAATGATTCGCTAATTCATCTAAGTGTTTATAAGTACCTGAGGGAATCGGTATTTTCGCACTTGTGGGAATTAAATCATACTGAGAAGCTGACGGAGTAGGTGCTTCCCCATTTGGTAAAAGGTCAAACAGACTGAGTTGTTCTTCGTCGGGCATAAGTCGAATCGCAAACTTTCATGCCTCGATCCTATCAATCATAGACCTAAAAATACTCTTAACGGTGTTATAGGTAACTCAGTCCCAAAAAGATAACCGTACAAATCGTTCGCTTGCTTCTATTTTTTAAGCCAAAACCGAAGCAAGCAGGGCAATCAAATAAGGATAATAGCTATATATTTTCCCATTAAACTATTAAGATTAAATTTGCTATCAAATGGACACTAACAAGCAGATAATTCCCGAACCATCGCTCCCTAAAGAGGCGAATACTAATATTGATGAAATATGGCAAATGCTAAGTCATCAAGACTTTTTGATTCGGCAAAAGGGTGTCCGTAATTTGGTGAAAATATCTAATATATTTACTGTCGAACGTCTAGTCAAAATTTTAGATGAAGATTCTTACGTTCGGGGCTGGGCGGCTTGGGCTTTAAGTAAAATTGGTAGTGACGAAGCTATTACCGAACTCGGCAAAGCACTAAAAAATGAAGAGCAAGATGTGCGTTGTTGGGCTGTTTGGGCGTTAGCAGAAATTGGCAGCGATGCCGCAGTATGTAAACTATTATATGCTCTTTATCATCCCGATTATGAAGTACGTTGGCGAGCCATTACCGGGTTGGGAAGAATATTTGAAAAGCCATCACCAAAGGACGATCGAGAAGTCTTAAATCATTTATTAAAAACAGTTAAAGATGAAGATTATTACGTTCGGAGTAGAGCGATTGCTGCCATAGGTAAATTACGTGCAAAAATAGCTGTCCCGATCGTATCCCAAGCACTATACGATCCTGAATTTTCCGTGCGTTATCGAGCGGCTGAAGCTTTAGAGAAAATTGGCGATTCTGAAGCTGTATCTGCTTTAATGCAAGCTTTACAAAATGATGATTCTGATGTGCGTTCTAGCGTTATTTATTCCTTGGCTCAAGTTAATAGTCAACTGGGAATTGATAGTTTATTAAAAGCGCTGCGCGATCCCGAATCAAAGGTGCGAGCTAAAGCTGCTGAAGTATTAGGAAAATTCAAGTCTAATGAAGTTATTAATGCTTTGTTAGAAGCTTTATTAGATGAAGATTTCTACGTGCGTTGGAGAGCCGCTTCTGCTTTAGGAGAAATTGGTTCTGAACAGGCAATTAATGGGTTAGTAGAAGCCCTTAAAGATAAAAACCCTTGCGTGCGAGGTGCCGCTGCTTCTGCTTTAGGCCAAATTGGTAGTAAATCAGCCTTATCTGGCTTATGG
>CAZJJR010000223.1:0-7229 GCA_964546365.1 uncultured bacterium | reverse complement strand
AAGAGTAGCGATCGCTTTAAAGAAAATTACTGCCAAATCTGTGGCTAGCAAAAGGATAGCTAATCAAAGTCAACAGGGCAATTTACCTAATATTTTGATAACTTCTTATGGAGAAGCTGGCGAACATATTCTTTGCCCGAACAGAGGGCCATTAATTAAACATTTAATTTCGATTGCTAGCCCTGGTGTAGACCTTCCTGAAGGTTATACCAATGTACCTCATCGACTCCGCTTGGAGTTTGATGATATAGATATTCCCCATAATGACCCTGAATACGTATTAGCAACTCCGGAACATATCAGAAAGGTAATTAATTTCGTGTCTGAAGTTTCCGAGTTGAACGGACATATCCTCATTCATTGCCAAGCGGGAATCAGTCGGTCTTCTGCGGTTGCTTTGGCTGTCTGCGCCCAGTTACTCGGGGCTGGTAAGGAAAAGTATGCTATGGAAATAGTTATGAAGGCTAGACCCCAAGCGATGCCTAACTTGTGGGTGGTGGAATTAGCTGATGATGCTTTGGGTAGAGGGGGCAAGTTGTTAGAAGTTGCCCAAGGTTATCAAGGCTAATGCAGGTTGTGGAAGTGAGGAAAGAAAGATATTAAAACGGCATATCGTCGTCGTCAAAGCTATCTTGGGGAAAGTCATCATTTTGCTCTGGTTTTGCTTCGTTTTCTAGTTCTGTTTGCATATCAATCCAGCGCTTGGCTTGTTTGAGCGCTTCTTTTTCATTTTTGGCATTGTGAACTGGTATAAAGCATTTACCACTGGCATTCCAGACTTCCACGCAGAACACTGGTCTTGCTTCGATAATCCATCCTTTGTAAATTTCTGGGGAATTCATAGTTAATAAAATTTGTTTATTCTCTTGCTACCAATCACCTAAATATATGCTATAATTTAGCATTTCCGGAAGTGAGTATTTCAATGAATCTCCGATCGCGCTCGAAATCAAACTCATCTCCAAATTCCTATTTTGAACGTAACACGTTAACACCCTAGAACGTTAGTTTTCGTTACGACAAAAAATATAAAAGTCTGTTAAATTATTTAAACTATTTAAACAATTCAATTCCCAAAATTAGTGGCAGGCAATGATGGCTGAAGTTGTTTTAGCTTATTTCGGGCCGAAATCAAAAGTTGTTGTGCTTCTGGATGCGCTGTTGTTCCTGGTTTTACATTGTCTAATTGGTTAATAATGCCTTGAATCTGGCCGATCGTGCGATTGCGATCGATGGAAGTTGAATTACTCAGCAGATATTCGATTTGTTCTTTAGCTTGTCCGAGTGCAAGGACAGATGCTTTCTCCTCTTGTAACCGTGTTCGGACTGTTCCCAAATCTGCTTGATACTTCGCTAACAATTTTTGTGCGTCTACATAGCCAGAGTCTTCAATCGAAACTTTTTCTAAGCGGTCGATTGCCTCTATCCACAACTTTTCTACTTCTTGCCATTCCACAGCACTAAGAGGCTGATTTTTCACTTTTTCAGCCGCAGTATTGGCAAATTGTTGGGCTGCTTCTATTAAAGTGCCAGTGCGTGCAGTTTTAGCAGTTATATTGGCAACTTGCTGAAAATCTCGCTTGTATGCTGCTAATTTAGTTATTGATGTTCGTCCTACCAGCATTTCAGACGGCAATTGTTCTACTTGATCTATAGCTGCTTGCCATGCTGCGATCGCTTTTTCTTTATCGGCAACTGTTAACGCCTGTTCGTATTGTTGCTTTGCTTGTTGAAGTGCTTGTTCTGCTTGATTTAATAAAGTCTGCGCTTGCTTTTCTTGAAATAGCTTGGCTTCCATTCGACCAACATTTTGTCTAGCTGATTTAAATTCATCAAAAGTAAACCGCCAACCAAACCAAATAGTATATTTTGGCCAATAGCCGAGAAACCAAACTGGCAAAGCATCCAGATGTTTTTGTGCTTCTTTAACTTTTTCTGCACCCAAGTCTAAATCTGCTGAACTGGTTGCTTTATTCACTAATTGATCTGCTTGTTCTACTAGTGCGATCGCTCTTCGATAGTTATAATCCATACTCATGTAGCTTGGTAATAGCACGATCGGAATGGTTCGCGCTACTGGCCAGCGAATCATCGGATAAGGCAAATTCAGCACCCATACTACTCCTGCCGATCCTACCAATGCTACAGTAGAGAATTTAATTATGCTCCAAGCACTAGGCGGGCGATTGAGTTTCGCTGCTTGTTTGAGGATTTTTTCACTGAAATTAGGAAAAAAATCGACTACTATCTCCCGCAATTCTTCGTAAGAAACTGGTGTGCCTTCTTGGGATCGAAGTCTTTGTAATCTTTTCAACACTATGTCTCGTTGCACCTGTCCACCCAGCATTCCTTGAGAGCATTTGTCAAGTTCAATTTTCACAATTGCAAAGGCACGATCGTAAAGACGAGGCATATCCTAAATACCGAAAAAAATAGATGTTTTGCCGACAATTAGCTGTGTTAAATCTTTACAAAAAAGTCGATCGCCACATTTAATAGCCAAGCTATGAATAGTATCGCACTGTCAGTTGACTGAGAGCGTTAAGAATTTTGCCGTCTTTAAGGCCGAGCAGAGTAAGTAATTTACTTTAGTTTTATGAGAAGATGAGTAATACTACTGAGGTAGTTAAGATTCAAGAACTGTTAAGTTGCATTTTGGATGTTTTTGTGATGGATAAACTAGTTTGCCAAAATCAAAAACACTCAGAAATAAAAGCAGAGATTCTTGATTGTACGAGCGAAATCTAGTAGGGTGTTTTTCTGTAATTGAAATTTATTGTCAAACCTGGAGAGTTAGCGAGAAAATATGAAACAGCTTGGGGTAACGGTATGGTTTACAGGACTCAGCGGCGCTGGAAAAACTACGATCAGTAGAGCAGTAGAACAGGAATTGCGATCGCGCGGTTACAACATAGAAATCCTCGATGGGGATATCGTGCGGGAAAACTTGACTAAGGGATTGGGTTTTAGTAAAGAAGACCGAGACGAAAATATCCGCCGCATTGGATTTGTTGCCCATCTTTTGAGTAGAAACGGCGTAATTGTTCTAGTTTCTGCGATTTCCCCTTATCGCGAAATGCGACGAGAAGTAAGAAAGCGCATCGACGACTTCATCGAAGTTTACGTGAATGCACCCTTAGCAGTGTGCGAAGAAAGAGACGTAAAAGGATTGTATAAGAAAGCACGGGCAGGTCAAATTCAACATTTTACGGGTATTGACGATCCCTACGAAGAACCGGAAAATGCTGATGTAGAATGTCGCACCGATCTGGAAACGATCGAAGAAAGCGTGGCGAAAGTTTTAAATAAACTGGAAACTGCTGGATATATTAATTAAGGAATGGGGAAAGGGAAAGGGAAACTAATAGCTAGTAGTCCACCAAATTAATTTGGATTGGTTATAGTTTGCTAAAAACCCGGTTTTTTAGAAAAACCGGGTTTCTGGAATCCCTCAAAACTAATTTTGCGGGTTGCACTTAAAAGCCACAATTACATATATCTAGTTAATTGAACTCGATAACGTTCTTTTTTAGTTACGGCTACCTCGCCAACTTGCAAGCGTCCTTTACCGCTAATCGCAATTAAATCACCGGTTTTAACTAGATGACTGGCAGAATTGATATCTTTCCAGTTAACTCGCACATCACCGCTATTAATTAATTCCACCATTTTACTGCGGGACATCCCGAAACCCGCAGAAGCGATCGCATCTAATCGCAAAGAAGCTTCAACTGTGGTTAACTCTTTCTTTTTCGGTTCCTTAATCTTCAGTTCGCCCAATTCAATTCGCTGCGTTTTCACAGGAACCGATCGCACTTGGGTAAGATGTTGTTCTAAGTATTCCACCATTTCCGGAACTACTAGCGTTTGGGCTCCGCGTTCTCCCAAAACGATAATATCTCCCGTTTTTTCCCGAATAATGCCACATCCGAGCATCGCACCCAGAAAATCGCGATGAGTCGCCGGATCGAACAGAAAATTGCCAGCTATCTCTAGAGGTACGATTTCTACTTGGGATGAGTCGAGGGGAAGTTCGGAACGCGCGATCGCAATTCGCTGTCTTTCTGCTTGCGGATAACCTCCCCAAGCTAACAAATGCACCTCCGTTAAACGACCGAACATTTGCTGAATTTCCGCCAATTCCGGAGGAGAAAGAAAATCAGTTAAAACAACTTCCCAAGTTTTAATTGCCTGTTCAGCTAAGTCAATTACCCTAGCCGCCGTATCGCGATTTTCGATTCCTTTTAAAAGTTCTTCCCTTGGTAACATCGTTCGATTTTAGATTTTAGATTTTAGATTTTAGAGTGGCAAAGGATGAAGAATGAAGTGTGAAGAATAAAGTATGAAGTATGAATTAAAAATTTTTACCCCATCTCTCCATCCGCCCATCTTTTTATCGAAGTGGTGGAAAATTTTTACTCCAGATGTACTAGTACAGTAAAGCAGAAATAACTAATCAGTTGACAAAAGATGAAAAGCAGAAACAGAAAACATTTCTTTCCTTCAGCCTTCATCCTTCTAAATTCAGCCTTCAGAATAACCCTGGATATTTTCTGGTTCAAATTGGCGGATAATGCTAGTAGCTTGGCGAGTTAGCTTTTCCGAACCCCGCACGATAATTAAATATTTGCCAGCATTCAAACGATTGCGATAAGGTAAAGCGTCACCGCTACCAAATAATAAACCGCTGCCACCGCCAGCAAAAACGCTGCCCATCAAACCGCCAAAAGCACCTAAAACCCCCCCTACCAAATGGTTACCAATTTCTCCCGCCCAAGCAAACGTATTTAAACCAGTTAATAGGCTAAATGCTGTACCTGCAACAAAACCAAAAGGTACTAACCAAAATGCCATTAGTTTAGTTTGCTTAATAGCTTGCGCGTTAGGGTCAATCAGGCCAAACTCATCAGCAGTTTTATACCCCCTGCCCAGTATATTGATGTTATCCATTGGTAAACCTTCTTTTTCTAAAGCAGAGTATGCTGCTTCTGCTTTAATGCGGTCTTCCAATACGGCAACGAGGTAATTCATAGACTCTGTATTTGAGTGATTCTCAATCTAAATAGTAGGTTAATTAACAGATTACCAGTGTAGTAAAGGATGAAGGATAAAGGATGAAGTATGAAAAATTGACTTATTTTATTCATCTCCCCATACCCCCATCTCCCCATCCCCCCATCTCCCCATCTCTCCACCCACCGATCCCCACATAAAGGATAAAAACTTTCTAGCAATTCAGTATTGCCCATACCGTTTTACCGCTAGAATGACCTACTGTAGAGATTTCCAATGGTAGCAAATAACTTGCACTGCATTAAAAAAGCCTGCAAACTAAATATTTCGGCCTGTAAAAAACGGGTTTCTACCAGTGGACGCGATATTCGACCATCCACCGAACGCGGTGGGGACTTGTTCCTCTAGATGGCTTTTGCGGTTAAAACTGGCAGCCCCGACGATCGAGTATATTGTAAAGCTATTGGTTGCGGGTACACTAGAAAATCCCATCTCTACTAGCAGTGGCAAGTGCAACTGCAACTCACTATAAAGTTGGCGGGATTGTTTTCCCCCTCTAAACTCACTTACTAATCATGTCAAAGGTTCTCGTCTCTGACTCAATCGATCAAGCTGGTATCGACATCTTATCCCAAGTCGCCCAGGTAGATGTAAAAACAGGGTTGCCACCGGAAGAACTGATCCGGATCATCCCAGAATACGATGCGCTGATGATTCGCTCGGAAACTCGCGTTACCAAAGAAGTAATTGAAGCTGGTACTCAGCTAAAAATTATTGGTAGAGCAGGTGTTGGCGTTGATAATGTGGATGTGCTTGCGGCAACTAGGCAAGGCATTGTCGTCGTCAATTCCCCGGAAGGAAATACGATCGCAGCAGCCGAACACGCGGTTGCTATGATGTTATCCCTTTCTCGTTATATCCCCGATGCTAACCACTCGGTAAAAAACAATAAATGGGAACGCAAGCGCTATATCGGCGCGGAAGTTTACAAGAAAACTTTAGGGGTAGTTGGATTGGGCAAAATTGGCTCCCACGTAGCCAATATTGCCAAAGCAATGGGGATGAAATTGATGGCTTACGACCCCTATATTTCCACAGATCGGGCCGAACAATTAGGCTGTCGCTTGGTGGATATGGATATGCTGTTGCGGGAAGCCGACTACATCACCCTCCATATGCCAAAAACGCCAGAAACTACCCATTTAATCAATGCGGAAGCACTGGCAAAAATGAAACCCACTGCCCGAATTGTCAACTGTGCTAGAGGCGGCATCATTGACGAAGCGGCTTTGGCAGTTGCCCTCAAAGAAGGTAGAATTGCCGGGGCAGCTTTGGATGTGTTCGAGGCAGAGCCTCTGGGCGAATCACCTTTGCGGGAGTTAGGCAAAGAAGTTGTGCTGACTCCCCATTTGGGAGCATCAACAGCCGAAGCCCAAGTAAATGTTGCCATTGACGTAGCGGAGCAAATTCGCGATGTACTGCTGGGACTGCCAGCGCGATCGGCAGTGAACATCCCCGGTTTATATCCGGACGTACTAGAAAAACTCAAACCATACTTGCGATTGGCAGAAACTCTGGGCAACCTGGTGGGTCAACTGGCAGGTGGTAGAGTAGAAAGCCTGAACGTTCGATTGCAGGGAGAATTGGCGACCGGTGACAGTAAACCGCTAGTGATCGCCGCCCTCAAAGGGTTACTTTCTCAAGCATTGCGAGAGCGAGTTAACTATGTAAATGCTGCGATCGAAGCTAAAGAAAGAGGAATTCGCGTCATCGAAACGCGGGATGACTCGATTAGAGATTATGCCGGATCGATCCATTTAGATGCTAAAGGTTCTCTGGGGGATCACTCAGTGACCGGGGCTTTGTTGGGTGAAGGGGAAATCCGGATCACCGATGTTGATGAATTCCCCATCAACGTGCCACCTACTCAGCATATGTTGTTTACCCTGCACCGGGATATGCCGGGAATTATCGGCAAAATTGGTTCCTTATTAGGCAGTTTTAATGTCAATATTGCCAGTATGCAGGTCGGTCGCAAAATCGTGCGGGGTGATGCGGTCATGGTGTTGAGTCTTGACGATCCCCTACCGGAAGGAATCTTGGGAGAGATTCTCAAAGTCCCGGGAATTCGCGATGCCTACACGGTCACCCTCTAAAACTGTCCGAAAACAGTAGTTTTTAGGAGCCAGGAGTCAGAATTCAGGAGTCAGAATGAT
>CAZJJR010000222.1:10253-11088 GCA_964546365.1 uncultured bacterium | reverse complement strand
AGAATCAGAAGCACAGACAGCAGGCACGTCTCAGGTATTAGAAATAGAAAATTCTGATGATAGCTGGAATGAAGGCTGGAATGATGAAGATTTGACGGCTCTTGCAACATCTGAAGACCTCGATACTGAATTAACAGCAGAAGAAACCGATCTGGATTCGTTCTCGGATTTTGATACCGAGTTGACAGCAGAAGAAACCGATCTGGATTCGTTCTCGGATTTTGATACCGAGTTGACAGCAGAAGAAACCGATCTGGATTCGTTCTCGGATTTTGATACCGAGTTGACAGCAGAAGAAACCGACCTGGATTCGTTCTCGGATTTTGATACCGAGTTGACAGCAGAAGAAACCGATCTGGATTCGTTCTCGGATTTTGATACCGAGTTGACAGCAGAAGAAACCGACCTGGATTCGTTCTCGGATTTCAATGCTGAATTAAAGGCAGAAGAAACAACAAATTTAGAAACATTTTCTGACTTAAACGCTGAATTTTCAACAGATACTTTTGTACAAAGCGAAGAATTAATTTTCAATACGGAAGAACAAAGCTCTAGCGATAATTTATGGAATGAAAATTCATCTTTCGATGATTTAACCGAGACGGAGATGAATTGGGAAACTCCAAACAATGTCGAAGAAGAACTGATAAATGATTTTGATTCGACCAGTTTGTTTGGAGAATCAACTGAATTAACTTTAGAAAGTGACGGCAATTCAGATTTATTTGCAGATAGCAACGATACTGGAGATTTATTTGGTTTTAATGATTTGAAAGTTGATAGAGAAGAATCTTTGGTACTATCTCCTATATCCCATAAATCTGAACTGGTGCTG
>CAZJJR010000222.1:1579-10172 GCA_964546365.1 uncultured bacterium | reverse complement strand
CTAAGCCTCAACCAGAAGAAAGCTTAGAGGACTTCTTTTCGTTAGAACAAGAAACTCAAACAGAGTTGTGGGGCGATCGAGTTGAACAACCGTTGTTACAAACCGAAGAAACCGGATTAGATGACATTTGGTTATCAGGCTCTCAAGATCTTTTTGCTGACAGCACCAGTTCAGATTTATGGGATATAGGAGATAGTACCAAAGATTCTTCTCTGATGAGCGATTTTGGCTCGGATGGAAACATTGACTTGTTTACTAATGAAGGGTCAATAGAAACCGATTTTACGGCAGAATTTGATTTTGGGGGAATGGAAACCGCCGAATCAGGTACTAGTTTATCGGACGAAGGAACAATTTTCGAGGAATTCTTAGATGGCAATAATGGCGATCGAGAAACATTGCTACAAGAAAGTAACGAAACTACTAACGATTTAGCAATAGATGCTTTTGAAGAAAATTGGGATACTGAAACTGGAACAGATAATTTTCATCATGAAAGCGATGCTGAATCGGAAAGTTGGGATGACAAAACTGATGATTTTCTGAATGATATTTTTAGAGAACCATCTGCTTTTGAAGAAGAGCGAAATGAAGAATTGCCAGCAGACTTTGATTTAAGTCTCGAAAACCAGACAACAGAAGAACTGCCGTTCGAGCTAGCAGAAACTACCGCCGAGAATTGGCTAGATTTTTCTGAAGAAAGCGAACAAATTGCAGATGAGTCTATCGAGCCAATAGAATCAGCAGCTAATGATAATTTGTTTGATTTAGGGTTGTCAGATGTACCAGAGTTGGCTGAAGACAACATTCTGGATGAGGATAGCACCGATTTATTTGGCAAATCAGCAACAGCAGAAATGTCTGCAACTGATATAGAAGCAGCCGATGAGTTTGGTGAACTTTGGGGTAGTAACGATTTTGAGAACGATGGTGCTGTTGAGCCGGATTTAACAGATATATCTGTAGAAGAAAACAGTTTATCCGCAGAAGGAGCAACCGAGGAAAACTGGTTTGATAGTGCAGAAGATGGTTCGTGGGAAACCAATGAGCCAGGTGTCGATTTATTCTCTACTTCAGAAGAAGAAGGAGATTTAGGTTTAGATTTAGAAATCGTTGATGAAACCGTAAACGCTTTATTTGATAGCGGGGATGCTCAAACAGGATTTGAAGCTAGTGGTGACGAAGCAGCTTTCGATTTTGCTGGTTTAGATATTTCGGAAGAAAACGATCGACCAACAGAATCAGCCAACGAATCGATAAATTTCGATGCGGATTTTGATGAATTAGAATCCCTGTTAAATCAAGCAGCACCAGAACCATTAATTCCACCAACAAGCAATGGCAATGGAAAAACTACAGTCAATGATGAATTTGCCGAATTAGAAGCTTTATTGGGTAGCGAACTGGAACTAGCGCCGCCAACTGCTGCACCTGCTGCTCAAAAAGCCCCATCTACTAATGGAGCAAGCTCTTCCGGTGAGTTAGATGACGACTTTGCCGAATTGGAAAGGATGGTAGCAGAAGACAAGCTACCTGGTGGCACTCCCAGCGGGCCAAAAGCCAGAACTAATCAGGTTCAGTTGCCCAAACAACGTGCAAGACCGGCATTCGAGCAAACCATGAAAGTACCGGTGAAGCACATGGACAACCTGAGCAACTTGGTAGGGGAACTGGTGGTGAACCGGAATACCTTAGAGCAGGATCAAGAAAGGTTGCGTCAGTGTTTGGATAACTTGCTCAATCAAGTGCAGCAACTCAGCGACGTGGGAGCGAGGATGCAGGATCTGTACGAACGATCGCTTTTGGAAGCTTCCCTGTTAGCTAGCCGTCGCAATTACCGCTCCTCCTTATTCTCCGACGGTTCGGATAGCAGCCACCATAACTCCGAATACGATCCGTTAGAAATGGATCGGTTTACAGGTTTCCACACCCTCTCGCAAGAAATGATCGAACTGATCGTGCGAGTGCGGGAATCTACCTCTGACATCGAATTCGTCACCGATGAAACCGATCAAGTCAGCCGCCAATTCCGTCAAGTGAGTACTCAGCTACAAGAAGGCTTGACTCGCGCCCGGATGGTGCCTTTTGGCGAAATCGAGCGAGTATTCCCCTTGCAACGGTACGTGCGCGATAAAACAGCCGAATATGGCAAACAGGCAGAAGTGCGGGTAGAAGGACGAGAAACTCTGATCGACAAACTGATTCTGGAACACTTCTCAGACCCCCTCAAGCACTTGGTCAATAACGCCCTCGCTCACGGTATTGAGAAGCCGGAAGTGCGGCAAAAAGCTGGTAAACCCCCCATCGGTCGGATCGTGATTCGTGCCTTCCACCAAGGAAATCAAACCGTCATCAGCTTTTCAGATGATGGGGCTGGTATCGATATGGAACGGGTGAAGTCGAAGGCAATCCAAAAAGGGTTGATTACGGCTAGCGAAGCTAAAACCATGTCCCGTCACGACATCTACCAACTGATCTACCATCCGGGTTTCAGTACCAAGGACGAGGCAGACTCCACCGCTGGTAGAGGCGTTGGGATGGACGTAGTTCTCACTTCCTTGAGTGAAATTCGGGGAACGATTACTACTGATTCCAATCCGGGTAAAGGTACTTCCTTTACGGTTCGCTTACCGCTGACTCTGAGTATTTGTAAGGCATTGTGTTGTTTGAGCGAGCGCGCGCGAATCGCCTTCCCGATGGACGGTGTGGAAGATGCGCTGGATGTCGAAAAAGAACGCATCCAAATTGATGGGGATGGCAATCAATGTATTCCTTGGCGGGATATGGTACTGCCGTTCAGACATCTGTCGGAACTGCTCACTTTCAATCGTCATCTGGGTCGGGGTAGCGTTTATGGCGGTACGAAAGAAGAGGATACGGTTTCGATCGTCGTACTGCGTAGCGCTGGCAATTTCATCGCTTTACAAGTAGATCAGGTGTTGGGCGAACAAGAAATCGTAATTAAGCAATTGGAAGGCCCAATGCCCAAACCCCTCGGCGTAGCAGGCGCAACCGTCTTGGGGGATGGTCGGATCATGCCGATTGGCGATGTGTTGGAGTTGATCGACTTGTCCTTGGGCCGCATTCAAGGCGGTAGTCCGATCTGGGCACAAGGCGAGGGTGTGGGAGTGGTTCCCGAACCGCTGAAATCGGAAGAGCCTACCGTGCTGATCGTGGATGACTCGATCACGGTACGGGAACTGCTCTCGATGACGTTTAATAAGGCTGGATATCGAGTAGAACAAGCTCGCGACGGTCAGGAAGCTTGGGAAAAACTGCGATCGGGCTTGCCTTGTCAAATCGTGTTCTGCGATATTGAAATGCCCAAGATGGACGGTCTGGAACTGCTGTCTCGCTTGCAAAAAGACCCGGATTTGAATCACCTGCCAGTGGCGATGCTGACTTCTCGCGGTGCGGATAAACATCGACAAATGGCGATCGAACGCGGTGCGAGAGGTTACTTCACCAAGCCTTATTTGGAAGAAGCATTACTTGATGCGGCTTCCCGGATGTTGAAAGGTGAGGTGTTGGTGACGAGTAATAGTAACGCCTAAACTGGGCAGGGGGACAGGGGGCAGGGGGCAGGGGGAAAGGGAAAGAGGAAAGGGAGAAATTTTTAACTCCTGAATTCAGACTTCATCCTTCTCCCCACCTCCCCATCTCCCTTTGCCATGTCAGGGAATAGACTAGAAAAAGTTACCTAGAATTCTCTGCCATGCCCTATTCAGATAAATCCCTCAATTACCCAAAAAGCCAGAAAGTTGACCAAGTTGATGAATATCACGGTAAAAAGGTAGCTGACCCTTATCGCTGGTTAGAAGATCCCGAATCCGACGAGACAAAAGCTTGGGTGGAAGCGCAAAATCAAGTTACTTTTGAATATCTCAACGAAATCCCAGTCCGAGAAAAAATCAAGCAGCGTTTGACCCAACTTTGGGATTATGAAAAATTTAGCATTCCTTTTAGGCAAGGCGATCGCTATTTTTACTTTAAAAACGATGGGTTGCAAAACCAAAGCGTACTCTATACTTTAACTTCGCTAGATGGCGAACCAAAACTGCTGCTCGATCCGAATGTGCTTTCGGAAGATGGTACTGTTGCTTTATCGGGAATCGCCATTAGTGAAGATGGTAACCTGATGGCTTATGGTTTATCTACTTCTGGGTCTGATTGGCAAGAATGGAAAGTGCGAGATGTAGAAGCTGGTGAAGATATTTCCGATCGTTTGAAATGGATTAAGTTTTCTGGTGCATCTTGGACTCACGACAATCAAGGTTTTTTCTATAGCCGCTACGATGAACCGAACGAACAAACCAAATTTGAAGATGTTAATTATTTCCAGAAACTTTACTACCACCAATTAGGAAAACCCCAGTCTGAAGATATTTTAATTTATCATCGACCAGACCAAAAAGAATGGGGATTTAGTGCTAGCGTTACCGAAGATGGTAAGTATTTAATTATTTCGGTTTGGCGGGGAACCGATCCGAAAAATCTACTTTTTTACAAGGATTTAAATAATCCCGATTCGGAAGTAGTGGAATTAATTAACGAGTTTGAAGCTAGTTATAGCTTTATTGATAATGATGGTAGTATTTTTTGGATTCGCACCGATTTGGATGCACCGAAAGGTCGGATTATTGCCATTGATATCAATCGTCCATCTCCTGATAATTGGCAAGAAGTAATTCCCCAAGCGGAAGAAGTTTTAGAAGCAGTGGGATTGTTAAATAATCAGTTCGTGGCTGATTACTTAAAAGATGCCCGCACCCAAATCAAAATATTTGAACTCGACGGTACATTTGTCAGAGAAGTAGAGTTACCGGGAATTGGTTCGGCGGGGGGATTTAATGGCAAGCGATACGACACGGAAACTTTTTATAGCTTTACGAGTTTCACTACTCCAGCCACGATTTACCATTACGATATGGTAACGGATAAAAGTACGGTTTTCCGTCAACCAAATGTTGATTTTAATCCCGACGATTACGAGACAGAGCAGGTTTTTTATCCTAGTAAAGATGGTACGCAAATCCCGATGTTTATCGTTCGCAAAAAGGGTTTGCAGTTAGATGGTAATAATCCTACTTATCTTTATGGTTATGGTGGTTTTAATGTTTCTCTGACTCCCAGTTTTTCGGTTAGTCAATTGGTGTGGCTGGAGTTGGGGGGAATTTTAGCTGTGGCGAATCTGCGCGGTGGAGGAGAATATGGGGAGGATTGGCATCAAGCAGGAACTAAACTGAACAAACAGAACGTGTTTGATGATTTTATCGCGGCGGCGGAGTGGTTGATTGCTAATCAGTATACTTCGTCGGCTAAACTGGCGATCGCAGGTGGCAGCAACGGCGGACTATTGGTGGGCGCTTGCATGACGCAACGCCCCGATTTGTTTGGGGCGGCGCTACCGGCAGTCGGCGTAATGGATATGTTGCGCTTCCATAAGTTTACGATCGGTTGGGCGTGGTGTTCCGAATATGGTTCGCCAGAAAACTCTGAGGAGTTTCAAGCGCTTTATGGTTATTCTCCACTGCATAACCTGAAAGCTGATACCGCTTATCCAGCTACTTTAATTACAACAGCCGATCGCGACGATCGGGTAGTACCCGCCCATAGTTTCAAATTTGCTGCTGCTTTGCAAGAAGCGCATGAGGGGGAACAACCAGTTATAATCCGGATTGAAACGAAGGCGGGACACGGTGCTGGCAAACCGACGGCTAAAATTATCGAAGAAGCAGCAGATAAGTGGGCTTTTTTAGTACGAACTTTCAATATCAGTAGTTGAAATGCTTGGTGACGAGGGAATGAGGAGAAGTAAAAAATTAAGCATAATGTTATTTTAACTTTTTACTTAATTATTTTTACTTCATCCTTTATCCTTTATCCTTCATACTTCATCCTTTTTTTCTGGCTATCATTCAATGGATTTAAATTATTTTCTGCTTTGGATTATTGCTTTTTGGTGCATCTTAATGGTGATTTGGCTAATTCGTCTTCCCTTTAGCCAAATATGCGGTTGGGTAATAGTTACCGGATTAATTGTGGCAGTAACAATATGGACGATATTTGTAAATGGCAGTATAGCTGGTTTAGTTGGTGGCGCTTTATGGGGAATTTTTATCTTAGTGCCTTTAATGGGAATGCGGAAAGCTACTCAACTGATTTCTCACGGGCGTTACGGTGAAGCGCGTAAACTAATGAAAAGTTTACGATGGTTGCATCCTGCTGATGGTTGGTTACAACAACCAGAAATATTACGGGCTTTAGAAATGGGGCAGCGAGGGGAAATAACAGAAGCCTTCCAAATTTTAAATCGCTATCAAACTAATAATACTCCGGTTGGTCGCAATGCGACTCTTTTATTATATCGGATGAGTTCTCGCTGGGAAGAATTGCTCTTGTGGGTACACGCTAACGTGCCAGAAAAAGCTTTATTTAAAGATACGACTTTAGTTTCATATTATTTGCGGTCTTTAGGGGAAACAGGAGATTTAAATGGTTTGCTTTATGAATTTCAACGCTTTGAACCTTTTCTGGAAAAAATTGGAGATATGGCGACTTTAAACACGATCAGAATGTTTGTTTTGGCGTTTGGCGGTCAAGTTGAAGAGTTACGAAAATTAATGTATGGCCCTTTAGGGATGTTTCCCGAAACTAGTCGCAAATTTTGGTTGGCGACGGCGGAAATGGCAGCGGGTAATCAAATGTTGGGACGGGAACAATTGTTAGCTTTGTCTGATGGGAATGATGTTACTTTCGCAAATGCGATCGAACAACGATTATCCGAGCCTCCGGTGATTTCCGCAGAAGTTCTTACCCCATCAACCAAAAAAATTCTTGCTCGGGTTGCTGTCGATCTAAAACAAGAAGGGCAATATGGAAATACAATTACTTTAAGTGGTAAGAAACCCCGTGTTACTTTAATCCTAATTGGTATTAACATATTAGTATTTCTATTGGAAATTAAATTAGGAGGTAGCGAAAATATAGAAAATTTAAAACGTTTAGGCGCATTAGTTCCGGAAAATTTTTGGAAT
This sequence comes from uncultured bacterium, assembly GCA_964546365.1. GTDB lineage: Bacteria > Cyanobacteriota > Cyanobacteriia > Cyanobacteriales > Aerosakkonemataceae > DATNQN01. The sequence goes on along the minus strand of CAZJJR010000222.1, from coordinate 3,135 downwards.
GGCGAATGGTGGCGAATCTTAAATGCCACTTTTTTACATTTTGGCGTTTTGCATTTAACCATGAATATGGTAGGTCTTTATGCGCTGGGTTCTTTTGTAGAACTTAGTTTGGGTGTTTGGCGATATTTAGTATCCTATTTTGTAAGTGGAATGGGATCGATGTTCGTGATTGCTGTTGTCGCTAGAACATTGCAAACTGAAAGCACGATGGAGCAAATCACTGTAGGTGCATCGGGCGCGATTATGGGTATGGTTGGGGTGATGGGAGCTATTATGCTGTGGGGTTGGCGGAGAGATAAATCTCGCGTGGCTGCTCAACGGTTGCGAAGTATTCTGTTTATTATATTGCTGCAAGTTGTTTTCGATTTGACTACTCCCCAAGTGAGTATTATCGGTCATAATTCTGGTTTAGCTTTGGGATTTTTGACGGGAAATTTGTTGTTGATTAATTGGCGACGCGCTCATTAATATAAAATCATATGAATTCCAAGGTTACTATACTTTTGAGCAGTATTTTTATTTTCGGTATTCTAGAAAGTTTGTTTCCTTTTTTTGAATATAAGCAAAGCTTTTCTAGAAGAGTTGGCGGTAATTTGGCTTTGGGTGTATTTAATGCGATCGCAACTAGCTTAACAACTGTTTTATTATTGAAATGGGTCTGGCAACAAAACTCTTGGCCAGGATTATTTGCTCGATTAAACTACCCTTGGATAACCGCTATTTTATCTTTTTTATTTTTAGATTTATATTTGTACTTTTGGCACAGATTGATGCACTCTTGGCCTTTGGCTTGGTGTTTTCATCGCGTGCATCATACCGATCTGACTATGAATTTTTCTACTTCTTATCGATTTCATTTTATTGAGGTAATATCATCTAATTTTCCTAAGATTTTTCTGATTTGGTTGTTGGGAATTAAACCAATTTATGCAGCTACTTATGAGTTATTATTTACAAGCGTAGTGATTTTTCATCACAGCAATTGGAATTTGTCATATAAAATTGATAAATTTTTAAGTTACTTGATCGTTACGCCCAATTATCATAGATTGCATCATTCTAAAATCGTGAAAGAAACTAATTCAAATTATGCTAGTCTTCTTACGGTATGGGATAGATTGTTTAAGTCATTTCGTCATACTCAAAAGCCTAATGCGATTCAAATAGGTTTATTAGAAGAATCGAAAGAACTTGGCTTTGTTCAATTGTTGAAGTTACCTTTTATTTAATTAATGGTTATAAATTTGGTTACGGTGATAGTTACGGTCAAAATTGCTGGAGGAAATCATAGGTTTTATTTTACCGCAGATGTAAGAAAATAAACGCAGATATGGCGAGTAAATATGAGCTAGGGGAAGAAAGGTATTAAAGCAAAGGTTGAAGTAAATAAGAACGTCTTAACCGCTTTGGCGATTGCGAAAAGAAATGAGGTACACATACCTGCTAACAGAAACCCGGTTTCTATCTCATACTTCACGTAACTGGAATCTGTTGTAAATTCGCTATATTTAATATAGTAAGCAAAATTCCTAATAAAGTAAGCTAAAATCCCAGAT
>CAZJJR010000222.1:0-1569 GCA_964546365.1 uncultured bacterium | reverse complement strand
CGCGACCGAGGGGGCGCAGGCAAAAATCCCAGATAGCAATTTGTAACATATCATAAATTTGGATATAGTATTATGGCATTCACTATCGTTTGGCAACAAGGAAGCTTTAATCCAGAAAATGCTAGTAATTTCGCTTTGATTCAACAATGGTTTGCTAATTTAAATAACAAACAAATTAGCTGGAAACAGCGATTAATTCCTCCGACGGCAGATGTTAAGGAAATTGATTGGGATTCTCAAAGATTTGATGAAGTATTTAGGGTCGGAAATCCGCAGATTCGGGGAATTACGCTTTATTGGCAAAAACCAGATTCTCAGCAGGAGCGTAGCACGACACCCCAAAAATTAGAATTAGATCATTTGCATCAATATTTGTACGTGTATCCCCAGTCGCAAAAGGAAGTGGTGATTCAGATTGGCTTACAGGAAGTTATTTATCAAAAAATCGAAATAACTAATAGTCAATTTGAATTTAAAGAAAAAGACGGGAATCATTTTTTAATATTTAGGGATGCTCAACAGAAATTAGAAGTAAAAGTAACTTTGAGTCCAGAACATTTACAACAACTCAAGCAAAAATTATCTTAACTTGGAAGCAAAAAGCATCTATAGTAGGGGGCGAAGCATTCGGACAGAAAATCTAGGCTTTGAACCGATAATTTGTCGCCCGAATGCTTCGCCCCTACGAAGTCCCAACCCTCCCCTTAGTAAGGGAAGGGCTAGGGTGGGGTTAATTACTCAAATAGGATAGCTATATACCAAATCTGGGTTAACTTTCTTTTTATCTGAAAGTGGGGGAGTTCAGGGGAAGAAAGGAGGTAGAAAGTTGGTTGAATAAGGTTAGAACTTTTATCTGTTACTAAAATTAAGCTTAGCTAACATTGTGTTCCTTTTTGCTTTCTGCCTCCTTTCGTCTAGCGTCTTGAGTTTGTTCTGGCGGAGGAAGAACGAGGACGAGTGGCGGGTGTTTGCTGAGGGCGGGGTTGTTCTTGGATGTTTAAATAGCTGGTAGGCGATGCTACTACTACTACGTAGGGTGAAACGATATCTTCGGCTTGTCCGGTACTGACTAAAGCGCGGTAAATTAAGGCAGCGACTTCTGCTCTGGTGGCGGTTCTGGCGGGATAAAGATATCGCACGTTGGGATAACTTACTACCATATCTCGTTCTGTGAGGGCAGCGATCAGATCGCGATCGCTATTGGGAATTGCCGAAGCATCCCGGTATACTCGTAAAATGGTGTCGGTAGAACCGTTGGTCGGATATCTTAAACCCCGTCCCAATGCAACCAACACATCTAAACGGGAAACTTGTTGGTTTGGGTTAAATACTCGATTGGTATTAGTATCTAAAAAACCCATTTCATAAGCTTCTCGGATAGCGGGATAAGCCCAATGGTTAGTCGGTACATCCTGAAACGCGATAACGTTCCGTATTTTATTTCGGTTAAAAGCTTTTCGCAAAATTGAGGCTAATTCCGCTCTCGTTACTGGGGCGTTTGGTTGATAAAGACCATCGGGAAAACCTTCTAAAATTTTTCTAGTTACTAATTGAGCAATGTAACTTTTT
>CAZJJR010000221.1:9344-11204 GCA_964546365.1 uncultured bacterium | reverse complement strand
AAGAGTTTTTGCCCGTTTCTCTGCCTTTGGATAAACTTGTGGTAAATTTTCCGGCACTTCTCCCAAAAAATTAATCGTTTCCGGCCATAACCTCAGTTGAGGGTAACTGGGAATCACCCTGATATTACCGCTAATATTAATATCAACCGCTAAAATATCATCGGTTACGATCGGATAATTGTCGCGATGAAAAGTTGCCGCGATCGTAGACTTTCCCGCCCCAGACCTCCCAACAAATGCCACCACCGCACCATTAATAGCCACAGCACTACCATGAAGAATTAGTAAACCCCGCTGGTGCAGCAACATTGCTAAAGGTAAACCTAAGAGAAAATGACTAAGTACTCCCCGATCTACACCTAAATTCGCATCTACGATAATTTCTCGTCCATTTTTTACCAAGAAAGCGCCCACTTTTTCACAATAAAAGCAAGCTTCTTCTTGAGAAGCGCGTAACAAAAAATTACTCGGACTAGCGATTTCCGATACAGTTCGGTCTACTTTTCCCATTTTGACTACCACATCCACGGTGGTAGCTCCTGACACGAGCGCTGGTAGCGGCAACTCAGACTGGATACCCAGCCCGTAAGCAGTTTGATAATACATTGACTGGCAATTAGTTTTAGATTTTTACTCGGTAGGCGAACTGCTACCAGGAGCCCTAATTAGCTGCTCTTCTAAAAGTATGCCTAATGGTAGAGGAATTTTGGTTGAAGAATTAATAATTTCTGGCCGCCGATCGATAAATACTTGATGAAGGATGAAATCTGAAGGATGAAGGATGAACTTAGGAGTTAGAATTCACCTTTTTTTCCTTTCTTCCTAGTCCCTAGCCCCTTTCCTTCTTTAATCCGTTTCACTCGTGCTTGAAATTCTGCACCTAATTGGGGGTTAACCATTGCCACGAAATTAGCAAATCCCTGAATCGAAGCCAGCACGTCAGAAGAGTTACCCCAAAATTTCCCTTCAATACCATCTTTTTCAATTTGATATAAAGTAGCGCGAAAACGTTTCAAAGTTTTTTTATCAACATTTGGTTTGCTATTCACTACTACCCCAGTGACATCTTGCTGGGCAGAATTGCGGAGAATGCGGGTTTTCTCTTCATTAATCGCAAATCCTTCGTGGTCAACAATTGACTCTGTATTTCTGAGGACATTACAAATATGGCGACGGCGATCGCCGGAAGCAGAGAAAGTTAAATCGTCAGCGTAGCGAGTATAAACAAAACCGTATTTCTCAGCCATTTGAGCGAGGCGGCGATCGAGTCGGCGACAGAGAATATTTGTAATCGCTGGACTGGTTGGTGCGCCTTGGGGTAAGTGGCGTTCTGTCAGCGCTACGTAGTAGGTTTTGCCATCTAATTCTACTTCTTCAATGTCGGGTTCGGTACAAAGTAAACCGAAAATGGTAGCGGCGGCTTCCGAGTATCCTAATGATTGAAAAAGTCCTTTAATTCGTTGATAAGAAATCGAAGGAAAAAAGTCTTTTAAATCGAAATTAATAATTGCTTCTGCACCAACGTGATTTTGTGCGTTGCTGACGATGGAACGTCCCGGACGAAAACCGTGAGCGGCGTCGTGCAGTTCGACTTTTTCTAATATATTTTTAAGTATCCAATATTGTGTTTTTTTGAGGCGAGGCATGGGGGCAGAAATAATTCTTTCGCCTCCGGTTTTTTTGGGAATTTTGAAGCGAATATAATGAGAAATGGGGGAAGTTTTGCGAGAGAATGCTAAAAAACGTAATTGCCCGATCGTAATTCCCATTGCCGTGGCAATTTGTTCTGCCGTACCGTAATCGGGTAAGCCGTAACTTTGCAACCGTTCTAGATTGCATCCAGTGTAGTTCAGACCGCCA
>CAZJJR010000221.1:0-9309 GCA_964546365.1 uncultured bacterium | reverse complement strand
AACAATATCCTGCTCTTTCCTTTGTCGCCAAGCTTCTGCCCGTTCTTGTCTTTCTCTTTCCCGCCGTTGTTTGTTTTCTTCCTGTTTCCGCTTCGACTCTTCTAAGCGTTGTTTGTAAAATTGCTTTTTGAGATATTCTTCGTTGTGCAGTTTGCGGTTTTGCTTGTAAAGTTCGCTAAGTTCTCGCTGAATTTCTCCTCGACGACGTATTTCATCAGCCGGATCGGTTGGTACTTCCCCTTGAGCGGGCCAAAAGCCCAGGCGAATCATTTCTTCCAGAATCACTTCTTCCCTGGAAGTTTGACGAATGCGATCGTACAGTTCTTGACGAGTTCTCGGCTGTTGGTCTGTCATAATCGTAATTTGTCATTGGTCATTTGTCATTGGTCATTGGTCATTTGCGATCGATCGTTCGTCCTTAAATTCCCATTACCAATAACCAATGACTTCATTAGCACTTATTGTATTACGGAATTTTACTTAATTGCTAATTAAGATATCTCATTCCGTCGTTTCTGGTTTTATCTGTTTGAGAATAGCCATTAAATTGCAACCGATGTAGCCAATTGCTAAAGGCGTTTTATCTTTGAGGAGTAACAAAATTTGCTCAAGAGTTTGTGGCAGAATTGCATTATATCTGCACCACAGTTTTTCTCGGAGTTGCTGCAAAATGCGATCGCCTGCGATATCGTCAGTACCGGGACGCAATAACCAGTGAGTTCGCAATATTTTAAAATGACGAATATCGTTGCTTTGCACAACGCGATCGATCTCTTGAGCGGCGCTTTCCACCAACCGATCGGTAACCATTTTCATCACGATCGGTTGTAACGTAAATGACATTTCATCAACCGTAATCCATTTTTCCAATAGCGATCGCCTTTCTAAAGCCGCAATTCCTTCTAAAACCGTTGCTGGATCGACAGATATCAGCAAATGAGATTGCAATCGACAAAAAGAAATTGGTTCTTGCCAAATAGCTAACCAGTAGAGGATATCTAGTTCTAAATCGGTGATTTGCTCTAATTGCTGTTTCAGAATAGCTTGTAAGCGATCGCCAATTACTAAAGTATTTTGATTCAAAAATGCTGCCACATTTTTAGCAAATACTGATTCAATCAATGGGATTACCAGTTTCAAAGCTAAAGGATTACCGCGATACATTTGAATTAAAGGTGATAATCCCAATTCTTTACCCGTAAATCCTTTAGATTTCAACAAATCCAAAGCATCTGGTTTTCGTAAACCTTGTAAATTTAAATAACCAACAGCTTTTGCATCATTTTCAATCCATTTTGGTTTCTCCCTGCTGGCAATCAAAATGCAGCTTTGGTGACGATTGGAAATTAATTTTTCTATTAATTGAGCGTATCGATGTATCTCTTCTTTTTGACTTAGAACAGTTTCTAAACTATCTAATATCAATAAACAGCGATGTTTTTGCAATAGATTTATTAGTTGTGTTGCTCCTTGGTGAATATCCTGTACAGCGGTTTGGTTAAACTTACTCAAAACGCTATCCAGTAAAGAAATAACTGATGGGTAAGTATGAAGCGATCGCCAAATTAAATATTCAAATTCCGATTGAATCCGGTCTGCCAAAGTAAGGATGAGAGAGGTTTTACCAATACCACCAATCCCCACAACCGTGATTAATTTGCAGCGTTCTTTCGTAATCCATTGTTCTAGTTGTGCTAATTCGCGATCGCGTCCGTAAAAACTTTCAATATCTGGTGCTTCGCTCCAGTCAATATGAGATATTGAAACTTCTGAAATTGAATCAGATTCTAAATTAGAATTATCTGCTATTGACTCCCAGTTACTAATACCAACCGCCTGACAAATTGCAATAAAAATTTCTCGCTGAATCCGTTCTCCTTGCCAGAATCGACGTAAAGTTGCTCTAGAAGTATGAGCATCTTGCCACCAACGAGCCGTACTAGTTTTCGTCCACCCAAGACGCTGACGCGATCGATCTACTTGAGCCAATCCTTCCGTTGATGCTGAGAGCGAGTTAGACATAGGCTTGTTGAGAACGCCGATTAATATCTATTTTGGCTGATATCGGCAAAACGCAACAGAACATTTGTATCTAAGAGGTAAATCACAGCTAGGGATGCTCCTCGTAAATCCCTGCACGGCTGACAGCGTAATCAGATAATAACGGTAGATTCGTTCCAACGCTTTTAGCTAGTTCTTCAGCTACTCGATTTGCGACATCTTCAAAAGTGCGATCGTCAATTTCTGCTGACGACTCCGAAGGCGTATCGCTCACATCTAAAGCATTTCCGCGTTCTTCCTGCCAAGTTAAGAATTCAACGAAATTAAGTACCTCATTTAATTTTGGTTGAGGTAGATGATGTAATTTACTAACAATGTTTTCGATTAAGGGTTCCATAATATAACTATTGGTAAGGTTGCTATATCTGCATTTCAGCAATTGGAGTATTTTTAATCTAAAATATTAGACTTGTGCTGCATTTCTTGGATAAAATTTCCGATCGGGCGAGTTTGACCTGAGTTAAGTTCCTCGAATCCTTGCTGGATACCTGCGATCGTTTCTAAATGCTCGATCAATTCCCGCAGTTTTGCAGCATCGATTTTAGCAGGATCGAGAAAGGTGACGAGGACTTGAGTGCGATCGCTCACATCCTGCGGCAATTCAGTCAGTTCAATTTTCCCATTTTGATAAATACCTTCAATGGTTTTTAGCATAGGTGGTAGCCTGGTTGATAGTTTTTTTAATTCTACTAATTTTTGCTTGTGTTATCTGCTGCATTTGACTCAACCTAAAATTTCAAAATCCTAAGCTCCACCACTATCTAATATTCTTGTTACTTCATCCATGATTTCTTTGCAACTGTAGCTTGGCTTGGATGAATCTTTCATTTCTGATAAACGAAAGACAGCTAGTTCGTATTTTGGAGTAAGCATTTTTTGTAATTCACGTTCGGATACTCCGATTTTTTCTTCAAACATTAACTCACCGCCATGTTCTAACTCATCATGAATAATATTTAGATCTCGCAACCCTCGATAAGTAAAAGTAACTATTTGGTTATTAGGATTGAGGTAAGTGTCTTCACCATCTCGCCCTAGCTGTTCAGCCTTTTCAAATGCCTCTTCTGGTGAATTGGCACGAACGAGAACGATGTTAACATGAATAACATTGAGCGGTTCCCTTTCTACGCGGCACTCCATAACAAGTTCGGCAATATACCAGTGGTCTTCTATTTTTTCTAACGCAGCGTTCTCCTTCGTTAGAACAGAATTAAGTTGGTTTTCCTGCTTAACTATAATCAAAAACCGTAAAGCTTCATTAACTGCATCAGCATTAGGAAAAATTTCTGCCACGTCAGGTTCTAAATGAACTATTGTTCCACGATAATTTTTACGTCTATAACCTAACTTTCTGACTCGTAAATTCTTTAAATCATATTCCGATCGCAAATCGTCTTCCATTTTTGTCTCAACCTTCTTCATAGGGTTCTCGATCTGTTCGCGTTACTTCTCTTGCACTAATCAGACGAATCGAATCACCACTCAAACTTCATGGAATTATTGTAGCATCACGCACTTGATATCACTTTTGAAAGATTGAGTTTTTAGCAACGATCGCAAATCATCGGTGAAGTATAATCCACTACTGAACCAACCACTGAGCATCGACTGAACACAAAACTGAGCATTTCTCCCCAGTAAACGCGCCTAAGCTAAAGACATCAGACAAATGCGCGTGGAGATTACCGCTATGACTCAAACATTCGATCGCAATATTGGTGGTTTATACGTTCAAACTCCCAATCGACAAAAAATTGCTTTTCCTCTCAAGCACACTGAAGTAGAAGCAAAGGTAGCGGGAAATATTTCGCGAGTAGAAGTTACTCAAACCTTTGAAAACCCTTTTACAACTACCCTGGAAGCTGTTTACATTTTCCCGTTACCGGATGAAGCGGCGGTTGATGATATGCTGATTCGCATTGGCGATCGCATAATTAAAGGTAACATCAAAAAACGTCAAGAAGCTTTAGCCATTTACGAACAAGCCAAGCAACAAGGACGCACCGCCGGACTCCTCGAACAAGAACGAGATAACATCTTTACTCAATCTCTTGCTAACATCAAGCTGGGGGAACAAATCGACGTGATTATTCGCTACAACGATAGCTTGAAATTCGAGGGAGGAAACTATGAATTTGTGTTTCCAATGGTAGTTGGCCCTCGTTATATTCCAGGCACGACTATTGATAGCAATGCAGTAGGAAGTGGTTCGGCAGTTGCACCGATGACATTAAATCAAGATACCGATTTAGTGCCAGATGCTTCTCGGTTAAATGCGCCGATTTTGCCAGCAGGAACTCGTTCGCGACATGACATTAATGTAACTGTTGAAATTGATGCGGGAGTTGAGATTCTGGATGTGCGATCGCCATCTCATCAAATCCAAGTTTCCCATCAAAATCAAATCGTGCGAGTTAAATTAGCGGGTGGAGATACTATCCCTAATAAAGACTTGATTTTACGCTATCAAGTAGCAGGCGATCGCACTCAAACAACTATCCTTACCCAAGCAGACGATCGAGGCGGACACTTTGCACTTTACTTGATTCCTGCTATCCAATATCAACCAGATCAAATGGTTCCGAAAGATGTAGTATTTCTAATCGATACCTCTGGTTCTCAACACGGTGCGCCATTAATGCAATGTCAAGAATTGATGCGCCGTTTTATCAACGGACTCAATCCAAACGACACTTTCAGCATCATCAATTTTGCCAATACAACCCAGCAACTTTCACCAGTTCCTTTACCCAATACACCGCAAAATCGCTCCCGTGCAATTAAATATATCAATCAATTGAATGCAGGTGGCGGAACGGAAATGTTACGCGGAATTCGAGCAGTGTTGAATTTTCCTGTTACCGATCCGGGACGATTGCGGAGTATCGTACTGTTAACTGATGGTTATATCGGTAATGAAAATCAAATCTTCGCAGAAGTGCAGCAAAATCTAAAACCCGGAGTTCGTCTTTATAGCTTTGGTGCTGGTAGTTCGGTAAATCGTTTCTTGCTCAATCGAGTGGCGGAATTAGGACGAGGAATTGCACGAATTATTCGACATGATGAACCAACTGATGAAGTAGTTGAAAAGTTCTTCCGTCAAATCAACAATCCCGTTCTTGCTAACATTAACTTGCAATGGGAAGGCGATGGAGAATCACCTGTAATCTATCCTGACAATCCACCAGATTTGTTTGCAGAACAACCATTAGTATTGTTTGGACGCAAGTCAGATCGTTGTGGTGGAAAACTGCAAGTTAGTGGAATTGCGGCGGGTGGGATGCGCTATCACCAAACTTTTAATTTAAACTTTGAAGAAACGGGAAATATTGCGATCGCACAACTTTGGGGACGTTCTCGCATTAAAGATTTGATGAATCAAATGGTACGCGGCGAAACAAAAACAGGTGTAGAAGCGGTAACAAATACGGCTTTAAGTTATCAATTATTATCGCAATATACCGCTTTTGTAGCAGTCAGCGATGACGTGCGAGTTAATCCTACTGATGCTTCCATTTCCATGCAAGTCCCTGTGGAAATGCCGGAAGCTGTCAGTTATCAAGGTGTTTTTGGCGCTGCTGCACCTGCAAGTCCAATGTTATCTCGTAGCATTCCCGTAAGGAGAGAATCTGTACCACCACAAGCCGCTTCAGCAGCGCGACCGTCAGCACCCGTTCCGCCACCGATTCCTTCTCGTTCTCCTGCGCCTTCAGAAATGCCAACCTTTGAAGAACTGGAAGATTTAGAAGATTTTGAAATTGCACTAATCAATCCTTCATTGTTTAAAGATGAAGATGGGAGACGTGCAGAAGAATTCGCAGAACTTCCATTACCGGGAACATCTTCGATCGATCGTCTACAAATCGTGAGTGCAACTGGACTAGATGAAAATGCGATCGCACTTCTCATCCAACACTTGAAATCTATCCAAATCCCAGCAGGTGTAAGTGGTGAATTAGTCTTCGAGTTTCAGGTTAACAAAGGACGAGTCAGACAGGTTGTTCTTGATGAAGAAGCATCTTCGTTAAAAGAACAAACTGTTATCGAAGCAATACGAAAATCGATCCTTACTTGGCGACCACTTCAAACACGAGTTAGAAAGGGTGTGCTTGATGAAAAAGCATCTTCAGTAAAAGAACAAACTGTTATCGAAGCAATTCGACGATCGCTCTTTACCTGGCAACCTCTTCAAAAACTTACGAGTAACGTTGTCTTAACGATAGAGATTAAACCATAATTGTTTCTTCTGTAAGGATGAATCAAGGGAAAAAACAACATCTAGATCTTAGTTGAGGCTAGAAACCCGGTTTCTTTAAGAAACCGGGTTTCTGCTAGCGTTAATAATCTTGCAAAATCCCCGTATCGATAAAGCGAACTCCAGAACCACCAAAAGGTTGATTGCCATTATTCCAATTGAAATCGCTAACGCGGAATAAAATAGCACCTAACTGTAGATCGGGGTTATAACGCAAAGTAACTCCGTATGTACGACGACTGTATTCGATAAAGTAATCGGTACTGATACTTTGTTTGGTATCTAAGTTAATTGCTGTTTGAAAACCAATGCGAATCGGGCCGTAAATTTGTTGGGTAATCCCAAAAGAAAGCACCCTTTCATCTATTAATCGATCGAAAAAGAACGGTGATAAACCATTATTCAAAACTTGGGTATAACGAATGTTAAAGCCCGTGTAATCTAGAAAAGGTCGGGAAAAATGACCGAATTGTCCAAATAAAGCAATACTACCAGTTAAGGAATTTTGGCTATCGCCGCTACTGTACAAACTGGTAGTACCCGTCAAGCTAGGAACGAGCCGAATATTAGGTACTACTGGTACGGGGGAGTATCGTAAACCTTGTGTTGGGGTGGCAGGTAATGGTTTACCTCGCCAGAGGAGGATGGGACGGAACAAAGAAGCGCTGAGTTGGAAACGACTTAAATTAGTTCTGTTATTATCTCGGATCGGTTCGAGTAAGTCTAAACGATCGGTATCGGCGTTAATATATTGTACGCCAGCTTGATAAGTCAAAATAGCGCCTGTTTTCCCTACATTTATGGGGGGAGATGTCAAGACAGCACCAAGGGATTGTTGTACGGTTTGATATCCCAAAGAACCGTTGAAAAGTCGATCGCGATAACTATATTCCAAGGTAAGTCGGTGGGGTAACTTGGTACCGATAATTTGCACCAAACGCAGACTCGCCCGTACTTTTTCGTCAATGTCTTCGATGCCGAAGTTATTCACCACTGCTGCTGCGCCGATCGCAGTCCGTGGGCCAAGCACGGCATCAAATCTCGATCGCACGCCAAATAGTTCGGCAGGATTGCCAAAACCTTGAGTAATCGCCCGTTGAATGAAAAATTGGGGCGTAACTCGAAAACGCACTCGCTGACTTCTGTAAATGTCAAAAGTACGCTCTGCAAACACACCCCCCCGTTCTTCTGCATCGTAGCCGAACACCACGATCGGCGGATCGCCAGGAGAGCGATCGAATACGTAGCGCGATCGCAAAATCGGGATCGACAAACCTTGATCGAACACCAAACGGGGTCGCGTCAGCACCACTTCTTCCCGCAACGGCGATACCTGGGTCAATACGGCGCGATCGGCCCTAATTTCCAATTCTGGTGGCGAAAACGGGTCGTTAGTTAGCCTTACGTTGGTAGCAGTCCAACCTCTAGGATAAAACTCGATATTCTCTGCTTCAAAACGAACGCGGTTAACTTGACCGCCCCTACCAAATGGCGGTAAACCGCTACCGGGTCTGGTACCGCCAAACAAAACATTCAGTTGACCTGGATTGGTCACTTGTTGTGCTGGTTGAGCAGGCGATCGCTCAAAGGTCGATCCGCCACCAGAGGAGGCACTAAACCAGTATTTGGCAAATCAAACGCTAAATCCGTCCCGCTAGTCGGAGAAAAAATTTCCCCTCTGCCATTTTGGATGTTGCCTCGGTCTTGCAACAAGTTATACACCAGTCTTTGACCGCGCAGTGATTGCTGACCCCGCTGGAAAGCCACTCTGCCCTCCGCTACGGCAATCCGATTCACCAAGTTACCCTGAATGCGATCGGCTTCGATCAGTCCTCCTTGATACCGCAGGGAAACATTTCCCTCCCCAGTGAAGATTTGCCTAATCGCATCGTATTCTTGACGATCCGAAGCCAATTCCACTACTCCGACGATCGTCGAACCGAGATCCGGTGTCCCAGTACTACCAGGTATTTGATTGCCTTGAGCTTGATTCCCTTGAGTTGATTGTCTTTGAGTTTGAGTTTGGGTCTGGATCGGGCCAACGATCGGCCCGATATGTCCTGCTGGTGCAATTTCCTCGATCGGAGTGGGGAATGAGGGTTCTAATTGGGGAAGCGTGTCTGTTCTTCTCGGATTGGCAGATGGTTCTAATTGAGGAAGAGTATCTCTTCGTCTGGGATTGGTCGGTGCTTGAGCGATACTGTTGCCAACTTCGGAAAACCTAACCTCGCTATCCCCCTTTTTAAGGGGGGTAGAGAAGGGGGAGCGGGAAAGCCTCTCTCCTGGCAGGGGAGTAGTTGGGGAAGAGTCAACCCCGGCAGTCAATTCACCAAAATTATCTTGGCTGAGTTCCCTATCCCGTAGCGTCGAGTAGGTGATTTCTTCTTCTTTCTCTTTGATTGCAGAGTTAACCGAACGAGGGGTTTCACCAGATGCCAGCATCTCGTCGATCGCCCGCACAGCAGTATCCGCAGCTAGTTCGTTATTTCTACGATCGCGATCGGAAAGTATCTTGCTGGAAGTAATTGATTCTGACCCAAGTTCCCCAGCAACTCCCAAACTCAAAGGCTCTCCTAACATCGCCGCACTTTTTACCGTACTAGAAGGTTCCGGTATAGGCTCTTGTTTTGGCTGCCCGATCGTATTTCTATCTATAAGTGATGGGGAGATGGGAGCGAGCTTCTCCGGCGCTCTCCCTTCTCTCACCCCGTCATCTCGATGGGGCAAAATTTCGTTTTTAGCGGTCTGTTGGCGATCGGTAATCAGTTGTTCCCTGGTAACAAAAGGTTCTTGAATACTGACCGATGGTAATTGATTGATAATAGCAGGCGGTTCGGGCGGTGGAACTGGGTAAGGCATTTTTCGATCGTGAAGCGAATTAACAGCCCACACGCATGAAGATAACCGCGTTTGAGGCTGTGCGGGCTCCCCAAATGGAGCCCAGACGGCCTATTTTATCTGCAAACCGGTTTTTATGCCAAATCACGTTGTTT
>CAZJJR010000220.1:0-11294 GCA_964546365.1 uncultured bacterium | reverse complement strand
GGCAGACACATGGGTCTGCCCCTACATTACCAATACGATCGATTGATTTCGGTAGGGGCGCACCCGCGTGTGCGCCCTGAACATTGTGTGCGCCCGGAATTTGGGTGCGATCGCGATTGTTGGGATTGCGGCAAACAGGCGGATCGGGGCAAACAGGCGGATCGGGGCAGACACATGGGTCTGCCCCTACATTACCAATACGATCGATTGATTTCGGTAGGGGCGCACCCGCGTGTGCGCCCTGAACATTGTGTGCGCCCGGAATTTGGGTGCGATCGCGATTGTTGGGATTGCGGCAAACAGGCGGATCGGGGCAAACAGGCGGATCGGGGCAGACACATGGGTCTGCCCCTACATTACCAATACGATCGATTGATTTCGGTAGAGGCGCACCCGCGTGTGCGCCCTCAACGGCCCCTACAGGGTTATCGGTGATGACGATAATGCCATGAAAATGATTGGGCATCACTACAAATGCGTCAATAACCACCGATGGAAATTTATCAGGCAGCGCATTCCACCATCTACAAATCATTTCGCCTGCTGAATTTACCTGCATCTGACCCATCTGAATTTCACCCAACAAACAGGCGCGATTTTGCATACAAATAGTCACAAAATATAAACCTGGTTGAGAATAGTCATATCCCTGTAAACGAATTGAACGACGATGATGTTTGTTAGGGTCATATTTCATAAAATTTACCTAGTCTATCTATTGGTCTTGATTCAACGCTTCCATCAATTCAAACTTCAATTTACTCCGCACCTCATCCAACTCTCCCATCAACTTTTGATAATCTACCAACATTTCATCAAGATCGGCGTGTTCTACATCAACTCGATGAGGATTCTTAATATCTAAGTTGTAGTTATTCGCCTTGATATCCTCTACCGAAACCTGCCAAGCAAACTCATTTTCTTCTCGGTTATCCCACCATTTTTGCTCAGGTTCAAACTCCTCAAATCGAATCGGCTTAGTTTTCGAGTAAGACTTATATCCCGGTGGGTAAGGGTGTTCGTAGTACCAAATCGTTTCGGTTGGCTCTCCCTTGGTAAAAAATAGTAAATTAGTTTTAATACCCGTATAAGGATTAAATACCCCATTCGGTAAACGCACAATTGTATGTAGATTACACTCTTGCAACAACTTTTCCTTAATGCGTGTCTTCACACCTTCACCAAACAGCGTCCCATCAGGCAGAACGATCGCCCCTCTCCCCCCATCTTTTAACAAGTGCATAATCAACAAAAGGAACAGATCGGCTGTTTCCCTAGTGCGAAAAGCCGCCGGAAAATTGCTCTCAATGCCGTCCTCTTCCATCCCTCCAAACGGCGGATTAGTGACAATCACATCAACTCGTTCATTGGGGCTATAATCCCTTAACGGTCGTGCCAAAGTGTTGTCATGTTCCACCGAAGGCAGATCGATCCCGTGCAATATGAGATTCGTCATGCACAGGTTATAAGGTAACGGTTTTTTCTCAGTCCCCCGAATGTTACCCTGTAGTTTTTCCGGCACATCAGCACTTTTAAAATGATGGCGAATATGATCGATCGCTGCTGTCAAAAAACCACCAGTACCACAAGCCGGATCTAACACCACTTCCCCAAGCTGAGGATTTATTCTATCAACAATAAACTTCGTTACCGCACGAGGCGTATAATATTCCCCTGCATTTCCCGCGCTTTGTAAATCCTTGAGAATCTTCTCATAAATCTCGCTAAACTGCTGCTTTTGTACCGACTTATTAAAATCAACCTCATTCAGTTTATTAATAACTTGACGAATGAGAGTGCCATTTTTCATGTAGTTGTAGGCATCCTCAAACACCTTACCAATCATTTGCCCACGCGGATTTGTAGATGTCCTTAAATCCTTCAGCGTTTTAAACAGGGCATTATCCACAAAGTCCAGTAAAGTATCTCCCGTAATTCCCTCAGCATCCGCCGCCCAATGTCGCCACCGCAAAGCCTCTGGAATAGGCGACTTGTAATCATCCTCCATCAGTTCATACTCTTCCTCACGGGAGTCGAACACCTTGAGGAAAATCATCCACACCAATTGACTAATGCGTTGTGCGTCACCATCCACACCCGCATCTTTCCGCATGATGTCTTGAATCGTTTTAATCGTCGTGCTGATAGACATTGGTCATTATTCTGGTAAAAAATCTTCGTGTAGGGGCAGATCCATGTGTCTGCCCTGTAAAACTATTCAGGTAAAAAATCTTCGTCAAGAGTTTGTTCGGGAGTAAAAGGCGACTCGCTGGGAAAGATATTGAGAGGCAATTCAGTTTCCTGTGCTGCTTGTTTTCTAGCTTTCTGATATGCTTTATCAAAAATTTCTCCAAAATACTCTTTCAAACTAGGGCTTTCCTCAAAAGTATCTTCCAAACGAATCCGATGTTCAATAATCGTATTCCGCCAACTTTTAGAACGTTTCTCTGGTTGATATTTATACTTCAAAAGGTGTATCAGAAGAACTCGGAGATTACTTAGTAATGCCCGCTTTTGACTCCCACTGATATCTTCAACTTCTTCAATTAGGTGTTCCAAATCGATTTCGGACAACTTTCCCTCGCGCAAAAGTTTTGCTGTTTCTTCTGCCCACAAACAAAAATCGCGATCGTAAAGGTTGAAGGTTTGAGTTTCTGATTGAGATACCGTCATATCTACGATGCCTCGTACAAATGTTCTTTCAATTTTGCCAGAGCTTGCAAGTATTTAGGCTTTCCACCAAAAAGACTTAGTATTTCTAAAGGCGTGCCAATATCGCTTAACGGCTTCACCTTCAGCACATCCATCTTCTCAATATCCTCAACGCCCTCATCAGCATACTTTTCCAATAGGGCATCCAGTACCGCCCGTACTTGTTCGTTATACTTGCTGAAGTAATCCCGCTTCCGTACATTGTTCGCCCGTTCCCGTCGAGTTAGTGGAGGTTGGTCAAATACCACATGACAAATCAAATCGAACGGGTCAAACTCCTTCCCCACCTCATTTTCCAACGCTTCCAGCAGTACGCCCTGTTCCTGTAACTCCTGAATAATCGCCTGTTTCTGTTCTGTAGCTTTCCACTTCTTGAGAAACGCATCTAAAGAAGCATACTGTTTACTAACGGTTTGCCTAGTGTAGTCCTTAATCGATTCCGTAATCAGCTTGCCTTCTTTGCTGTAATATTGCTCTCGAATCAGTGCGATCGAAACATCCGCATCCGCTACCACATACCGTTCCGGCTTCGCTTTACGAACAATCTCCCCATCAATTATTTCTACCTCATCTTCCCCTGGTTCTGGTGGCACAATCGGGTCAGTAGGTTTAGGTTCGTAAATCTGTACGGGATCGCCATCAAAATCAGGGTCAGCAAATAGCGTTGTCGCCTTCTTAAAATCCACGATCGCAAAAAACAACTTACCATAATCCTCATCAATCCTTGTCCCACGCCCGATCGTCTGCTTAAACTTGGTCATTGACTGGATGCGGCGATCCAAAACAATCAGCTTACAAGTTTTGGCATCTACTCCAGTCGTCAGCAATTCAGAAGTAGTAACAATTGTCGGATATTTACTTTCCGGGTCAATGAAACTATCTAGTTGTGCCTTCCCTTCTGCATCATCCCCCGTAATCCTCATAATGTAGCGGGGATTTTCTGCTACTAAATCGGTATTTTCATTCACCAAAGCTACTCGCATCCGTTCTGCGTGGTCAGTGTTTTCACAGAATACGATCGTCTTAGCAAAACGGTCATTAATCGACCTGAGATAATCCGAGATAGTTCTAGCCACCAATTCTGTACGAGGTTCTAAAACCAAACTTCGATCGAAATCTTTCTGATTAAACACTTGGTCGGGGATATCTTTCCCATACTTATCTCGTTGACCTGGCTTAGGTTTCCATCCATCCAAATCTTTATCTAGATCGATCCGAATCACCTTATAAGGAGCCAAGAAACCATCATCAATCCCCTGCTTTAGCGAATAAGTGTAAATCGGTTCACCAAAATAATCAATATTAGAAACATCCTCAGTTTCTTTCGGAGTTGCTGTTAAACCAATCTGAGTTGCATTCTTAAAATAGTTAAGGATTTCTCGCCATGCCGAATCTTCTGCGGCGCTTCCCCTATGGCATTCATCAACTACAATCAGATCGAAGAAATCAGGAGAAAACTGTTTGTATATATTCTTAACTTCTTCATTCCCCGATACAGCCTGATATAACGACAAGTAAATCTCATAAGACTTATCAACCTGTCGCTTCTGGATTTTAGTCATCGCAGAACCAAACGGCTTAAAGTCATTAATTCTAGTTTGGTCAATTAAAATATTGCGATCGGCTAAAAATAGAATCCGCTTTTTAGTACCCGACTTCCACAACCGCCAGATAATCTGAAAAGCCGTAAAAGTCTTACCAGTACCCGTCGCCATTACTAACAGAATCCGGTCTTGCCCTTGAGCGATCGCCTCAATAGTCTTGTTAATGGCAATCTGTTGGTAGTAACGTGGTTGCTTATTATCTGAACTGGGGTAATAATCTTGAGTAATAATCGGTTCAACTTCTGGTATAATACCCTTCCAATTACAATACTTTTGCCAAAGTTCCTGCGGTGTAGGAAATTGGTCAAGGGGAATTTCTCGCTCTCGCTTTCCCGTGGTGATAGTGCGATCGCAAATCATAAAAGCATCGCCATTCGAGCTAAACACAAACGGTACATCGATCAGTTCGCCAGTTGCGATCGCCTGCTGCATCCCATCGCTAACGCCATGATTATTGTCCTTTGCTTCAATCACCGCTAACGGAATACCAGGCTTGTAATAAAGCACGTAATCCGCCCGTTTTTGCTCACCCCTAGTCGTCAGCTTACCTCTAACAATCACTCGACCCTTAGTAAGCGTTACCTCTTCGCGAATTTGAGCCATGATATCCCAACCCCGATCGGTCAAAGCGGGTGTAATGTACTTAGTACAGATATCGCGTTCGCTTAATTCTTTCTTGTCCATTGCTTCTGGCATAAGAGGCTGGGTCATCGAACGATCGCTAGTCGTTCACCAAATGAGTTGAATTTCTCATAGAGATAAGGCGATCGCACCCCCTAAGCTTTGTTATCTCTGCCTGAAGGGGTTTCCTCTGGGTCTTCCCGTTCATTAGTCACTGTACGGCTACATCTAAAACTTCAACGGAGAGGGTGGGATTTGAACCCACGGTGACATCTCTGCCACACTCGATTTCAAGTCGAGCGCATTCGACCACTCTGCCACCTCTCCAGGTGCATTTTTTATTCTACCTGTAGTTATCCCAACTGGCTATAGGCATTTTGAACGCTCGACTGAGGAGCGCGATAGATAATTTGCTCTGATACAACCTGATATTCTTTACCCACCCAAACTAAGGATACCTGAGACACCATACCATTTTCGAGCCATATCAAGGAAAAATTGCGCCGCTTTTCGCTGATATGATGAACGATTCGAGGTACGCTGGCGGTATTTAAATAGATGGTTCCATTAGGATCGCTAACTAAGGCAGTCCGCAACAGATCTTTTCGGTGGCGCAAGTGGTGGTGCATATGACCAAATGTGACCAAGGGTACGAATTTACCCATATCTTTAGTTTGTGCGATCGCATTTGCCAAATCCGGATCGCCAAAATCTCCCCCCAAAGGTTCCCAATCTTTCCCACAAGGGTCTTCCGGACGTTCCCCCAATCCTAAAGGCCCATTATGGGCCAGAAAAATAATCGTGTCATAAGTTGCGTTGCTTACTTCTTCGACAATTCGATGGGTAGAATCGTGAAAATTGCTGATTCCATAACGCTTTTGATAAAAATCGGCATTTTTCCAAACATCCCCACCCCAACTAAAGGGACGACTCCCCACCACCGTTAAATTAAACTCCGGGAAGTCGAGTTTGCCATAACCGACATGAGTTTCGCCTAAAGCATCTAACTGATCTTGTACCCAGTCTTCTTTCTGGCGGTTGTACGGACATCGCTTGCGTCCCCACTCGGAAGCGCTATACCAAGCATCGTGATTGCCCAATATTACCGCTTTCGGAATATCCAGTGATGCGATCGCTCTTACCACCTTCACCGACTCATTGCCAAAATCCCCCACGAACAAGGCTAAATCAACACCCAAAGCTTGTAGCGCTTCTCCATCCTCCACTTCCCATTGGTCGTGAACATCTCCGATCGCTGCTATTTTGATTACTTGATTTTGTTTACCCGGCATTTTCATGCTGATTTTTCCCCTTATCTATTTTTTAGGATAGGCAAGCACCAGCTATTTTGGCAGCCAACTCAAGAAGGATGGATCGGGATTTAAGGATGAAGTCAGAAGTCAGGAGTCAGAATTCAGAAGTTAGAAGTCAGAAGTCAGGGGTCAGAATTCAGAAGTTAGAGTTCACAAATTGTCCCTTTCCCCTTCCCTTTCCCCCTGCTCCCCATCTATTTACGTAATTATTACGATCCCATGAACATTAATTTTTAGTAAAATCAACTATAATTAACGCAAGTCAATGCTATAGCTGTCTACTTTAGATAGATTTTTACTGTGTTTATTACTACAGTTCCTCTCAAAGAATCCTCTCAAGTACCTTCTACTCCCGGCGATTTGTTTGAGGCGATTCAAGCCTTAAAGAAAAAGCTTAATGCAGTTGTTCTCGCGCACTATTACCAAGACCCGGATATTCAAGATGTAGCAGATTATATTGGTGACTCACTAGAATTATCTAGAAGAGCGGCTAGTACGACTGCGGATGCGATCGTCTTTGCAGGCGTTCACTTTATGGCAGAAACCGCCAAAATTCTTAACCCGGATAAACTGGTACTTTTACCAGATTTAAATGCCGGATGTTCTCTGGCAGACAGTTGTCCTCCCGATGAATTTGCCGCCTTTAAAGCCGCTCATCCAGATCGCTTGGTAATTTCCTACATCAACTGCTCTGCTGCGATCAAAGCAATGAGCGATATTATCTGCACCAGTTCCAACGCTGTCAAGATCGTCAATCAAATACCTAAAGACCAACCGATTATTTTTGGCCCAGATAGAAATCTCGGTCGATACGTCATGGAGCAAACCGGACGAGAAATGCTACTCTGGCAAGGAGCTTGTATAGTACATGAAAACTTCTCAGAAAAAAAGATCGTCCAACTAAAAATTGCTCACCCAGAAGCAGAAGTAATTGCACATCCAGAATGCGAACCACCAGTATTACGCCACGCTAATTACATCGGTTCAACTAGTGCTTTATTAAAATATTCTCAAACTAGTTCTAGCCAGGAATTTATCGTGGCAACCGAACCGGGAATTATTCACCAAATGGAAAAGCAACAGCCACACAAGCACTTCATTCCAGCGCCACCAACCAACAATTGTGCCTGCAATGAATGTCCTTTTATGCGGTTGAATACCCTGGAAAAGCTTTACTTAGCAATGGAAAATCGTACCCCAGAAATCACATTGCCAGAAGCAACCAGAATAGCCGCTTTGCGTCCAATTCAACGTATGTTGGAAATGAGCATTTAAAATTATATGATGTCCGCTCGCATAACTATCGTTTGTAGTAAGGACTGAAGTCCTTAGCTTGGTGACTTCTGGCAGAACTCGCATTCCTCACAACAAACAAGTTTTGTTATCAGTAATTGAGCGGACATGATATTATTTGCTTCTTAGCAAAAATAAATTAAAACTTTACTAAATGTTCGATATACAGCTAATATAAAAGCATTTATTTGTCTATTAATCAAACTTCAATTAAATTCTGGCTGCTGACGGGCGAGAATTCTAAATCTTATTTAATAAGAAGAGAAATTGTGAAAAAAACCTTGATTGTTTTTACTCGCTATCCAGAACCGGGAAAAACAAAAACGCGACTAATTCCCGCCCTTGGTACTGAAGGTGCGGCAAATCTTCATCGTCGAATGGCTGAATATGCGATCGCGCAAGCTAAACAACTCTCATTTCTTCATCAGATATCTGTAGAAGTACATTTTACAGGTGGCAATTTAAATTTAATGCGATCGTGGTTGGGAGATGATTTTATCTATAAATTCCAAATTCCTGGCAATATCGGTTCAAAAATGTCATCAGCATTTGAGACAGCGTTTAATTATCAGATAAATTATGCCGTAATTATCGGCTCTGATTGCCCTAATCTGAATTATCAGCTAATATTACAAGCTTTTGATTTGCTTTTACAAAATGATTTAGTAATTGGCCCTGCTACCGATGGAGGCTATTATTTAATTGGATTAAGTCGCTTTATTCCCGAACTTTTTAAAGGAATTAATTGGAGTACTGCTGAAGTTTTTCAACAAACTATAGAAATTGCGGATCGGCTTAACTTATCAGTTGCTTATCTCCCGAAACTTTCTGATATAGATCGTCCGGAAGACCTGGCAATTTTAGATTTTATATTTTAGATTTTCGATTGAATAACCACCATCGATCGCAAATGACCAATGAACAATAACAAAAATAAAATTTCTATAATTATCCCAGTTCTAAATGAGGCTAAAAATATTAAACAAGTACTGAGTAATTTACCAAATTCATCAAATTTAGAAGTAATTGTGGTAGATGGTGGAAGTCAGGATGAAACCGTTGCCATCGTTCGATCGTTAGGCATCAAAATTTTGTTCTCTTCTGGGGGACGCGCTATGCAAATGAACGCTGGCGCTGCAATGGCGACTGGCGATATTTTGCTATTTTTGCACGCCGATACTATTTTACCGACTGGTTTCCCAGCAATGGTTACCAAAGCGCTAGCGGAAACGGGAATAATTGCGGGTGCTTTTAAATTAGCCATTGATGCAGAGATATGGGGAATCTGGTTAGTAGAAAAAATGGTAAATTTGCGATCGCGTTTTTGTTCCTTACCCTATGGTGACCAAGCAATATTTTTAAAAGCAGACGTATTTAAACAAATTGGTGGTTTTCCCCAACTGCCAATAATGGAAGATTTTGTTTTAATTCGCCATTTAAAAAAATTAGGTAAAATTGCCCTTTTACCCGTTCCAGCCATCACATCTGGACGACGTTGGCAAAAACTAGGCATAGTAAAAACTACTTCGATCAACCAATTAATGATTATCGGTTATTATCTAGGAATTTCCCCTGAAAAACTGGCTCGTTGGTATAGAAATCAGAAGTAATAAAGCAAAGTAGAAGACTCCCAGGAAAAAGGGTAGTAATGAACTACCCTACTATTTACAATTCCTACAAAACACTTGACATCGGTACGCCCAACCAACCAGCAAAGTTTTCTTTTTGCATTGCAGAAGGGTTGTCTACCACTACAACTTTATAAGAATTGGGGCGAGGTTCTGCCAAAATAACTGGCAAAGTTCGCAATTCATCTTGATGAAAAACAGTAACTTCGATCGTATCTCCAGCTTTGTAATCTTTTAGACGATCGCTTAATTGCTCTCCAGTGACTCGCAGCCCATTAATTGCTAGTAATTCATCATTTGCATCTATACCAGACACTTGTGCGGGAGAACCAATTTCAACAAAGTTGATGATTTCTTTCCCATTTTGTAATTTGGCTGTAAAACCGATGAAAGGTGGTTGTTCTTCATCCGCTTCACATTTCAATTGCAAACCAAATGGTTCTAGATAATCATCAAAAGGTAAATCATCTTTTCCGTCAATATAGCGTTTGAAAAAGTCACTTAAATCAATGCCAGCTACCGCTTCAATTACCTGCTTTAATTGTTCTGGAGTAAAGCCAGTTTCTGCGCGACCGAAGTTTTCCCACATCTGCCGCATTATATCATCGAAACTTCGTTGATTTTGATGCTTTTTCCGAATCAACAAATCTAACAATAGAGATACTAATTCTCCTTTCAAATAATAAGAGATCTGGCTATTATCGCTGTTGCTATCTCGACGATACAATTTAATCCAAGCGTCAAAACTCGACTCGCTCAAAGGCTGAACTTTACGCCCAGGAATGTTTTGAAAGCGGTTAATTTCTTTACTTAAATTGTTCAAAAATATTTTGCCATCGTAAATGCCAGCTCGTAAGGGAATCAGCAAATCGTAATAGCTAGTCGTCCCTTCGCTAAACCAAAGAGAAGTGGTATAGTTTTCGCCATCGTAATCAAATTTCTCCAATTCGATCGGGCGAAGGCGCTTCACGTTCCACAAGTGGAAAAACTCGTGAGCTACCAACTGCATGAAGCGATCGTATTTATCCTTCCCCCGAAAACCAAACCGAGAATAATTTAAAGTGCAGGCATCCTTATGTTCCAAGCCACCAGCACCGCTAGCCGCTTGATGTAACAAAAACACATACCTTTCATAAGGTAGTTCGCCAAACAAGTCAGCTTCTATCTCGATAATTTTCTGAATATCGGGAATTATGCGAGCAGCTTGAGCATTTCCTTCTCCCCAAATTGCTAGTTCATGGGGTTTACCCAACACTTCAAACTCATATAATTGGTGGTTACCAATTTCAAAGGGGCTATCCACCAAGGTATCGAAATCTTTTGCTTCAAAGGTATTCTCTTTTCCTTTTACGTGCGGTAAAGGTGTAGTGATTTGCCATTCTGGAAAAGGCAGCACAATTTTGATTTGGATCGGTTGGCGCTCAAATCCGGGTATGTAAAAACACAAAGCAGCTGGATTAAAATAACCGTGTGTGGCGTCTAAATGATTAGTTCTCACAGTTAGTTCATTGGCAAATACCCGATAGCTAACTGTGATTTCTGACACGCCTTGCGTGTCTACTTGCCAATAGTTTTTGGCTAATTTACGCCAAGGCAAAGCAGATTTTTCGTGATGGGCAGCGAAATCTTGCAAATGTTTGGCATATTCCCTGACTAAGTAAGACCCAGGAGTCCAAACGGGAAATTTTAAATCTAAAACTTGGTTTGTCCACCCTACCACCTGTAAAGTTACCTCAAATAAGTGAGAGGTAGGTTGCGGCATGGCAACTCGGTAGAGAATGGTTGGTGTAATGCTTTTTATAGTGCTGGGTTGAAAAATTGTTGCTTCTGTCATTTTTCGGATCGGTTGTTAAAGTTCTTTGTTCATTTCTGATTGATTATTTGCAATCGATCATCTGTCTTTTGTCCAAATTTAGCAGTTAGTGGTTAAGAGTTAATTGTGATTTTTTAACCACTAACTCTTAACCACTAACTACTGACTAATGAATTTTAGACTTTTCCTGCTAGGTGTGTTAATTGCTTGAGATTTAGCAGATGGATAGTCTGACGCGCCGGATCGATTTTCAGCCAGCCTTTACTATCCAGCTTTTCCATAATTTTAGTCGTTTCTTCCAGACCGATAT
>CAZJJR010000219.1:0-11315 GCA_964546365.1 uncultured bacterium | reverse complement strand
CCGATGCTACCGGCATGGCCATGGTATTTACAGGAATACGGCACTTTAAGCACTAACTTTGAAAAACAACAAAGCCCGCTGATATGGCGGGCTTTGTTGTTTAGAATTCAAATGCGTAGGTTATGACAATACCATCAGGCAGTGTGATGTTTAGCTCTGATGATTCAAGGTAGACTCGAAACTCGCGATAGCTTTCACCGTATACACTCACGAGCTTCTCTATTATTTTCCCCGGGCCGACGATATCATCATAGGTTACTTCTCTAACTCCCGTGTTTAGCATGTGCATCTGGCTTGCAAGCGCAAATGTCCTTAGGTTGTTGTAGACTGTCTTAAGTCCCCACATGCGGTTTAGCTTCTTAAGTTCATCGTCTGGAAGAGTATTCAATAATGAATCATTAAGTATCGACTCAAAAGGTGCCTTATAAGCACTATTTTGTAAGTCGGAGTGACTCTCCTGAAATAATCCTTCGTCGACCGGAAAGTTTACCGTGTGTGAATCTGAGATATTCTGGCCGACGGTCTTTGTTTGAAAGATATCCATATGATAGAGAGTTGGTTCTGTGTTATGGGAATCTTCACACATTCTATTCAACAAAGCCCGCCGATGATGGCGGGCTTTGTTGTTATAAATGACTAGAATTCGTAAGTGATGACTCTGCAATCGGGTAGCTCTATGCTGAGCTCGGTGGTGTCTATATCCATCCAAAGGTCTTCGTAGCTTTCGCCAACAACACTTATCAATTCCTCGATTTCCTTGCCCGGCCCCACGATGTCTTCATAGCTGACTTCAGGGATCCCATTATCGAGCATATACATTTGGCCAGCGGCGGCAAACATGCGGAGCTGGTTCATGACAGCCTTTTCCTGGGAGGTTTGTTGAACTTTTTGAAATGCTGGTATGGCCATGGCTGCAAGCACTCCTGCGGGGATAATTGTCCCTACAGCGAATGCGTAATCTCGGCCTGGGTGCTGTGCGTAGCTTTGGCTAAGAACACCGCTCTCCGTTAGATAGCTGGTATTGTAAAACTCCGATTTATATTTGCCAAAGAATCGGGTTAAAAATCCTTTGAGAGGATCAAATGTAAACGGTTCATCTGTGGTGTTACTCACCATCGCATCAAATACGCTCGTGGAAATTGATTGCATGACAGACGTGAGCCTTGGGGAGGAGTAGGAGTAACAAAAAGTAGCTGGATGTGTTTTGGCTAAGTAGGCTTTGAGCGAGTCTATGTCCGCAATTGTGGTTTCTGGATTCAGGCAATTTTCTAGAAAGGTAGTATTGGTGGAATACCAAAGTGACTGGTCCGCATGTATTAGCCTCAGCTCGAAATACATATCCGAATCGGGCAAGGTATAAGCTCTTGTGTATTCCTCTGTTTCCTCGACTTCAAAGTAGTCTTTTATGAATGGCAGCAAGCGGGTGTAGATATCGCCCATATTCTTTATCTTTATCACGTAATTTTCTTCGAATGGAGGCATTTGATCTGACAGATTAAGTTCAAAACTTCTGACCATTCCTATTTGTTTGGAGAATGCTTCAATCAGCTCGTCATAGGAGACATCCGTTTCTGGGACTTTCTGGCTGAGGAAATTGGCTACTATGGCGGGGCCTGCTTCGCCGAAGAGGTCTGTTGCGACGCCATTGGCAATATCTCGAAGGACGGTGAAGTCGAAAGCCATTTCATAGACATCGGTGGCGTCTGCCGGGGCGTGGTGGATCATCTCAAAAGGGAATGGCTCGGTTTTGATGAGTTTCCAGATGCCATCGGGCTTGCCGTCCAAGTGGTAGTAGACGCGGATGCTGTAATCGTCGCCATTGGTTTTGATGGAACTAGCACCGATGGCTTTTAGTTGGCTGAGCATCAAATGCTTTTCGAGAATTGAGTAATCTATGGGCGGAATTTTTGCGGCGAGCCCTAGGTCGCACTCGCGGAGGGCGTGGATGAAGTCGTTGCCAGTTTTTGCAACGAAGTCGATGACGCCACGGGTCTGCATGATGGCGTAGAGATCGCCACCTGGCTCTAGCTGAGCGGCAACGGCGGCGAAGTCTTGCGCGGGGCTGGGCGCTGTAGCAGGCTCATTTTCTGCAATTACAGCAAGAGGGCAGATAGTCAGGAGCAAAAGCGTTATGTAGTCTTTCATCATGTGCATATGGATAGATGGGCGGAACCATTAATCGTTAATGGTTTTGCGTAACCTAGTAGAGGTGCGGTTAGGATGTCCAGCGTTTAGAGCGGGAACTTTGGCTCGGACTCGAAGCGGAGCTGGCTCTTCGTGCCTGGATGAAAAAGGCCAAGTACGCAGGCGTGGAGACAGAGGCGGGGGCTTTCAATGAGCTCGCTGCCGAAATTGCGGGTGTAGACGGTCTCGCCCACGACAGGGTGGCCAGCTTCCGATAGGTGGATACGTATCTGGTGGGTGCGGCCCGTTTCCAGCCTGCATTCCACAAGGGTGTATTTGCCGAAGTGTTTGATGGGCTTGATGTGGGTGACTGCGAGCTCTCCTGTCTCGGGGGTGGCGGACTTTCGATGCGGCGGGAGTTTTTCCCAACTGCCGCGTATGCCATCCCCGCGATCTTCAAGAATGTGGCTTGTGATCGACTCCGCTTTTGGGCGGCCGTGCACGAGGGCGCGGTAAACGCGCTCCGCACTATGCTCCATGAATTGGGCACCTAGGACGCGGGCAGTAGCGCCATTGCGTGCGAAACACATGAGGCCACTAGTCTCTTTGTCTAGGCGGTGAACGGTAAAGAGGCGGGGGAGGGGACCAGTGGCTCTGCCTGTAGATTTATTGCGGGCACGCTGTGCGCCAAGGTAGCGGCGCACTTCATCGTATGCGGTGGGGACGCGCTTACCTTTTTGAGGTGGCTCGTCGCCATGCTCACGAAAGGGAACCGCCATGAGGCCCGCAGGCTTGTCGATAATGATGAGGTCGCTGTCGTAGTAAACAACCCAATCGCGGGCAAGGGTGTCTTGCTTTAGAGGGCGGGCAGCGCTCCAGCGCAGCTCTATAGAACCGCCCATACATGGCTCTCTAGGATCAGTGCGGCGCTTGCCATCCACAAAAACTTTACCCGTGGAGACGGCACTGCGCGCTTTCTCCCAAGTGAGATTAAAAAGCTTGCGGACAGCGAGGTCCAACGTAGCCTCAGCAAGCGAAGGAGGGACGTCTGCGGACTGGATATCAGGGTTAATATGCATTTTATTCAAATGATGAAAAATTTATTAGATATAGTAAAACAAAATAAAAAAAGAGTAAGAATTAGTGTGGCATTTTATTTTCTTGCTATGGCAGTTGTTATACTGCCGTTTCTGCATCCAGTTCTATGGTATTTTACGGGATTTCATTTTCCGTTTCCATTATACCCATTCTTAGATACATACGGTACATTGGCATCATTTGAAGCATACGCATTGGGTTGGGATGTAACCAACAGTCCAAATCCGCTTGATATATTATTCAGGATTAATGCTGCAGGAACTTGGGGTTTGTTTCCTGGGTATTTCGGAGTTGATAGAAGTATTGCCTTCGAATTAGCGATTTTTATGATAATTGGTTACTTGGCTTTATCATTTATTATTTTAAATCCTCGCAGTGTTGGAGATGGTGTAATAGGCTTTTTTGTAATATGTTCTCCAGGCGCGATGTTGTGTATAGAACGTGGTAATGTAGATATGGCGGTGTTTATATTGGCAATTTTGTTGTCTATTATATACAAGGGAAATGGATTGATTAATATGGTTTTTGGTTCTTTAATATGTTATTATTTATTTCTTTTAAAATATTATCCAGCGGTTCTTGTGCTTACTAGTTTACTAAATAGTGGGTATAGGAAATATCTGCCTTTTGTTATTGTGCTTTTTGGTTCTTTATTTTATATTATTATAAAGAATGAAGAGGTGTATAATATTATGAAAATAATACCAAGTCCGGATACGTTTTTGGCAAATGGCTTTCCAATGGTTTTTAATAAAATCGATATATTGTTTGGGGTTGATTATTTTAATGATAAAGTAATTTCATTAGTTATGGCACTTATTATTATAATTACAATTTTTATTTTTGTAAGTGTTAAAAAGGTAAGGACGCCGTCTTTGAATTATTGGGATGTAGGTTTTTACATTACGGGTTCTGTACTTACAAGCTTTTGTTACTTTACAAACTCTAGTTATGATTACAGATTAATATATATAGTGCCAATGTTGCCATTACTGTTTCATTTAAAGAGTTTGCAGGATACGCATTTTAGAGTTATAGCTTATGCTATGATTTTTTCCCTATTACTGGGCCTTTGGCTAGAGCACTCTTATTTGTTTTATGGCATGTTCTTTACTGAAGATTTTAATAAAAATATGTCATATAGAACTGTTCAGTTGTTAAGTTTAACTAAAAATCTACTGCTTTTAGTCTTTAATATTTTTTCTTTGTATATATTATCTGGAATAATTGTTACTGTAATAAAAAATGACATTGTTGAGTTAATGAAATTACTCTCAAAACGACTTTGTCGCAATCACATAAAAGCTTGATGCACAGGAATGTACATACTTATTTTTAGTAAAAATTAAATCTAAAAACTTTACAGGCCAAAGTAATATTAGTAAAAATATAAGAATAAAATTTTTGATTTTCTGATTTCCGAATGAAAAAATAGTACTGATATAATCCTGAAAAACCCACAAGAGGCCTGACGTAGGGCCACCTGCAACACCAGCCTCGTTTATGGCAAATTTTTTGTGAAGGTTCTTGATTCCATTTAGAGTATACCGTTGATAATCATGTGGTGATGCATGAAACGGTTGCATAAATGGAATAAGGTTGTAGACTTTACCACCTGATTTAAGTACTCTGTAGATTTCTTCAACCGTGTGGTTAATGTCGTTAACATGTTCTAGCACTGCTATTGTAATGATTGCATCCACACTACCGTCTTTGAATGGCAAATTATTGATATCAGCAATAATATGTACATTCTTATAATTTATAATATCTAAATTTATTATATTTTCAAAAAGCACGGTATTCCCGCTTCCGAGGTTTACAATTAAACCATTTTGTGAATTTAAAAACTTGCGAAGCGAATCCTTGTTTGTGTAAACAGGGCTTATAATGTCAATTAGGAATTGATATAAAATTGGGTATTTTTTAAAGCTGTATTTGATTTTGTCTAAATCATCGGTAATCAATGATTCTTCTGCTTTTATAAAGTAATATTTCCCGTTTTCGTAAACAAACTCATCTTTGAAAATTTCGGTGGGTATTGTTAAATGGGTATTACTCATGGTTTTTATCTGAATTTGCAGATGCAGTCTATTATGTGGTTGGCATGATCGACAGTCAAAGTGTGGTATAGAGGAAGACGAACGATACAACTCGAAATTAAGTCAGTGTAAAGCATAGGCTGCGGTGTCGCACCGATCTTACTGCCAAAAGGTGAGCTATGTAGAGGAACGTAGTGCGAGGTACATTCAATCCCAAAGGTCTTCATGTGTTCTAAAAATCTGAATTTGTTTTTTTCAGAATTAAATATCAAAAAGTAGATATGCCAACTGGGCGAATCGCTTACCGACACAAATGGCGTTTTAACCTCGTTAGACAAGGCCCAGTCTTTTAGTTTCTCATGGTAAGTTTGCCAAATAAGCTTTCGTTGGGCTTGAATTACGCTAGAGTTGACAAACTCAGTGTAAAGAACGGCAGCTAAAATATCGCTCAATACGTAGCTGCTGCCGACGTCTGTCCAAGTGTATTTGTCCACAACGCCCGACAAGAATTGGCTTCTGTTTGTGCCTTTATCCCGAATGATTTCGGCTCTGCTTTTGAGGGACTTGTCGTTAATTATGAGGGCACCGCCTTCTCCACATGAAATGTTTTTTGTTTCGTGAAAGCTCAGAGTGCTGAGAGTGCCGAACTGGCCCAACTTGGTTTGATTTCGTGCTCCAAGGAAACCATGAGCGTTGTCCTCAATCACAAACAAGTTGTGCTTTTTAGCGATGGAAAGTATTGCATCCATATCGCAGCCTATACCGGCGTAATGAACGGGGACGATGGCCTTTGTTCGTTTGGTAATCAGTTGCTCAATTTTGCAGGCATCAATGTTTAGTGTGTTAGGGTCTATATCGCAGAATACGGGTTTCGCGCCGCGCAATACGAACGCATTGGCTGTAGAAACGAACGTAAAGGATGGCATGATCACCTCATCGCCTGTGCCGATATCTAGTAGGATAGCGGCTAATTCCAATGCGTGGGTACATGAGGTCGTTAGGATTGATTCCGAATTTATGAAATAATCTTTGAGCCATTGTTCACATAATTTTGTGTATTTGTGTGAGCCAGACGTTTTTCCGCTATTAATACAATCGATTATGTGAGACAAATCGAAGTCTTTGCAGGCTTTGTCGTTAAATTTTATCATTGTTGTCTGTTGACTCATCCAAGACATAGGATGGCTTATTCATCGTT
The DNA here is from genome assembly GCA_964546365.1 of uncultured bacterium. Classification (GTDB taxonomy): domain Bacteria; phylum Cyanobacteriota; class Cyanobacteriia; order Cyanobacteriales; family Aerosakkonemataceae; genus DATNQN01. The sequence goes on along the minus strand of CAZJJR010000219.1, from coordinate 4,853 downwards.
TTATAGTGTATTCTGGAAATGTATTCACCAATTATGCCTAGGCAAAACATTTGTGCTCCTGAGAATATGGCGACCATCGACGCAATAAAAGTGAAACCAGGTAAGGCATTACTATAAAAATAATTAAAAAGAGAATAAGATAGTATAGATAATCCAAATACTGTTAAGAGAAACCCAACGAATGAAGCTAATTGCAGAGGAATTACAGAAAATCCGGTTATCATCGTAACCGTATGCTTGAACAGTTTAAAGAAATTGTAGTTTGTTCTGCCGTAGGCCCGCGGTTTATGATCGACATAGACATAGCTAAAATTGTTCGTTCCCCATGACAGTAATACGTCGATGTTTACATATGGGCTATCGTAGCTGGCAAATGAATTTCTTAATTTTGTTTTAAAGATTCTAAACGATGACACCCTGCGAGCTGCGGGAACCTGCATGACTTTTGCCAGAATGATCTTAGTTATCTCCGAAAGAAGACTTCTTGTTAGGCTGTGTTTTTGGTCTTCTGGAAAGCCATACACTACATCAAAACTGTTCATTTCGGGTGCGAGCTTGTCAATCTCTTCGGGGGGATTCTGAAGATCGTCGTCTATGGTGATGATACGCTCGTAGATTGCTTTGCGGATTCCTGCCAAAAGGGCGTTATGCTGTCCCGAATTTTTCATAAGCCGAAATCCCCTGACAAAGTTGTGAGCTTCGCTCAGCTTGCGGATTTCGTTCCAGCTGTTATCTTTGCTGCAATCGTCGACCAGTATTACTTCGAAATTAGACGAGTGACGAGTCATCACCGTCTCAATCCTGCGGATCAATTCGGCAAGGCTGTCTTGGCTGTTGAATACTGGAACAACGATTGAGTAGCCTTGATCTAATTTCATATCACTCCAAGTCTTTCTCTTTGGTATTTGTTTTTGTGAATAGCTTCACGCCAATTTGTGTTATTCATATACCACTTTACCACACTGCGTAGGCCCTCTTTGATGTCCACAATGGGTTCCCAATGTGTTTCATTTTTTAGCTTCGAAAAGTCGACACTGTATCTCCAGTCGTGGCCCGGCCTGTCAGTGACATAATTTATCAGCTTTTTGTAATCGTCTATCGGTTCTGATTTAAACTCTGCTATGATATCGCACAGGTGGTTAATGATATCAATGTTGCGCATTTCGCAGTTACCACCTATGTTGTATTTCTCGCCAATTTTTCCGCCCTTAATGATGGAGAGAACAGCTCTGGAATGATCGTCGACGTGTATCCAATCCCGTATATTTCGCCCATTGCCATAAACGGGTAACGGCTTCTTCTCCAACGCATTTAATGTCATTAGAGGAATTAACTTTTCTGGGAACTGATAAGGGCCGTAATTATTGCTGCAATTTGTAATAATTACGGGAAGCCCATAAGTTTTATAGTAAGAATAGCAGACTAGCTCAGCTGCTGCTTTTGACGCAGAATAAGGACTTGAGGGCTGAAGAGGGGATGTTTCGATGAAGCTGGGGGCCGACTCCGTAAGGCTTCCGTAAACTTCGTCGGTAGATATCTGGATGAATAGTTTCTTATCGGATGAGGAAGGGGTATAACCTCTGAAATTGTTAAGTAGATTTACTACTCCGTTTACATTTGTTTCAAAAAAAATGTTCGAGTTGTCAATAGATCTATCAACGTGGGTTTCTGCTGCAAAGTTGACTATTATGTTGATATCGTAATCTCTTAATGTTTTGTTAATGAGAATTCTATCATTTATATTACCATTTATGAATATATGGTTTTTATTGGAGATATCTCTAATATTTTCTACGCTGCCTGCATAGGTCAGGCAGTCATAATTTACTATTAAGTTAAAATCATTTTGGCAATTATTAACCAGATATCTTATGAAGTTGCTGCCGATGAATCCGCAACCTCCTGTGACAAGTATATTACTCTGTTTCATTATTAAAATGCATTCTTTGAGCCTCAATGACCACACTCAATAAATAACTCTTGTATTCGCAGTTCGGTAGAGAATTCGCGATTTCCTGTAGTTGGGTCGGTCTGATAAACCCGCTCCACATAGCGGCTTCTTCGGGGCAACCGATCTTTATGCCCTGTCGCTTTTCTATGGTGTAAACGTAATTTGATGCATCATGCAGACTGCTGCTTGTGCCTGCGTCCAGCCATGCAAATCCTCTGCTTAATCTAACGACCTTTAATTTTTCCTGATGAAGATAAACTTTATTCAGGTCGGTAATCTCGAGTTCTCCTCTTGCGGAGGGCTTGAGTTGTTTAGCGAAATGAACGACGTTTTTATCGTAAATGTAAACCCCAGGTACGGCGTAATTGCTTTTCGGATTTTTCGGTTTTTCCTCAAGCGATGTAACATTGTAGTCCTTGTCAAAGCTCACAACACCGTACCTTTCTGGGTCATGAACGTGGTAGGCAAAGATCAGCGCGCCGTCTCGAAAATCTCTGAAAGCTCTCGGGAAAGCATCTCCGCCAAAGAATATGTTGTCGCCCAGGATCAAGGTAACATTTGAATCTTCGATAAATTCTTCGGCGATTATAAACGCCTGGGCTATCCCTTCTGGTCTCTGTTGGATTTTGTATACTATACTTATACCGAATCTGCTGCCATCCCCGAGCAGTTTCATGTATAAGGGGAGATCGCTTTCCGTCGTTATCAGGCAAATCTCGCGTATCCCGCTGGCTATCAGTATGGTTAAGGGATAATATATCAGGGGTTTGTCGTAGACCGCCTGCAATTGCTTGCTGGCAACCAAAGTTAGTGGGTACAGCCTTGTACCCGAGCCCCCTGCAAGGATTATCCCTTTCATAACTACGAACTAGAGTTTTTGTACAGTTATGTCAAGGTTGCAGGTTTACGTAAGATATTAATTTGAAGCAATTTAGTAATTTTAGATTCATTGTTTTCAGGCAAAGCAGGGAGGAGCTATGAGGGTAAGTACCGCGTCTACAGCCAGCTTTGCAGGGAAGATGGGGCGCTTTCGTAGTCTTGCCAGTCGAAGGCGGGGGTGACGACTACGGCGAAGAGCGCCCAGCCTAGGGATTGGGAGGCTTTTTTGAGGCGGAGGCTTTGCCAGGTTTGACCCTCGACAATGAGCATGGGCTGTTCGTTCGGGAGGGATTTGCCGATGGGGAGGATTCGTCTTGTGCCGTCAGGGGTGATTTGGAGTTGCTCGCAACTGTCGCCATGGAGGTGGAAGAAGATTTCAGTGTTGGGAAGGCGGTGTAGGGTGGAAAAACTTTCTGGAGTCACCAGATAGTAGATGGCGGAGGCGGTGGCTTTGAGGACTGCCCAAGGCCCTTCGGGAATGATGGTATTGTGGGGGCTCGTAAATTTGCGGCGATACCAGCCGCCTTCACGCGGGAGGGGTTCGAGGGCGAATTGTTCGATGATTTCTTTGGCGGAAAACTTTTGCATAATTATTTTCAAGATTTGTATCCAAACGCGGTTTTATTGCGTATCACCTTATGACATGAAATCGCTACTCACCTCAATTCTTGTTTGTTTGGCAACGCTAATGGTTGGGACGAGGGCTGTCGCCGTGGACAGCGTGGATTGGCAGCGGATATTATTTCCGATTTATCAGACTGAGGGTATGGATGCGGTATACTTCAAGTTAGTGATAGAGGATGATGTGCTCTATTTGGGTGCGTTTACCGATTTGGATGCGCCTGGGGATGCGCTTTACATGACAACAGATGGGCGAGTATGGGCGTCCGCGACAAATAAGAAGCTGATGTTGAAAACAGGAACAGTAGAAGCAATAGAAGGGGAATTACCAACATGGGTAGAGTTTGAACAAATGATTCCAAGCAGGATGTATGATGAAATTATACAGTTGTTATTATTAAATGAGTATGGGTATGATTATAATTTTGACTTATTAATATCTGATTTAACTTAATACAAGGGGGCATATTTTCTTCCAAGCATAGATACGTCAGCATTTTTAAATAGCACATATACCTATCTTTTTGGTGAACCAATTGTGTATTATTATGAAGAAACCAAGAAAATAACCAATATTAGTGATTTTACATTTACAGAATCTGCTGAAAGCGAGATGACGCTTGAACTTAATTGGAATAGTACGGACAAGAGTTTACGTTGTTTGTTAGCAGTATTCGATGGCTATGGAATGGCTAATCCTGAGCTCATATCTATCGAGGCGGGAGTAGAAACCTACATATTGAATTTGATTTCAGGTGATGAAATATTAGGCATGGCGACAGAATATGCAGATGGCAGTTTGGGGTCATGGGTTTGGGCTTCTGGAAACTTGAATCATGTAAAGTGGCAGTATCAATTTAGCGGTCAGTTACATAACATAGTCATGAGTAATGATACACCTAAGTGCTATACTTCTGTTCCTTTTGGGTTGCCAGTTGCTAGTTGCACTACTGAGTGGCCAGAGTATTTTGGAAGAACAAATACTGACAGAGTGAGCAGCTGGGGATCGCATAATCATCTGGGTATGTATGTATCAATATATTTCTACCCTTGGGTATACAGTTTACTCTATGGGTATGTATGGTTTCCCGACAAACCAGATGGCGAAAACCGCTTTGTCTTTTCTATTAGTTATGGCTGGCTCTATATGGAGGCTGGGTTTGTATATCAATTTGATAGCGGGTTGTGGTTCTGGGACTACATCTATACAAGGCGAGAGTTTTTGTTTACATATCGGAGAACTGACCATTACGGCAGTTTTAGAACGCAGCTACTCTATAGGCAAACGGCAGATAGGGATGGATGGGAGCTGATTAAGCAGTATGACGAGGAGTAGATGGCTTTGCCGCGTAGCGCTCGCTTGACTTCGAGGGCGGTTTTCTCTCTTTTTAGCCGATGGAAT
>CAZJJR010000218.1:0-11415 GCA_964546365.1 uncultured bacterium | reverse complement strand
AAGGGTTTCTAGAGTCCATTTTCTCTAACTCCCTTTCAAATGAGCGAACCGTAAGCAAATCAAGGTTAATACGCTAATTGTAGATGGTCGCCAGTTAGCAGCAGGACAGTGGATAGAAATAGAAACGGATAAGACTAATTTTAACCATGAATCAACATTTGAAAAAGCTATTCAAATTCAAGCAGTTAACCTTCAAACTCTAGAATTGACCTTAAAAAATAATTTACCGCTAATAAATTCAGCAAATAATAAGAAGTTGTGGGTGCGTCGTTTAATAACCTACAAAACCCAGCCTGATTATCCTAAACCTGAAGAAAAAATAGAGCAAGCTAGTACTTATCTAGCTTATATAGATCTTTGGCAACGAGATATCACAACTATTGAAGATAGTAGTATTCGTGAAGTTGCTCTCAATATTCCTGATACAACAACTCGCACAAAAACTATTTGGCAACTCAAATTAAAAAAATTTGATACGCTAGCTAAAGAAGTTAAAGAAACAGTAGAATTACCAGAGGATTTGAATTCTCCTAAATGGAAAGATTTGATCGACCGAGTATGGGGTAAATTTCAGCGAGATCGTCAAACTCTTCAGGTATATATGAACGCCTGTGCTAAGTTATGTTCTTCTTCTGGTAACGAAGCTAGCGGGATGGGTTATCAACGCTTAGAAAATTTGCTCTACCGAGTTGAAATTTATAATCCGAGCCAGAATAATAACGAAGCTAATACCAAGAATAGTACGGATTCAAAAGCTACATTTAAGTGGTCGCGGGACAATGGTAGTGTCGTCAGTGCTATTGAAAAAATAGAAGGAAACATCATTACAATTCGCAAATCTAACCAGGATGCTTGGATGTCCTCTAGAACTGGACAGTGGCTTGAAATTACCAATGACGAAATGGAATTAAAAGGGAAGCTAGGAGTAATGGTTCTTCTAAAGCGAGCCTTTGATGCCAAAATAGAATTCGATGACTTGCAAATTGTAAATGGGCCAATTCCTAATGATTTTACTACTACTAAAGTAAGATTATGGAACCATGAAGTAAAAAATGCTCCACAGGGCGCGATTCCTATTACAGATGATTGGATTGAATTGGAAACAGGAATCAAAGTCAAGTTTGATAAAAATTCGGTTTATGAAACAGGAGATTATTGGTTAATTCCCGCAAGGTCTGCAACCAATGATATTGAATGGCCTAATGACCAAGCTGATAAGAAAATACGTAAACCATTACCGCAACATCGTCAGGGAATTCAGCATAATTACTGTCTCTTAGCCTTGGTTACAGTGAATGAACAAGGTGAATTTGGGCAAGAGAAGTCGGAACAAGACGAATCGGAGCCAAAAAAACTCCGCGATTTGCGGGTAATATTCCCACCCTTGATGCGCTGTTTAGATACAGCAGGAGGAGCAATTTCTGGAACGCTAGAAGTGCAGTCTGGTTTGTATGTAACCAGTAAATACGATAAAAACGAGAAGAGATATATCACTGGTAAGCTCGGTGTTGGTACTAAAGAACCATTAGCTAGATTGCATATTCAGAGTCCTACAGCTATCCTTGCCGAGGAAAAAATTTCTACCCAAAGGGAAAAAGTAACAGGTATTGGAGAGACTTTTGAAAGACTGCGTGTGGGCGATGCAATTATCATTCGCGATTCTTCAGGCAAAATCCAAACTAGAATTGTTACCAGTCTATCTAGTAACTCTGAAGGTAAGTCATTAGAAATTAATTCTCCGTTTGATTCAGACCTGAAAGATGTCAATTTTGAATATCAGTCAGCTAGCGATCGCACATTAGATATCGTTCGCGTTGTCGATCGCGATCGGACAACTCAATTAATCGTCAATGCTGAGGGTAAAGTCGGTATCGGTACATCCGAACCTACCAACCGACTTGATGTAGCAGGAGGAGTGGCGATCGGGCAAGCTTATGCTGGCAAAACAAAAGCACCTGATAATGGATTGCTGGTTGATGGTACTGTCATCATTGGCAGTCCGCTACCTTCAGATACAACGAATTTTAAGCTCTATGTCAATGGAGATATTAAAGGAAACAGCATTACAGCGAGTTCGGGAGTTTTTCGCAGTTCAGAGGGCGCTAATAATCTAACTTTTAAAACGGGAGACACGACCCGAATTTCAGTTGAAAAAATTAGTGGTAATGTTGGAATTGGAATAGATCCTGATAGCGATGCAAAACTCAATATCGAAGGGTCACTAAAACTAACCAATAATCAACAAACTGCTACTGTTAACTTTACAAAGGATAACTGGTTACAATTTACGTCAACTAAACTTACAGGATATTCCTTCGACCAGCCTCTTAAAGCTCAACAAGGTATCGTTACCAATCACATTGAGAATTACAACAACCAAAGCCTGATTCTGCGAACTAACAACCAACAGAGAATTGCGATCGCTCACGACACAGGTAATGTTGGTATTGGAATAGTTCCTGATGCCAATGCCAAACTCAATATCGAAGGGTCACTAAAACTAACCAATAATCAACAAGCTGCTACTGTTAACTTTACGAGCAATAACTGGTTACAGTTTACCGCAAATAAACTAACAGGATATTCCTTCGACCAGCCACTTAAAGCTCAACAAGGTATCGTTACCAATCGCATTGAGAATGACAGCAACCAAAACCTCATCCTGCAAACTAACAAACAACAGAGAATTGCGATCGCTCACGATACAGGTAATGTTGGAATTGGTCTACAGCCTGATGGCGATGCCAAACTCAATATAGGAGGGTCATTAAAACTTACTAATAATCAACAATCTGCTACTGTTAACTTTACAAAGGATAACTGGTTACAATTTGCGGCAACTAAGCTTACAGGATATTCCTTTGACCAGACGCTTAAGGCTCAACAAGGTGTTATTACCAATCATATTGAGAATGACAACAACCAAAGGCTGATTCTGCGAACTAACAATCAAGAACGAATTGCGATCGCTCATGACACAGATCATGTTCAGATTACTGGTCATGTCGGCATTGGTCTAAATCCTGATGGCGATGCCAAACTCAATATAGGAGGATCATTAAAACTTACTAATAATCAACAAACTGCTACTATTAGCTTTACAAAGGATGATTGGTTACAATTTTCGTCAACTGAGCTTACAGGATATTCCTTCGATCGGGAACTTAAAGCTCAACAAGGTGTTGTTACCAATCACATTCAGAATTACGACAACCAAAGCCTGATTCTGCGAACCAACAGCCAAGATCGGATTGCGATCGATCCTGAAACTGGTAATGTTGGTATCGGAGTAGACTCTGATGAAGATGCCAAGCTCAATCTTGGAGGCGTACTGAAACTTACCAATAATGATAATGACCAAAAGGCTGCAGTTAGTTTTCAAATCAATCGAACAAATAGCGATAACTGGCTACAATTTACGGCAACCAATCTAAAGGGATACTCTTTTGATGGAGCTATGCAAATTGGCTACAATGAATTCAATCAAACCGCCATACTTGCTGTTAAGGAGAAAGTTGGTATTGGTACGCAAAATCCCGCCCAAAAGCTTCATATTAATGGCGGAATTTTGAGGATTAGCCAAGAAGAAAATGCCAAACAATATCTTGAAATTGGACAACAAAATTCTAGTCAATGTGAATTTAATACCACCTATTCTCAATATTATTTCAACAAACCGATAATTATCAACGATCGTCTTGAAATTAAAACTGCTGAGCAAAGATTGGCAACGATATTTTATGAGAACGGCAGTGTGAAAATTGGTGGTGATATACCATTAAATAATGCCCAAGATAACTTTAAATTATACGTTAATGGCCAACTCTACACTAAGAAAATTGATGTAAACGATATCAAGTCTGAAACAGTGAAAAGTCTAAAGGTTCAAAGCAATGGCTTTTACCAAATTTCATCACGAGTACTGAAAGAGAACATTAATAGCTTATCTAGCCAAGAAGTTGCAGCCATCCTCAGTTCTCTTAATCCAGTTAAATTTATTTACGCAGAAGATGAGTCAAAAACGCCTCATGCTGGATTTATTGCAGAAGATACTCCCGACTTACTAACAGCTAATGACAAGCAAGCCATTAAAGTTGTCGATATTGTTGCCGTTCTTACCAAAGTTGTTCAAGATAACCGAAAAACATTGGGGGATTTGGTAAAACTTGTTAAAAGACAGCAAGCAGAAATAGCAAATTTGACACAAAAAATAAAAATTTTAGAGGAGAAAACCGACCAATGAACCAAAAATACAGAATTCGTAGAGCGCCCATTCAAGGGTGTTGTTATTAGCAGATCAACTAACTTTCAAAGCTCACTGAACAGCATTCATTTTCATCACTTTTGATCTCTATCAAATCACACTAAAACAAGGAATTGATTATGCCTATCACACCTACTTATCCCGGTGTTTACATTGAGGAAATTCCCAGTGGTGTTCGCACTATTACTGGCGTTGCTACCTCAATTACTGCTTTTATTGGTCGTACTTTGCGGGGACTTGAAAACGAACCCACTATTATCAACAATTTCAGTGATTTTGAGCGTAGGTTTGGCGGGTTAAATGTAGATTACCCACTCAGCTACGCCGTGCGAGATTTCTATCTAAATGGAGGCAGTCAGGCAGTTATTGTTCGTCTCTTCAATGACGGAATGCTAAAACAGAAAAAAGAAGCAGGAGAGATTGCAAAAAAAGCGGCAAATGATGTTATTACAGCCATCCAGAATGCAAAAGCTCAATCGAGTGCAACCGTTGATACCCTAAAACAAGCTGCTCGGACTAAGGCAGATCAGATTAAAAACGATACAAATAAGTCGGCAGCAGCTAAGAATGCCGCTGAAAAAGTGGCTAAGGCGGCTGAAGATGCGGCGAATGCTCCAGAACCTTCCACAGATAAGGTTGTAGACGCAGCAACAAACGTAGTAGAACCAGCCTCTATAGCCGCAAGAGAAGCTGTAACTGTGCCAAATCGCAAGGCAAGCAAGCTAATTGTCATGAAGAAAGCTGCTACTACCAATGAAGAAGATAAAGGTTTTGTTCTGGAAGCATCAAGTCCGGGAGCGTGGGGTAACAATTTGAGCGTCAAGGTCGATTATGATGGGATTTCCAAAGATGTTGCCGATCGCTATGGGTTAAATAAAGACAGTCTATTCAATCTTACGATCATTGAGAATCCCCCTAAAGGCCCTACAGAAGTCATTCGCAATGTTTCTATTCAGAATAACGCAGGTTCACGTCGCCTCGATCGCGTCTTAAAGCAAGAATCCCAACTACTTCGCGTACAAACGAAAACGGGGGTTGATGGAATTTTAGGGATTGAAGAGGGGATGACTCGACCCGATGCAACGCCCGATAATCAAAATCCAGGCAATCCAGACATTAAACTTGATGAGTTAAAGTTTACAGGTGGTAAAGACAGCGACCCTTTGGAACCAATTAATTTTGAACTGAAACGCGATGACAGCGGTCAACCCATTGACAAAACAGGTTTGTATGCGCTCGATAAAGCAGATTTGTTTAATTTGCTTTGCATTCCTCCAGAAGTCCGCACTGAAGATACTAATGTAGAAATCTACAAGTTAGCCTTGCCCTACTGTGTTAAACGCCGTGCGATGCTAATTGTAGATCCGCCTGCTGAATGGGGTGCAAACCAAGAAACTGCTGCCGCTAAAGCAAAAGCTGGGTTGACGGCTTTGGGACTCAGTGGAACAGATGCTCGCAATGCCATTCTTTACTTTCCCCGTGTGATTCAAGCCGATCCGTTGCGGGAAGGACAATTAGACACTTTTGTTCCCTGCGGAATTATGGCAGGTATAATGGCTCGCACCGATACACAGCGAGGGGTTTGGAAAGCACCCGCCGGGATTGATGCTGCCTTAAATGGCATAGTGGGGCTACAGGTTAATTTGTCTGATGATGAAAACGGGATGTTGAATCCTCTTGGAATCAACTGTTTGCGAAATTTCCCAGTTTATGGGCGAGTTGTTTGGGGATCTCGTACTCTGCGAGGTGCAGATCAACTGGCAGATGAGTATAAGTATGTTCCAGTTCGTCGCTTACTTCTTTATCTACAAGAAAGCCTTTATCGTGGTACACAATGGGTTGTTTTTGAACCGAATGATGAGCCTTTGTGGTCACAAATTCGGCTGAACATTGGCGCATTTATGAACAATCTGTTTAAGCAGGGAGCATTTCAAGGTAAAACCCCCAAAGAAGCTTATTTCGTTAAATGTGACAGTGAAACCACTACTCAAAATGACATTAACTTAGGAATTGTCAACATTGTGATTGGTTTTGCTCCGCTCAAACCAGCAGAATTCGTGATTCTCAAGTTCCAGCAAATGGCAGGTCAAATTGCTACCTAGACCAGGAAAAGGGTAAAGTATGCCAAATTTTTACCTTTTCCTTTTTCGTTGAATGTTAATTCAACAGTCACATCTTAAAATTTCCTAGAGGAGATACAACTAATGGCTCAATTTAGTGTGAATGCACAGCGTTTCGATCCTTACAAAACTTTTAAATTTCGAGTGAAGTGGGATGGGCGGTATGTAGCAGGTGTTAGTAAAGTAGGAGCATTGAAACGTACAACTGAAGTGGTGAGTCACCGGGAAGGGGGAGATCCCAGTAGCCAACGTCATTCACCGGGACAAACCAAGTATGAACCTATTACGCTGGAACGAGGTGTAACTCACGACAAAGAGTTTGAACAATGGGCGAATAAAGTATGGAATTATGGCTCTGGTTTGGGGGCTGAGGTATCGCTGAAGGACTTTCGCAAGGACATTATTATTGAATTGATGAATGAAGCGGGACAAGTTGCGATCGCATACAAAGTATTCCGCTGTTGGGTATCGGAATTTACAGCCCTACCCGATCTTGATGCTAATGCGGGTAATACGGTTGCGATCCAGAGTATTCAACTGCAAAACGAAGGTTGGGAACGAGATTATGACGTAAGTGAGCCAACAGAACCCAGTTTCCTAGAACCTAGCTAATCTATGCGTCCCTTATCTGCTTATCATATTCTGCAAATCTGGGAAATCGGTCAGAGTCAGCATCCTCTCGATCGGGCGCTGACTCTCCTCACTTTTGCTTGCCCAGATCGCACAGCCAAGGAACTGGCATCGCTCAGTATTGGACAACGAGATGCGTATCTATTAACACTACGAGAAATGACGTTCGGCTCTAAGCTTAATGCCTTTGCTGAGTGTCCGCAGTGCCGCGAACAATTGGAATTTGCGATGAATGTGGGAGATATTCGCGTTGTTGAAGCAGTGGAACCGCAAGTACAGCAATATTCTCTGATGGCGGAAGGAGTTGAGTTGCATTTTCGCTTGCCGAATAGTTGGGATCTGGCTGCTATTGTGGGTTATCAAGATGTAGGTGCAGCTAATTTGCAACTTATACAACGTTGTCTGTTACAAGCGAATCGGGATGGAGTTGCAGTTGATTATAGCGAATTGCCATCTAGTGCGATCGCTCAACTTGCATCCCAAATGGCAGAGTGCGACCCCCAAGCAGAAGTGCTTTTCGACCTCAACTGTCCTGCTTGCAATCATTCTTGGCAGGTACTTTTTGATATCGTTGCATTTTTCTGGAAAGAATTGACTGTGGAAGCAAAACGTTTACTGCGGGAAGTTCACCAACTGGCAAGGTTTTATGGGTGGCGAGAAGCCGATATTTTATCTATGAGTGCAACGCGACGACAATTTTATTTGGATATGGTTTCCGATGGATAATTTTCTGACTCGACTGGTAAAGCGCACTCTGGGTTTAATGCCTGTGGTGCAACCAATGATTGCCTCAATCTTTACTCCGACTGAGGTAGTTTTGGATAACTATCCATCAGAGTTTGAAACTGAGAATAATACAACAGAATCTTTCTTGAGTAGGGAAACTGGGTTAAGTTCATCGCCAGATCTGCCAGTGCGATCGCCAAGTAATCTCCCAGTAGAAACATTAAGCTTGCCTGCCAATAAAATATCTTCTCTTTCAACTTTTAACCAATTAGTTGAACCTAGTAAAAATGAGCCAATTATCGATAATTATACAATTGAAATAGTTAGCGCAGATCGAGAGAGAGCGATTGTTCCCCAGATTACTCCCCAGGAAAACTTGGTTTATAACAAACTTGATTTAGAGATAACTACTGGTGGGAATGTTCCAGAAATTGCAACTCCGACATTTCCATCATCACAAATTTTGCCTGAATTATTATCGCCCCAAAGGAGTAAAGGAGAAGAAAAACCAACTGAAAAAACGAGTTATTCTGGTACAGATGAATTATTTGATATTGATTTTAAATCAAACTTTAATCAAACCCCTAATTCAACGCTACCTAATGAGCAGCTAAATACTTTCAATATTGTTCCTACAGCTTATTTTGAAGAAGTAACCCCAAGTCAAAAATCTGCTAAAGAAAAGATAGAACGAGTCGAACCTTTAGTAAATAGGGAAATAGAAACCGCTCTGCAAACGGAAACTCAGTACTTGGATGCACAAACAGTGCGATCGCAGTTAGAAACTAACCGCCAACAAAAAGATATCTCCACTGTAAGATACACCAATGATGTACCCCGAAGAGAAAACCCACTCAGTCGTATAAAATCGCTAGTCGATCGCATTTTCCAAACCCAACAACGGCGAGATAATAATTTTTCATCGCCACCAGAGCGAGTAGAAATTCAGCCAAATCTACTGCCATCAAATCTTAATTTAGAAAACACATCAAGAGGATCGACTTTCAAAGTTTCTTCTATGCAGCCTACAGCGCATAAGATGATTCAACCGTATAAAACTACCGAAAATACGACGCTACCGACCGCTGGCCAAGAGATAAATAGTCCTGTTAACTTACCGCCAGAATTTTTCTTAGCTAATTTTCAATCTAATTCCGCTCTAACAGAAGGAATAAAAGCACAAAATATACCTAATTCACAAACAATAAAACAAAATATATCGGAGCTTGAAACTATTGCCAAAATTCAGCCTGTTAAAGATTTAATAATCAATCAAGTTGAACATTTGAAAGATAATGAGGTAATGCCAGTAGTTGAACCAGCGCGAGGGATAACTAATTTAAATCAGCCTCGAAATTATCCAAAAGTAAATAAATTAAATATTAGCGATCGAGATACTGCGATCGCACCATCGACAACCTCAGATTCTCAGCAATCCCAGATATTTGGAGAGATACAATCAGTAAATAGGAGCATTTCACAGCAACAACTAATTCAATTAGTGCCACGACAATCAACCGATAGGAGTTCTACGAGATCTGACCAACAGGAAAATCCAAGATTAGGGAATAAGGAAAGACCAGAAATTAAAGTTTATGCTATTAGTAGTGGAAATAAATTTATATCCGAGCAAACTCCTATTTTAATTAACTCAAATTTAAAAGTTAATCAAAAGTCGGAGTTAGAGCCGCAAACAAGTTCTGATTTCTCCAGATCTGAGAAAGAGCGAGAGTATGAGCGTGAATTTGCTTTTCTCACTAGGCGATTACTAGCCGTATTATCTCAGTCTTCATCTAAGCAATCAAGCGTCGATCCGATCGCAAATAATTTGCTGGAATTCAGGCAATTAAACTCAACCAATCGACGAGAAGTTGCAAATGCCGATCGAACAACTTGGCAAAATATCTCTGATGCAGAAACTACGATCCAAATAACTATAGGTCGCCTTGAAGTAAGAACAAACAATCAACCAACTTCCTCAACTCCCAAAAGTAAATCAACTCAACGGGGGCCAACAGTTTCTTTGCAAGATTACCTGAAACAACGTCAGGGGGAAAAGTGATGAGTAATTCATTAGCGATCGCAGCAGTGACTAAGACACTATACAACTTAATTTCTAAAGGAATTGCCGATGAGTTAGGCAGTGGTAACGTTACAGTACGCCCACCAGATAAGGCACGGGAAAATGGTGACAGTGGGAATCAGATTAATATCTTTCTCTACCAAACTTTACCGAATGCAGCTTGGCGCAATCAAGATTTAAGAAATCGGGTAAAACCGGGTGAAACAGGTCAAGCACCACTGGCATTAAATCTTTATTATTTAATTACTGCTTATGGGCAGAATAACGACGATATCTTAAGTCATCGCCTGCTAGGAACAGCAATGCGAGTATTACACGATCATTGTATTCTCAATCCTATCGAGATTAAAAATGCTTTAGCGGAGAGTGATTTGCAAAATCAAATTGAGCGCGTTCGGATCAATCCTGTAACTCTATCTTTGGAAGAATTATCTAAGTTGTGGAGTTCTTTTCAAACTCAGTATCGTATTTCTGCTGCTTATGAAGTTTCTGTTATTTTGATTGAAAGCGATCGACCAGTGAAAACACCTCTACCAGTGTTAACTCGCGGTAGTGAAGATAAGGGCATTATTGCACAAACAAATCTTACCCCTCCTTTTCCGACATTGGAAATAGTGGAGCCTCAACATCAGCAAGCAAGCGTGCGTTTAGATGAAATTTTAACGCTCAGAGGCTACCATTTGGATAGCGAAGATAGCGAAGTATCTGTCTTCTTTATGCAACCGCGTTTTGCCGACCCGATAGAAGTAAAATTACCAGCAGGGACAGCAACAGAATTAAAGATTTCCATATCGGATCGAGCAGGTATTTGGCCGCCAGAAAAAGAACCCAGTACTTGGCCAATTGGAATTTATAGTGTTACAGTACAAGTAAAACGGGATGGAAGGAAACAGATTAGTAATGCCTTACCATTCTCACTAGCACCTATCATCAATTTAAATAACTTAAATATCGAGAGAAATTTGTTAACACTAACGTCTCAACCACCAGTACAATTAGACCAGAGAGTAGTGTTATTGCTAGGCGATAAGGAATTCTTTCCAAAAGAAATTGAGCTTAACCAAAGGATTTCGAGCCTAGTTTTTGATATCAAGGGAACAAATAGCGGCAATTATTTTTTTCGCTTGCGAGTAGATGGAGTGGACAGTATATTAGTAGATCGTTCTGGTACATCACCTGTTTTTGACCAAAGTCAAAATGTAAAAATTTCCTAATCTCGATTCTTCCATACTTAATGTGCTAAATTATTACAGAACTACCAGAATAGTAAAGCTCTTAATTAAAAATTACGTAAATTCCTAAAGCCAAATCCATAGCGTTTGAGCAATTTTAATTTATTATTAATATCTTCCCCTATTCCGTTGTTTGTGCAATTTTCAAAATATCTCACTATCTAGGCAAACCACCACTTGATTTTAGGGACGCTTTTTCTATAGTAATTCTGTGCTATTAATGGTGTCAGGATGAAAGCTGAATTGGACACCCGGTTGATTAAAGCTAGGGTAGCTAATCCCAACCCAAATCTTTTCTAATATCGTCACCACGACGACCTTTAGCATGATTATGAGACTCAGCTAAACCCTGTTCAGTAT
>CAZJJR010000217.1:3387-11427 GCA_964546365.1 uncultured bacterium | reverse complement strand
GACTTGAGCGGTGCTGAACTAATGGGATCCCATTAGTTCAGCACCGCTCAAGTCAGCATTGCTGAGGTCGGCACGACCTAATGCAGCAAAAGAGAGTCGGCTTAGTCTCAAGTCCGCACCACTCAAATTAGCATTGGTTAGATAAGCTTGTTTGAGGTCAGTACCTACCAAATAAGCTTGACTTAAATTGGCGTTAGTCAAATCAGCGCGGACTAATTTGGCACCGGATAGGTTACTTCTTTGTAAATTTGCACCTGTGAGATAAGCATTACGCAAGTCTGCATCGCTGAGGTCGAGTCCGCCTAAGTTAGCGTTACTCAAGTCACATCCCCGGCACTCTTTTGTTCGCAGGAAAGTATTTAGATGTTGGGCATTGTATGCCCTAGCTGGAGCCGCTAAACCAAAAAAAGCAGACAGAAGAATAAAAGTTACGAGTCTAGAAGTCATATTTTTTTACTTACAAAGGCGGAGATGTCATGTCTGATTTACAAGACTAACCGTTTTCCTACTGAGTTTCCATTTTTTCTCGAATTGCTATACAAGGAATGACAGTGCTTTTCAGGTGAATAAGGCTTAGAAACCCGGTTTCTTCAAGAAACCGGGTTTCTACGAGGTATGAAAAATTAACTCTTTTTATTGCTTTCGCTGTTTAGCTACCTGGATGGAAATATTCATAGATTTCCTGCGCTAAACGAGGGCCAATTCCAGGAACTTCTGCTAACTGTTTGGCTGTTGCTTCTCGAATATAATCAATTGAGTGAAAATGAGCTAAAAGTTGCTTTTGGCGATGAAATCCTAAACCGGGAATTTCATCTAAACGCGATCGTTTTAATTTATCACTTCGCTGCTGACGGTGGAAAGTGACGGCAAATCGGTGTGCTTCATCTCGCAGTCGTCTTAATAGTTGTACTCCCGGTTGTTCTGCATCGGTTGGTAGAGGTAAAGATTCACCGGGTAAAAAGATTTCTTCTCGCTGTTTGGCTAAACTAACAACTCGCACGTCTTCGATTAAATTGATTTCTTGCAATACAGCAACTACTGATGATAGTTGTCCTTTTCCACCATCGATCGTTACTAAGTCGGGAAAGTCGGGATTGCCAATTCGCTGCAATTGCGGTTCTTCGGCATATTTGCGAAATCGGCGTTTGATGACTTCTGCTAAACTGGCGAAGTCGTCGGAATGTCCGATCGTTACTTCGGGATTTCTAATTTTGTAATGACGATAGTGTTGTTTGGCGGGTAGTCCATCAATAAATACTACTTGTGAAGCAACGGCGTTGGAACCTTGGATGTGAGAAATGTCATATCCTTCGATGCGGTGGGGAATTTCCGGTAAGTCGAGGATTTCGGCTAAATCTTGCAAAGCTTGATTGTTGCGATCGCTTGCGCGTTGCGTCCGCTCTAATTCATACTGGGCATTGCGTTCTACCATCTGAATCAGTTCGGCTTTGCTTTGTCTTTGGGGTGCGACGATCGTAACTTTGCGATTTTTGCGATCGCTTAAATATTCCGCCAGCATTTCCCCTTCCGGTAACTCGTGCTGCACTAAAATTTCCACGGGAATTTCTACCGATTCCACATTTTGATAATGTTCTTCTAATACCCGTTGTAAAATTGCGCCAGCCGTACCGGATTGAGCATCGGCAAAAAAGCCCAAACGCCCGACTAATCGACCCGCCCGAATTTGGAATAATTGAATGCAGGCGTGTTGTTCGTCTGCTGCCAAAGCAATTGCATCCCGTGAAATTGTATCATCGGGCAGAGAAACTTTTTGGTCAGCCCCCAAAGATTTGAGTCCGTTAATTTGATCGCGAATTCTAGCAGCACTTTCAAAATTTAATTCCTCTGCCGCTTTCTGCATATTTTCTGTCAAAATTTCGATTAATTCTGCCGTTCTTCCCTGAAACAACATCGCGACTTTTTGAATTATTTTCCGATATTCTTGGGGAGAAATTAAACCTTGACAAACTCCCGGACAGCGACCGATATCGTAATTCAAACAAGGACGGTCTTTAAATAATGGTTGGGGACGTTGCCGCAAGGGAAAAAGTCGTTTGGCTAATCGAAGGGTATTTCTAAGTAATCCAACATCGACAAACGGGCCGTAATATCGGTCTTTTTCTTTTGCTAAACGGCGATTGCGAGTAATAAAAATACGGGGATAATCTTCCGACCAAGTAACCAAAAGATAGGGATATTTTTTATCATCTTTCAGCAGCACGTTGAAATATGGTTGATGCTGCTTGACAAGATTAGCTTCAAATGCTAATGCTTCCGCTTCCGTATCGGTAACGATAAATTCGATATCCACCACTTGCCGCACCATCATATCGATGCGGCTGCTGTGTTTTTGGGCATCGCGGAAATAGGAACGAACGCGCGATCGCAATTTTTTCGATTTACCGATGTAGAGGATGCGATCGCCTTCATCTTTCATAAAATACACACCCGGTTCGGCAGGAATCTCCTTCAGCCGACTTTCCAGGCGTTCCGGGTCTTTAACCAAAGGTAGCGCTTTCGCAGAAGTCGTCACGGCAATATAAAAAAAGCTTTTCTATCTCAATGATAAGAAAAGCTTTCCGCTTATGGGGTAGGGATGACCGGACGGGGAATAGGGGTAGGAAGGGAAAAGGCAGAAAATAAGTTAAATTTCATCCTTCATACTTCATACTTCATCCTTCTCCCTTTTACCCAAATACAAAATCACCAGATGTAATCGAACTTGACTGAATTCCCGTCAATTTAGCCAGAACTTCTCCACCGTTCACAACGCTAATCAAAGTTTCATTATTACCTTGAGTAATTGAGAGTTGTTCGACGAATAAACCACCAGTCAATACTAATAAATCTTGCCCATCTTGAAAATCAACGATCGCATCTGTTCCCTTACCAGCAGCTAACACGAACTGATCGCGACCATTGCCACCAATTAGGGTATCGTTACCAAAATCTCCGCTGAGAATATCATTTCCTTCTCCCCCAACTAAAGTATCATTGTCCTTACCGCCATAGATAAAGTCATCCCCCAAATCACCAGATAGAAAATCATCTCCTTGGTTGCCGTATAAAAAGTCATTTTGCTTGCCAGCATAAATTACATCATTCCCCATCCCGCCAAGTAAAATATCTTCTCCTTGGTTACCAAATAAAGTATCGTTTCCTCCATTACCAATTACCGTGTCGTTGCCATCTAAAGCCAAAGCAGTATTACTATCATCATTGCCCACTAAATAATTAGGTTGAGAGGGATCTAATGATTTCTCCACTAGAAAAGTCAACCCTAAATAAGAAAATCCTTCGCTAATTCTCGTTGCTTCTGCACCTGCGCGGCTGGTAAGTGATGGTAAATACTGCGGTAGTGCGTAAGACATGGCAGCCAACAACTCGGCAAAGTCCGCATCGTTAGTGAAAGTAAAAGTAGGGCTATTTAGTTGTGCGATCGGAATTTCTTGCTGAGTATAACCAGGAGGAGGATTTGTTAAAAGTCCATCCACTCGATGCTTATTAAAAGGACGCAAAGGATCGATATTCGGGTCTGTGTATGACTGTAAAATTACTCTTCCCGATATAAATGCTTCTCCGCCCAAGCTAACTCTATCTCCACTAGTAATATAGTGAGTAACATTTTGGCTAGTTGCTACTTTTTGGTTAAAAGTATTGGCTGTAGCGGCAGAAACGCCTGGAGAGTTAAAAGTAACGATATTTCCTACTAAGTTAGTAAACTCGCTAGCTGCTAACTGAGTTAATGCACCACCTAAACTGTGACCAATTAAGTCAACAGGTAAATTGCTGGGATTTTTGGTGGAGTTTTGACTTATCTGCGTCAGCCAATCTGAGATAGCTGTTTTATTTGCTTCAAATTGATTGAAACCAATTCCTCTTCGATCTCCTAGTGAGGGATCGTCTGTGATGGAGTCGGTTCCGCGAAATGCTAAAACAGGCGGTTTATTAGCTGTAGTGGAAATTAATCCGATCGCATGAAAACCCGTATTTGCATCGTCGAATACTCGGTCTATTTGGTAACCTGTCAGTGCCAAAAAACCTTGTACTTGAGATTGAAATTCCGGTAGATTATCTACATAAACAATGCTTTTAGTAAGGGTTTCATAAATTGGGTGTAATGTATTCATAATTCTAATAGATGTAATGGATTGCAATGGAAGAATAAGCTCAATGATTGTAGCAATATATTCCCAATAATTAAGGACTCAGCCGGAAAAATACTGACCCGATCGCCTCCTGCTTTTTGGGCTAATGTCACTAAGTTTAGTCTGAAAAGGAAACCGAAGCCTCCTATCCTAGTTCCCAGGCTGAGCCTGGGAACTAGAGTCAAAAGGAGAAGAGACCGGAGCCTCGCTTAACTTAGTGCTATTCCTCTTTGGGCAAAGGATAAATTGTGCTATTTGTAGCATTTGTTATAGTAATTATACTGAAACAAGCACAAATAAATCCTAATTTAGCTAGTTTTTCATAAAATTACAAAAAATTTTTTATAAATTTAAGTATAAGTACTTAAATCTTGTATTTTTATAAAGCAGTTGCCATACAATTAATCAACATATGTATACCTTTAATGACTGAATAACTAGAAAAAATGAAATTATGACGATGGCGGAAGATTTTTGAAAAAGTACTGTTTAAATTAAAAGTAGAAACCTATTACTTAGGAAAACTTTTCCCGTTCTTACTTCAACCCAGGTTGCATCAATGAGTTTAGAAGACCTTGAGAATCAATATCGTGAAGCTTTCACAGAAACCTTAAATCATTTGCAAACAGTGACCCTGCTAGTAGCACAGATAGAAGCTCAAATGGATCTAGTTAGAGATTGTATGCAAAGTCTGTATCGATTAAACGAAAACCTGACTACACGGAAAAAGCGCCTAATTAATAGACAGAGTAAAAAAGTAATTTACGTCTTTAAATCTCGTAATTCTTCTTGAATAGCCTGCCGCAAATGGGAAAGATTTACGGGTTTGACAAAATACCTCTTAGCCCCCAGACGAAAAGCACGTTGTCGATCGGCTTTAAAAGCATAAGCCGATACTACGATTACTGGAACTTGTTGCCATTTGGGTCTCTGCTGCATTTGTTCTAGGAGGGTGTAGCCATCAATATCAGGCAATTTTAAGTCCAATAAAACTAGATGAGGGCGAAAGCAGGTGACAGCTTCAAAAAAAGTAGAGCCTTCTGCAAGACAGAAAACCTGGTATCCAAGGTAGCTGAGATAGTCACTCAGCAAACAACGGTTTACTTCGTGGTCTTCAACTAGAAGAATACGACCGGATAAGGCTTGCTTTTCTGAGTGAGTAAAGGGGTTCTGTATTGTCAACATGATTTTTCACGTCTACTTAACCAGATTAGTTTGCCAATGAGGGATATTAGGAGAATAACTTAGCAGTACTGTTAATTAACCTCCGCTCTGCTGAAAAATTTCTTAAATTATTCATTTAATTAAATTAACTTCGATCGATTATTTGGCTGGAGACAACAACTTCTAATAGTACTGCTTGTATCTCCCTGTTAACTTGTGAAAAATTCTGTTGTAGCCGAATTAAATTTTGTTTAAAGTTTTTACTAATATGCAAATTATCAAATGATAAATGTAACTTTTACATATAGAACGAGCATAAAAAAAGTTTCAGACCGAGTACTTCTTTTATTCAATTTTGAAAAATTAGATTAAAAATATTGACACCGCTTCTGAAAAGAGATAAAAGGTAGCAGGTCATAAATTTTTTTAATACCTGCTACCCACTACTTACTACTTACGATCGAGCTTTTGCTAAATTAAGCTTTTTTCCATTGCTTGCGCTTGGTTGCCGCTAAACCACCTAGACCGATCAAAGCTAACATTGCAGAGGGTTCTGGTACTGCCACTGCAACAGTTTTCTTCCAAGTGTAAATACCCGTGTGAGAGGTAGTGTCCGACGTTTGAGTGGGCTTTGTTGCTATGAAGCGATCGCCAGCGATCGCCATCGCATCGCTAGCAAAGAAGCTGAAAGCATAGTCAACCACACCATTGAAAGTAACTTTCGCTACTTCGCTCACTTGGAAATACTTACCTTGCTTCATCGATTCTGCTGCCACTTTAAACAAAGCTGTATCGAGCAAGATGTTTCCTGTGTTATAACGATTGTTTGCGATGGGTACGTACACACCGTTTTTCTTGGTAGCATACAGTGATGCTCTATCCAAGTGACCTACCAAGTCTACTTTTAGTTCTCCAGTCTGGTCATTCAAGGTGAGGTCTCCGATGTTGGGGTCACCAGAACTGTACATCCCATTTTGTTTAATGGAAGTTACCATTGCAGCTTTATCTTGAGCGGTCGGTGTTAAATTCAATGATTGTAATATTCCACTGTAAGCGCCGAGAAAACCATTAACCCATTTTTCCGCTAGATCGCCGCTAGCCCAATCAGCCTTGGTAACGCTTTCTACCTTAATAGTATTTTTGCCCAGATTAGCTGAAAATCCTTTGTTGGCAGTAACTTCTTCACCGTTAGTCCAAATTTCGACGTTGGTAGCGCTATATTCATCTGTTAAGGCTGCTTTAGCTTTCTCATAATTACCTTTGTTATTGAAATCGTTGAGAACTCGACGCTTGACACCGCCGATCCCAGTGCTATCGTACACGGGAGCGCCAGGAGCGTAAGTCCAAGTGTTGATGTTGTCGGTGTCGAACTGGATATTAGTAGCTCTCATGGTTGCTGCCAATACTGGTGTGCTGGCGATCGCACTCACGCTAGCAACAACCGAAGCGCCTAGTAAAAATTTTTTCATGAACCTTGCCATATTCTTTATCTCCACTATTTCCGCCGATGAAAATTTCAACTTGGCTTACTGCTAGGAAATTGTTTCGTGTATTAATTCACAACTTCATACTTTGATTGAGATGCGATCCCCGTAGAAACCCAGCCATTTGGCAGTTGTTTTTCTATCTTGTGTTTATTTTAACCAGGCTGCTTATAGAAACAGGTAAAGATAGAGTGGATTTTAGGCAAAGATTCAGTGAAGAAACAGAAACCAAGGGACGATGTTTTTCAAGATTATTTACCGTCGTAAAAATTCGGCCATTTTACTAACGGCGGTTTCTAAGATTGCTGGTTCGTGTACCAAAGCAAACCGGACATAACCTTCCCCAGATTTACCAAAACCAGCACCTGGGGCAGCAGCTACACCAGTACTCTGTACTAACTGAGAACAGAATTCTACAGAATTATGCGCCCAACGTTCCGGCAACTTAGCCCAAATATACATAGTGGCGTTTGGTGTGGGAACTTGCCAGCCGATGCGGTTGAGTGCTTTTACAAAAGCATCGCGACGATTTTGGAAGCAAGCGACTGCATTTTTAACTGTTTCTTGAGATCCGCTCATGGCTGCCATTGCACCGTTGAGGATTCCCCGATATTGGTTAAAATCTACGCTAGCTTTCACCTGGCGCAAAGCTTTAATTAACTGGGCGTTGCCGATCGCATAACCAATACGGAAACCGCCCATATTATAGGATTTAGAAAGAGTGAAAAATTCTATAGAAACGCTTTTTTCGGGGTCGGCTTGCAGAATAGAAGGTGCTTTAGCGTCTTCAAATACCAAATCGACATAAGGAAAATCGTGTACTAATACCAAGTTGTGTTCCTGACAAAAGGCGACGGCTTTTTGGAAAAAAGATAAAGGTGCGATCGCGGTAGTCGGATTGTGAGGATAACTCAGCACCATCATCCGAGACTGAGCTAATACTGGGGTTGGGATATCTTCCAACACTGGTAAAAAGCCATTTTCTGCTAGTATTGGCATCGGGTAAATTTGTCCGCTGGCTAAATAAACTCCTCCCATGTGGGAAGGATAGCCGGGATCGAGCAATAAGGCAAAATCTCCTGGATTGAGTACGGCTAAAGGTAAATGAGCGGTTCCTTCTTGAGAACCGATTAAAGGTAAAACTTCGGTTTCCGGATCGACTGAAACGCCGAATCTTTCGGTATACCAATTGGCCGCAGTTACTCGGAAGTCTTTTGTAGCGTTAAATAGCAAGTAACCGTGAG
>CAZJJR010000217.1:0-3330 GCA_964546365.1 uncultured bacterium | reverse complement strand
GGATGTTGGCAAATCGGAAGACCCCAGAGATAAATCTATTACTTCTTTACCGCTTGCTTTGGCTATTCCTTTGGCCCGATCCATATCAGCAAAAACGTTGGACTGTAGCGGTTCTAAACGTTTAGCAAATTGCATATTCTTTCCTTTATCTTTCATCTACCGCGATTAGTCCTTGACCGATTGCCGATAGCATTTGACTATTTGCCAAGGACTAATCACTCTTTACAAGTGAGGTTCTACTAAGCTGGTTATTCTCTGTTTGACGTTTTTAGTTTCCACTCCTTCTAAAGCTTCCATTACTTCTCCGTTTTTAAACAGTCTCAGTGCGGGAACGCCTTCGACTTTATACTGCGCCACTGCCACTGGATTGGGATCTACTTCCATTTTCACTACCTTCAGACGATCGCCATAGGTTTGGGCTACCGAACCAACCAACGGCGTCATCAAGCGGCATGGGCCACACCAAGGAGCCCAGAAATACACCAATACTGGCTTTGTGGCTTTCAGGACTTCAGTTTCAAATTCAGAATCGCCGATCGTAATCACGTCACTCATAGCTCAACCAACAACGGTCATTTATCAGCTTATCCCACTGTCAGGCTGCTATTTAACCGTTTCCTGGGTTCCAGACCATGAGTAAATATACCTGCGGATATCTGCTTTTAATTAAAGGATACCTCGTTCGATCGGCCCGAACACAGATATGCGATCGAACGCTGACTGTTTTTTATGTTTTTCAAAAAAACTTAATAACTTAATGATTGAGATTTTGGCTACCAACTTAAAACGTTATAACAGGAGCCAAATTCAGAATTGAGAATTCAGAATCTAGAATATTTTTTTCTTGTATTCTGAATCCTGACTCCTGAATTCTGGCTCCTGGCTCCTAAATTCTGAATCCTGAATCCTGAACCCTGACTCCTAAATCCTGAATCCTAGCTCCTGACTCCTGACTTCTACCAGCTAAAATTCAACTAGCAGAAGTTTTCTTCTTAGCGGCAGTCGATTTGCTGGTAGTTTTACCAGCAGTTTTGCTAGTTGATTTAGTAGCAGATGTACTCTTTTTACTACTAGCAGAACTCGTTGATTTACTCGACTTACTACTAGATTTCTTAGTAGATGCCTTAGCTTGTAAAAGTTCTAGCGCCTGTTCCAAAGTCACGGTTTCGGGTGATTCTCCTTCCGGGATCGCCGCATTAGTTTTACCGTGCTTGATGTAAGGCCCGTAGGGGCCATCGTAAATATTCACCGGTTCGTCATCATCGGGGTGAGTTCCCAATTCTCGCAACGGTTCCTTCGTCTTACTAGTTTTGCCGCCCCTGGTTTTCTTCGGCTCGGCCAGTAATTCTAATGCACGTTCTAGGTCGATTGTCAATACATTATCGGTAGATTTTAAAGAACGGAAATCTTTACCTTCCTTGCCTTGGTCGTGGACGACGTAAGGGCCAAAACGTCCCAATCCGGCTTGGATCTTGCTACCCGTGTCTGGGTGAGTGCCGAGATTGCGGGGTAAGGAGAGCAGCCCTAGCGCCATATCCAAAGTTACGTCTTCAATATTGACGCCTTTAGGCAAGGATGCGCGTTTGGGCTTTTTATTTTCCTCCGAAACTTCACCGAGTTGGACGTAGGGCCCATAAGTACCGAGCAGTACGAAAATTGGTTCTCCAGTTTCCGGATGCAGCCCCAACTTATCTGGGCCTTCAGTTTTTTGCCGCAGTATGATTTCTACTTGATCTGGATTCAAATCAGCCGGAGTCAAATCCTTGGGAATAGAAGCCGTCACTACACCGTCGCCGTTTTCTGCCTCAATATAAGGGCCAAATTTACCGATCCGGACTTTTACCGCAATATTTTCTAATTCAACTGTCCGGGCTTCAGCGGGGTCGATTTGGTTTTCCCGTTCTTCTACTTGGGTAGCCAGACCGGTTTCTCCCAGATAGAATTTTTGCAAATAAGGCAACCAGTCTGCTTCTCCAGTGGCGATGTCATCTAAAGTTTGTTCCATCTGAGAAGTAAAGCTGGTATCGACCAAATTTGGGAAGTGCTTTTCTAACAAACTGGTCACTGCAAACGCCGTGAAGGTAGGAATTAAGGCGTTGTTGTTCATCTGGGCGTAACCGCGATCGATAATCGTGCCGATGATGCTAGCGTAAGTGCTAGGACGCCCGATGCCTTCGCTTTCTAAGGTTTTCACCAAAGAAGCTTCCGTATAACGTGCAGGTGGCTGAGTTTCGTGCGCGATCGCTTCTAATTTTTTACAATTAGGACGATCGCCTACCTTCAAATTCGGCAAAATCACTTCCTGGTCTTCAATTGCCGCTTCCGGGTCATCGGAACCTTCCACGTAAGCACGCAAATAACCCGGAAAGTCGATGCGCTTCCCACTGGAACGGAAACCAGCATCTTCAACTTGCAAATCAACCGTAATCATGGTTTGCCGGGATTCCGCCATCTGGGTAGCAACGGTGCGCTTCCAAATCAAATCGTAGAGGTCGAACTCTCTACCGCTCAGTCCAGTTTCCTGGGGAGTGCGGAAACTATTACCCGCTGGACGAATCGCTTCGTGAGCTTCTTGTGCGCCCTTGCTTTTAGTCGTGTAGCGGCGGGGTTGAGGACTCAGGTATTGTGGCCCATACATCTGCTCGACGCAGGAGCGGGCAGCAGTCACGGCTTGGTCGGACAAATTCACCGAATCCGTCCGCATATAGGTGATATAGCCCTGCTCGTACAAGCTTTGGGCGATTCGCATCGTGTCTCGTGCCGACAGCCGCAGTTTTCGGTTCGATTCCTGTTGTAGGGTGGAAGTGGTAAACGGGGGTGCGGGTTTGCGAGTAACCGGACGCTCCTCTAAATTACTCACCGTCCAGATTTTACCAGCAAGTCGCTCTTTCAGGGCTACTGCTTCCGTTTCATCGAGCAGAACCACGTTGCGCCCAGCCGCAATGCGTCCGGTAGCGGGATCGAAATCGCTACCATTAGCGATTTTCGTCCCTTTCAAGCTGACTAACTTAGCCTCAAAGGGACTTTTTTGCTGCTCCAGATTAGCTTTTAAATCCCAATAACTAGCTTCGTGGAAAGCTCGCCGTTCTCGTTCTCTGGTAACTAACAGGCGCACGGCAACTGACTGCACTCTTCCGGCAGAAAGTCCCCAAGAGATTTTTTTCCAAAGTAGGGGTGAGAGGGTGTAGCCTACCAATCGGTCTAAAATGCGCCGCGTTTCTTGGGCGTGTACCAGTTGTTCGTCGATATCGCGGCATTTTTTGAGCGACTCTCGAATTGCTTCTTGAGTGATTTCGTGAAATACCATCCGTCTGGTGGGAACTTTTGGTT
>CAZJJR010000216.1:304-11435 GCA_964546365.1 uncultured bacterium | reverse complement strand
TCCCAGCACACCGAGCCGCGGTCGCTGCCCGAGTTCAGACGTGTGCTCTTATAGTCCCGATTTAAAAGTTTGATGACTACTTGATGCTGTAGGCGCTTCGCCGAGCCGTCTTCGGCATCGCTTTCTCGGATAGCTTGGTAAACTAAGGTTCTCGAACCTCTGTACAGTTGTTTAATCAGACGATATCGAGAAATTGCACCTACTAAATCTGCTGGTACATCCATTTTGGCTGCTCTACTTCAGATCTGGACTTCGATCGGTTAATCTGACTATCAGTTCCGGAAATTTAAGGGCTAATAACTTAAAATCAAGCAAAAAAAGCATTTTATGGATTTAAAGCTCTTAATCCTCTCTTTTATTTGTCCAGGGTTAGAATGATAGCTAATTTAACCATGATAGAACTGCGATCGCGGGAAGGAAATTTCACGTTTTCCACGCTTCCTAACCGTTGGCCTAAAAGCAGTGCCATCAATCTATCCATTGTATGATTAGACATAAGCTCGACATTGACGAAAATCACAAAACTTCTACTATGAGTCAATCGGTTTGGGACGATCGGGGATTGGTAGCCGAAACTTACAATTTATAGTTTGGTGATGAACCGTGATGAGTTCGATTTTTCTTTCAAAATAAATAAAAATAAACCTTGGAATAGCACTAGAAATCGCCTGCGGTATCGATCGTTTGTTAGCACCATTTTTACGAGATAGTTTATATCCCAACCATGAATTTATGATGATGCTTGCATCGGTTGGCTTTCGAGAAGTTTTTTATAAGTCGGCTATTCAGATGGAGAAAAGGCTAAGCCAAATACAGAAATAATTTTGATTGCTAAACGCTAACATATGATCGCCCTACTCTGCATTGGGTATGACTAGTAATGAAAAATTATTACTAACGTAAGTTCTAATTATAGAATTTGGGCTGAAGAACCGTACCCCGAACTGGGTAAGTAAAGATGGGAGTTAAAGGGTCTAGCCCTGCCCCTACCGATTCCTTTCCCTCTGTTTTCTCTCGACAAGTTTTCAAAACTAACTTTTGGTTTGGAGTCAAATTAGTTTACTCTCCTTAAAGGAGTTTTTTTTAAAGACGATCGCAAATATATGGCTGACATTGTAGATATCGCCGTTAGTGCTGGTTCATTCAATACCCTAGTAGCTGCCGTACAAGCGGCTGGCTTGGTGGACACCCTAAAAAGTCCTGGCCCTTTTACCGTATTCGCACCCAATGATGATGCCTTTGCCAAACTGCCACCAGGAACCATCCAAACTCTATTGCAAAATATTCCGCAGTTGACCAGGATTCTCACCTATCATGTGGTTTCCGGTAAATTGATGAAAGCAGATTTAGCAAAAGTTGATGCCGTTACTTCCGTAGAAGGCGCACCGATCCGAATTGATTGTTCGGATGGTTTTGAAGTAAAAAATGCCACGGTTTTAGCAGCAGATATCGAGGCTGATAACGGCGTAATTCATGTCATCGATACAGTGATTTTAATGGGTTAAATCGGCAATTTGGGGTGGACAATTACCACCCTACTCACTATTTGTATGACCTCTCCCCCATCCCCTCTCCTTGCAGGAGAGGGGGGAAGAATTATTAATATTAAGTTTATAAGAGCATTAAAAAGATTAATTACTCCCCCTTCCCTGCAAGGGAAGGGGGTTGGGGGGTTAGGTCATACAATTTATAAAAAAGCGGGATTTAGGGAGATAGAAATCGATTAAGCATCTTCATAGCCTCTTTTCCTAGTTCCCTGAGTCAGCCAGAGAA
Source organism: uncultured bacterium (assembly GCA_964546365.1). Taxonomy (GTDB): domain Bacteria; phylum Cyanobacteriota; class Cyanobacteriia; order Cyanobacteriales; family Aerosakkonemataceae; genus DATNQN01. The sequence goes on along the minus strand of CAZJJR010000216.1, from coordinate 9,662 downwards.
CTAGAGAAATTTCATTTTATCAATGTTAATACTGCCGCAGTGTACTAGCTTCACAGCTTTTTAATAAAAAAATTCAGTACACGCGATCATTGCCTTTGCAGTAACCGAAGTATTAAGATTTGCAACTAATTCAGTTCATAGTCCGCTGTGGTTGCTGAAAAAACTGTCCATATTGGGATATTAATTATTCTTTAGCTAAAGCTGCACAGATTGTTCTGGCATCTGATAAAACTGACTCACATAGCAGTCAGTTAAGGGAATTCTCATGCGTAACTTCTTTCGTTTCGGTTTAGCTTTGGTTTTAGTTTTTTGCGAGGCAATGGCACTCAGTCATATCCCTAACGGAGTTACCGCATCCGATGATTTGTCCATTGGGAAGGTAGCCCAAGAAAGCCGTTATCAAATTAGTGGAGACAGACAGGGAAAAGTAACTGTAACAGATAGTGTTTCTGGAGAAGTGGTTCGTACTTTTCAGATGGATGAGGGGGTGGTTGTCAGGGAGACGTTTCTTTTGGATAACGGTAGAACTGTTGCGGCATCACAGAAAGACCATGCTGTTTTTTGGGATTTAGCGACAGGGAGAGAGATTAGGCGGTTAAATCGGAGAATTTATGGTTTTTCTCACGATGCAACCCGATTTTTCACTTACAGCTATCCAGAAGGCGTCTGGTTATACAGTTATCCAGACATCAGGCAACTTTGTGAATTGACCAACAGGAGAGGCGCTGGGCCTGGACCCTTCATCTTTTCACCAAACGATCGATTTTTGGTAATTGGATTTGCCAGCGGATTTCCCTCTAGCGATGAAAATTATCCCGATCCCGATCGGACTATACGAGGCACTAATTATACCCAACTATATAATATTCAAACTTGTGAAGAAATTCAGGAGTTTTCCGGACTTAATGTGAGACAGCTTGGCGAATTTTCCCCAGATTCAAGATTCTACAATTTTAGGGATGTGCAATTTAATTTTAACGGCGAACGCTCCGAAAGCTCGTGGCAGTTCGATCTAACCACATATCAGTTAAATAAACTTGTTCAATAGACGGCAACACCCATCTAAAAAACGGAGACAGACAAATGAAAAAGCTCACACTTAACTCGAACACAATGTCAATAAATCTAATCGGTCTGTCTGTTTTACTTGATATTTCATTATTGAGTACGGCAGCTTTCGGAGCGACTTTCGCCCCTATTAATTTTGACGTAATAGTAAGAAATGAGACCGTTGGGAAGATAGAAATTAACGTTAAAGAAGGACTTTTGCGTAACCAGGGATTGGAGGGAGCTTTTGAGATTACTAAAAAGAACGAGAGTAGCAGTTCAACAATGACCATCCCTGAACTGGCAAAATTTCTGAAAGTGGATCACTTTAACTGGTTTCAAATAGTAACTGCTGAATATCCACTAACCAGTCCTGAAAACCCTGGCACTTTTATTGACCCTCCCAGCGGAGGATTTGATGTCCAATGGGCAGATGACCGACCCTGGTATTTGGATGAATATCTAGCTCCAAATCCCCTCCCGCCAGGTAAAACAAAATCCGGTTTGTTATTAAGCGATTATATCAAACCGTCAAAGCTAGAATATGAAGACTTTCCACAGGGACACCCAGTAGGTGCGAAGCTTAATTTTGATACATTTCTCATCGGTGACTTCGGAAATAAAACCTATGATGTTCTGGGAGGAGGTTTTTCGTGGCAGGTAGAATTTAAACCGGGCGAACCTTTTATCGATCTAAATAGAAATGGTAAATGGGATTTTGGCGAACCTTTCACCGATCTAAATAATGACAGAATTTGGAATCGTCCCAACCCAGCTGTTACTTCTTTAAAGCCCGGAACAACATTTACTTTCGACTACGCCCAAAGAATCCAAAACGAATTCGGATACACCAAAGTCCTCAAACTCCCCACCTATGAATTTGATGGCAACCTAACCCCAGGTCAAGTTAACTCCTTTACAAAATCAGAACTGCCAGCCAATGTACCTTTTCTGACATGGACAGACAATCTCCCCGGCATCAACCCACCAAACAAACCAGACACAGTATTAAGAGCCTTAGACGGAACTGGTGAAATACAAAGGAATTATAATAACAACGGTGGCCCCTTGGGGCAAAATAAAGCCTCTGGTTTAGTTAGTTCTGTAAACTTAGATCCCAGTAAAGCTGGTGGCATTTATTTACCGACAGTTGGTGGCACTATTACCGAAAACAAAGGTGGAATCATCAATCTAGAAGTAACAGGCGCAACTGATTTGAACTTCAATGGGTTAAAAGACGGTACGTGCGACCCACACCCCGAACAAGGAAACTACAAGCTGTTGGTCAAACTATATGAAAATAGTTTCTATCCTGGAGGCGGTGTGTTTAGTGTTCCCAACGTTTACCCAGCCAGCACAGATTGCGTTAAGACAGAAATTCCCAATTTTCCGCCTTGCATCGGTGGAAGTGGTGGGGGTGGATGTTTTACTATTACCTCCCTAGCAGCTAACAGGTATACTCGCCCAAGCTCTGTTCCCGAACCTACCACTGTATTAGGATTATTGGCACTCTCGACTTGGGGTGCAGTGCAAGGATTAAAAATTAGAAAATCCAAACCCTAGTGAAATACCTCTACACTTTGCTGTTTTCCCTCAGCATCATTCTCATCAATCCGTGGGGAACAAGTCGAGGCTTAATCTGGACGCAGCCAAAGATATTTGTACTCCTGCTGCTGTGTTTGTTAAACCTGTCAATCTTATGGAAAGAGCGGTCTAGATTGACTATACCGAATAACTGGAAAATCGGTAAACTGCTGTGGGAGTTATTTCTGGGAATTGGGCTGCTCTCAACTATACTTAGTCCCTTTCCTCTTCGCTCTTTCTGGGGTCAAGATGAGATGGGTGATGGTTGGTTGTACTGGCTGGTCATAGCAGTTTTTACCCTTAGCAATACCCTTTTGTTAAGACATCACCCAGAACTACTACGCCCGCAATTCAACGGTTTACTTGTTGGCGGGGTGATTCTGGCAATAAGCATTTTTCCCCAAGCTATAGACTGGCGCATCGACTACACCGCCACAATCGGTCAAACGTTTAAAGCCAATGTCTTGACGAGTACCGTTTTCCAAGCTCATCAGCCAATAGGTTTTTATTCCCACCGGGGTCATGCGGCTATTGTGTTGGCTGTAACTGCACTGCTGGCATTGGTAGGTTGGCTGTGGCAGTGGATTAGCAATCGCTATTTTACAATGAATTTGGCTCTAATTATCCCAGCTTTGTTGATGACTCAGACCAGAGCGGGAATATTAGCCTTGCTGGTAGCAGCTGCTTACTTATTGGGACAGAAATATTATAAGTTGTTAGTTCCTGCTGTCTTAGTTTGTCTGTTATTAATAACCATTATGACTAGCACTCGACAAATTGCTGGGCTGTCTGTAATTAAACAAGTGACATCAGACAGAATTTATTTGTGGCAGCTATCGGTTCAAGGAATAAGTCAGCGTCCTCTACTAGGATGGGGTTTTGATGGTTTTGGGATCGCTTATCCTTTCGTTAGAGACCCCAAGTTTTCACCTACAATTGTTGGGTTAGGTGACAATAGTTTCAGCTATCTTGGTAAGAATAAACAACCCCAAGTAAAGCCACTCATTTCAAATAAAGCGCACAATTCTATCCTGGATACAACTTTATCAGTAGGGGTTCTGGGGCTGCTGTCTTACAGTACCCTGTTGGGATTTTATTTGTGGCGCGTCATCAAATCGCCTTTGCGCGGTATTGTAGCAATAGCTCTAGCCTATTTCATCTTCAGCCTTACTTGGTTCGAGTGCGCCCAATTTTCCCATCTAGTTTGGTGGGCGCTCAGTCTATGGGGAGTAACTGCTTCTGGCAGCTTTAACCCACCGCACAATCTGCACCTACTTACTTCAACCCAAACTACAAAACTCAGTTAAACAAAAAAGAAACCGGGTTTCTTCAAGAAACCCGGTTTCTAACTGAAGCATCCCATCTTCTACCTGTAATTCTGACTTTGAATATCCCGCAAACGAGCTTCCGGGCGCTTAAATCGATCCATTTGCGCTTCAAAAAATGCCCGATTAGCTTGTAAATGCTTGGGATTAGGATCGTCTAAAGGATAGAGAAGTGCAGTTCTTAAAGCTTGAATAACCGCTGAAGTAACGTTATACATCGAGCGTTGGAAAGTGATACCGAGTTGAATTAACATATCATCTTCACCACGGCAGTGTTTCTGATAGTAATTCACCAGATATGGTGGCAAGAAATGCAGCATATCCTGCATCAACAATGTGGGCGGAATTCCCGCTGTTCCTACCGGGAAAACATCCGCATAAAGAATTCCGTAATGAAAATCTTTTTGTTCTCCAGGTACTTGATAAGCTTGGGCGTTATAAGACTTGGTACCACGGAAGGGGGCAGTGCGATAAAATACTGCTTCTACATAAGGTAATGCTGCTTCGTACAACCACATGAAACCCTTCGATTTGGGAATGATTTCGTAGCATTCACCTCTAATGTAAACGTGGTGATAAATGGGACGACCCGCGATCGCAAAAATGCCATTTACCAAAAAATTCATCGCATCGGGAACGCCTTTAAATCCCCCTTCATCGTAGATATCCGACATTTCAAAGAACACGGGGGCCATCACTTCCCAGAACAAGCCGAGATTGGCGTAATAAGACATCTGGCGGCACTGTTCCAAAAACATATCTGGAAACAGTTTATACAGTGCCAACATGGGGGGATTAAACTTGAAATAAGCATTAATTGCCCGGTCTGCATTCGCTCTATATTCTTCGCTTTCCAAGTAATCGTTAAATCTCCCACCCATGCCTTGATGCCAAAGCATGGCACGCATACAAGCTTCCGCAAATTCCATGTTTACTCGATCGTGCCACAAATGGTGAAACAACCGAGGCATTTTGAAGGTTTCGCCTTTTTCCATAAAGGCTAAAAGTTCTGGATGAGCGGTAGCGGGGCCACGCCAAATCCGCAAGTCGGCGTCATCACCAGCGTAATGATTATGCAGTTCTAAATACTCTTTTGGTAAAAAGTATTTAAAGAAAGGAAATGGGTCTAAAAATACCCGTTCGGCAATATAAAGTAAGTCGCGCCAATAAAAGTCCATCGGCACTGCATAAGCTTTATAAATACCGATGATTTGCATCAAGTTTTCGGGGGTATCCGGTAACATGGAACCACCCGACTCTAGGCGATGAATTACATCAGCGAATTCGTGATAAGAAGGTGGTAATTTAGTTTGAGGCTTCGGAGGAGTTTGTACCATTGTCGTGTATTTAACCTGCTTGTTTAAGTAACTGCAAAAGAATGAATGTCGGCAAATTTATTGTTTATACTGTTATAGCGAATACATAAATTTTCGATCCAGATTGTAGAGAAGGGCGGGTTTTGATTTCAATCTTATCGATGAAATTTAAACTTTTTTGCTAATCCCGCCCCTACCTGTATCAATCATTTATGTAAACGATATTATTCTACTTCGATATGCTCGACATCAGATGTGGTTTGAGTGGGAAATGTGGCGACATTTCTAAACTGAAAAGCCGTTTGTATACTATTAGCGGGAAAGCTAGCAATAATCGCGTTTGTGGTTGGTTCGCTCCACTTCACTAACCAAGTTGGTTGAATTCCCAAGAATAAAATCAAAGCGGCTAAAATCAAACCGGGAGTGCGTTCCTGCCATTCTACTTTTGGATAGTAAGCGGTTTCATTTTCCAGTTTGCCAAAGCAGGTTCGGTTAATCAAAATCACGAAGTAAACTGCGGTTAAACCGCTGCAAATTACACAAATTAAAGTTGGTACTGGAAAGACGGAAAAACTACCTTGCAGCACTAAATATTCAGCGACAAATCCAACTAAACCAGGGATACCAGCACTTGCCATTCCGCCTAAAACTAGTAAGGCACTGGTGAGGGGTAAACCGCGAACGGGACTCATTAAACCGTTGAGAACATCTAAGTCGCGAGTGCCAACTTTGGTTTCGATTACTCCTACTAAATGGAAGAGAATCGCTAAGATTAAACCGTGGGCAAACATTTGAGTTACTGCACCCACTAAGCTTAATGGGGTGGCGGCGGCACAGGCTAGCAGTATATAACCCATGTGTCCGATCGAACTGTAGGCAACCATGCGTTTGATATCTTTTTGCGCGATCGCACTTAGCGCTCCATAAATCGCACTGATCGCCCCAATGATTGCTAAACCAGGTGCGGCAGTTGACCAAGCTTCTGGGAACATCGCCAAACCAAACCGGACTAATCCATAAGTCCCCAATTTAGCCAAAATACCACCGAGCAGAATTGCTACTTCTGGCGAAGCTTCCGTATAAGCATCGGGTAACCAAGTATGCAAGGGAACCAAAGGAATTTTGATGCCAAAACCAACCAGAATTACTGTTAGTAAGATTAACTGAACGTTTAAGGAGAAATTTTGGGTTGTGTGGGTGAGAGTTTCGTAATTAAAGGTGGGTGTTCCACTCAGCCAAGCCAAAGCCAAGAACGCACCAAAAATGAGAATTCCCGAAATTGCCGTGTAAAGCAGAAACTTCATTGCTGCGTATTCCCGCTTTTTCCCTCCCCATACGGCAATTAATAGATAAAAAGGAATTAATTGCAGTTCGTAAAATAGGAAGAAAAGCAGCAAGTTTTGTGACAAAAAACCACCAGCTACCCCACCGTTAATTAATAAAATCAAGCTATAGTAAAGCCTGGGTCTGGTTAGCTGTTCTTTACCGCTGAAAATTACCAACCAACTGAGCAAGCTGCTTAACAGTAACAGAGGTAAAGATAAACCATCTACACCCAATCGATAGTTTAATTTCAAAGGTTCTAGCCAGGGAATAAATTCAGCAAATTGCATTCCCGGATTAGTGAGATCGAATTGAATAAGCAGCCAAAATGTAAAGCAAAGTATGAAAGTAGCAAAACCTAAAGAAAGATAACGTAATTGGGAAGGCGTTTTTATCCCTGGTAAAAATCCGACCAGGATAGCACCTAAAACTGGTATCCAGATTAACGCACTCAGCATGGTGTAAACTAACTCTGCTCCTTCAGAAGAATTGTTAAATTAGCAATAGTTAAGCTTTTTTGTGATACAGAAGGGCTCTCGCATTTGAACTAGAAATTTAGGGTTTTGGTCACTTAATTATTGCCCAAATGCGAAAGCCCCTACTCAAGACTAGAGCAGTATTGCGATCGCTTCTAACTAACTAAACTGACTGCTCCCGTATCTAAATCGTAATATCCTCCCACAACTGTTAGTTTTCCTTCATTAATTAGTTGAGAAATTATCGGAGAAGATTTTAATTTCTCAACTTGCTGCATAACATTTGCTTTGATTGCATTTTCCAATCGATCGCCTGCTGAATTTTTTGTTGCTTCAACTGCTGGTTTAATAGCATCGATTAGGCTAGCAATTTGGCCGGGAACTTGAGCGCCTTTGATGCAAGCATCTACTGCTCCGCATCTTTCGTGGCCAATTACCATCAGTACTTTTGAACCTAATACCAAAGTGCCGAATTCCAGACTGCCAATTTCTTCGGAAGTAGCTAAGTTACCAGCTATCCTACACACGAATAAATCTCCTAATCCTTGGTCAAAGATAATTTCTGTAGGAAATCGAGAATCTGCACAACCAAGAATAGCCGCGAAAGGTTTTTGCTCTTTAGCTACTTCAGTTAACCTGCTTAAAGTTTGATGGGGGCTTTGACGTTTTTGATTGACAAAACGTTGATTTCCATCCATCAATCTTTGCAGAGCTTGTTCGGGAGTCATGTTATTTTGGGCTACCGCTGGTGCGGGAGCAACCAATTCGGAACCGACTTTACCAGCTAACACGGTTGTTCCTAATGCTGCGCCAAACTTGATGAGATTTCTTCTAGAAAAATGGAACTTACGCGCGTTCTTCTTCATCTTTTTTACCTGTGATTCTGATGTGGATTAGGGAATTTTTTTGAAATGCGTTGACAAAGCTAATTTGTTTTTGGCTTTTTGAAGGTTAAGCCATACAGAATAGTCTTTATCAACAATTATTTAACCATTAAGTAGCTGTTATGGATCGATGAAAATTCAACTACCGATCGCTAATTCCAAACGAGTTAATAGGGGCCAACAAAGGAACACTACCAACAAGACTACCCCTACGAGAATGGTGAGAGCATAAAATTGGCTCTTGCCAGAAACGTTGTATTTTAATGTTTGTCCGCTAAATACGGTGGCAAGACCAACTAAGTTAACCATGCCATCCACCAAGTAGCGATCGAACAAATTAACGATCGTCGAAATTAACCCAACTACAAACACGATGCTGATGCGATAAAGCTTGGGCGTGTAGAAGTCGTAAGCAAACAAATCTTGCAATGGTTTCCAAGCTAATTCTACTGGTTTTGGCCAAGCATCATTTAGATAAATAAAGCTACCGGCACCAAATCCGATCGCGCTGGAAACTACCAGTAACGTGGCGACAGTAATATTCAGTGTTTCCCAATTTGGTAACAGTTGCCATTGCAACAGTAGCAAAGGAAGGTGGAGAACGAAGCCTGCTAAAAATACCATTGGGAATGCCATTGGCCAAAGCACTTCTGGCGATCGCACTGCCATTTGTTTCGGTTGACCAGCAAAAATCAAGCCGAATACGCGAGTCAGGCCAAAAGCAGCTAAAGCGTTAATTGCCAGCAAAACGACGAACAGCCAAGTTTGAGTTTCCCAAAGACGATCTGCTAATTTCAGCAAAGACCAGAAGCAACCGAAAGGTGGAACGGCTAACAATCCAAACGCACCGACCATTAGTGATAAACCGGCGATCGGTCTTTTACGCCAAAGTCCGCCTAATTGAGTGAGATCCTGGCTGATATTGTTCCAAACGATCACCCCAGTACTCATCACCAATAACGCCATCGGTAAGGCGTAGGTCAACAATAATAATCGTGCTGTTTCCGCTTGTCCCGTTCCTACCGCAATAAACACCAACCCCATGTAGGCACTAACTAAATAAGAAAGGGCTCTTTTCACATCAATTTGCGCGATCGCAATTAAAGTAGCACCCAGCGCCGTTACCGCACCGATAAACACCGCAAATGACATCACCAAAGGAGAAAGGGCTAATACTGGTTGCAGTTTCACCAATATCCAAGCACCTGTTGCTACTACCACTGAATTCCGCAAAATCGTCGAAGGAACTGGCCCTTCCATTGCTTCATCCAGCCACAAATGCAAGGGAAATTGAGCGCATTTACCCATTGGCCCTGCAATTAAACCCAATCCGAATAAAGCCGCTGTCGTGGGGGGAATTTCCGCAGTTTTTGCCCATTCTGCTAATTCGGAAAAATTCCAAG
>CAZJJR010000216.1:0-273 GCA_964546365.1 uncultured bacterium | reverse complement strand
AACAGCGCCAACCCGCCCATCCATAATATTAAGTCTCCCACCCGTTTGGTTAAGACAGCGTCTCTAGCACCCGTTACTACTAAAGGTTGGCTAAACCACAACCCAACTAGCATATAAGTGCCAAGGGTGAGAACCTCCAGAATCATGTAACTGAAAAACAGGGAGTTGCAAAGAACGAGACTGCACATTCCAGCTTCAAAAAGTGCCAGTAATGAATAAAATCTCGCCCACCCCCAGTCCATTTCCATGTAGCCGATCGCGTAAGTTTGGCCT
>CAZJJR010000215.1:0-11466 GCA_964546365.1 uncultured bacterium | reverse complement strand
GAAAAGGTTTTCCACCAGTCCATGCCAAAATCTCTTTAATTACTGCCTCTGGATTGCCGGCTTTATTAGCTAATCCTTTAGCCAAAATCAAACTTTCTTTTAACTTAAATCCACTTAAATAAACTGCCTTCCCAATATTAAAAGGAGTGCGTTGTTTGTCTTGCATCAATTCGGTAGGAGTCGCCACTCCCAGCAACGCAAAACTAAGACGCCTGTATTCTAAATGATCGGCACGGTAATTATAGCAAGCTCGAATGGCAGCCAAAAAATCATCTACCCGGAAATGCAAGCTCAAAATACAATCAATTTCATCGATAAATATAACGATATTTTGTTCGATTTCCTTTAATAATACTTGTTCGATAAATTCAATAAATCTTTGGACGGGAGAAAGTAAATCTCGGTCGCGCCACCAACTTCGCAAATTAAACTTTTCACTCAGATCGAAACCTATTACCAAACTCCGAATTACCCCGGCATACCATTGATCGGGGGTAAGATTTTGACACCCGATTTTCGTTAGATCGACTGCCGCACAAGCCACGCCAGATGCTTGTAAACGGCGCATCGTTTGCACCCGCAAAGAAGATTTACCCATTTGTCGGGAATTGAGTACGTAACAAAATTCCCCGGCTTTTAACAAATCATAAAGCTCGATGTCTGCCTGTCTTTGTACGTAAGTAGAAGCATCGACAGGCAAACTTCCCCCAACTTGATAGTTAGAGATTAAGGTTTCGGTCGTTTTCATAGATATAACTCATATCAAGTCTATTTAGTGATAAAGTGTGGTAGTTTTGCACTTTCATTTAAGTGACGCGATCGCGAAAATAAAAACGGTACAAATCGCAACGGGGAATTACTTCATTACCCTGTAAATGCACCAATCCCATACTATGTAATTTAAAAGCTTGCACTGACTCCAATCGAATTGGCCCATCCGCAGCAACCACTTCTTTAATCGCTGCTAGCAATTCTGGATATTGTTGTAAATTCCATAAATGTCGGCGCAAGTGATCTGCATAAAGGCCGGATTCTGTAGGAGCAGTTTCTAATAATTTTTCTAACGTGATATCCTGACGACTGATATGATAAAGAGCTAACCTTACTAAATATGGATGTCCTCCCACCATTCCCATCAATTTTTCCACTGCGGCTAAATTCCAATCTAAATCGTGCCAGCGAGTTAAATCGTAAACTTGTCGATCCGTAAATTCTGGTAATTCGATCGGCAAGCCAACATTAAAAGGCGATTGATTGATGCTTAAAGGTATATAAACTTCCGTAGAATGCACCACTACCAGCCGCAACTTTTTCCAAATTTCCCGATTCTTCGCATCTTCGTGCCAAGCACGCAATAATCCCAAAAAATCAGATGCGATTTCCGGATATGGAAAAATACAATCAACTTCATCTAATCCCAACACTAAAGGACTTTCGATCGTTTCTAACAAATATTCTTCAAAATAAGCCGTGCAATTATCCTTACTACCAAAAATTTCATCCCAATAATCATTTAAGCGATTCGGCAGCCGCAAACGGCGAGTGATGTTAGCACAAAACCACTTTAAAAATTTATCTAAATCGGCAAAAGTTTTTCCATCTGCTAATTGAAAACTTAAAGGTACGGTTTGAAAACCAGACTGGGATGCGTGATGCAAAATTCTCGCCATCAAGGAAGTTTTGCCCATTTGTCGGGGTGCTTTGATGCGAATTAGCGATCCCGGTTGCAAAATGGTTTCGTAACAGCGAGATTCGATCGGCGCACGTTCTACATAAAAAGCGGAAGCGATATCTACTTGACCTTCTGGCAATTCTGGAACTTGCGGCAATTCCGGGACCGCTACAGGCAACGGTTGACCTTGCGGCCCTGCGATCGCAGGCGGTACGATTTGGTCGGTAGAAGGAGAGTCGTCTAGTTGTCTGCCTTGAGCGATCAAGTTCAGCACTTCTTGTAAGAGAATTGGGGTATCGGCAGGCGATCGCCATTCTCGCTGCTGAATTTTATTTAGATAAGCCCGCAAATTGTAATTTAAGGGAGAACCGATCGGAAAATTGACTCGAATCGGTAAGATAATTGGTCTACCGTCCAAATTTTTGTCTCGCAACTCTTTAGCTCGTCGCACCTCCTCGGTTACCATTTCACTAGTGACAGCTTTTTCAGACAACAACAGGAGCAAGTAATCGCACTGTTGTAACTCCTCATCAATCCGCTGTGGCCATCCTTCTCCCAAGCGAATGCTGTAGCCAGCCATAAAAGCTTGATGTCCGGCTTGTTTGAGAGCATCGTAAAACTCCTGCGCTAAGGAAAGGTCTGGGTCTTGGCTACGATGGCTGATAAAAACTCTTTTAAAGGTTTTTTCTTGCTTGTCTAAACAGGGAATTTGGTATACTAAAACCGGTTCTTCAATTCCCTTCAAATAACGCATTTCTCGATAGATGCCTTCCGGCAAAGGCAACCGATTTCTCACCACATCGTACACCGTCTGAGAAATGCAGATCCCTCCTGGCTTAGCCACCGTTTGCAGGCGAGCCGCCATGTTCACGTTATGACCTTTAATGGACAACCCCGAACAGGTAACATCCCCCAAATGAATGCCGATGCGATGTTTGAGGATGTCTTCCACAGAGAGAGTCTCTGCTGCTTGCGAGAGATTTTTCTGCATTTCCAAAGCACACTCTACCGCCTTCAGAGCGCTGCCAAAACACATGAACAGTCCGTCACCCGTATCGGATACCACTCTGCCTTCAAATTGCTGGCAAAGTGCTGACATCATTTGGAGGTCTCGATGAATTAAAACCAAGGTACGAGCTTGGTCAGCAGCCATCCTAGCAGTAAATCCTTCCACGTCTGTGAATACGATCGCCGCTAAAGTAGTATCTGCTTCCTGATTTGGTAGCGCTGCGTTTTGTGTAGATTCCATAGGCCCGGGGTCCCCAGTACCGTCAGACTGAGAAATAGTCCATTTAATCCAGTTTAATGGCATTCTTTTGTACAGAAGTGGAAAACTTTGCTACTACCGTCAATACTCAACCGCAATACTACTTCAACGGCTTCCGAGTAAACTGGGTTCAAAATTTTTACATTTCTTATTCAGTACTTTGCACGTAAATTATACACGAACACTTTACCGCAAAACAAGCGCGTGCCGAGTATCAAATATAGCTTTTTTCCTTTCCGTTTTCGTTCTCAAGATAACTGACACCTGTTTGGGTGAAGTCGTGGTTAACCGAAACGATGTATGAAGTAGATTGTTAAGCTAAGAGGCATCAAATTTGGATATTTATAATGTTGTTCTCGCGTGGCGATCGAATTATCTATCCTCTCCCGCTTCACCATCAGCCCAAACATACCAGTTTCCATGCTTCCGCAGCTGAGAGTGCTGCCGAACTGCAAAAGTTGCCATCAAAGTAGCCTTATGCCAAGTATTAAGATAAAATTTAAACTTCTACCCTATGGGAGCAAGTATTGTTTCGGGAAGGCTAGCAAACCAAAAATTACTCGCTCACTAGTTAGTTATATTAGTCAAAATTAAGTGAATCCCCCATGAGGATGAGGTAAATTGGACGGTAAAAGGAAAAAATAATACAAAAGATTCTTGACAAAAAAGCCTTTATCAAAAGTTATGGTCAAAAGTGCCGTTTCTATGCAAAATTCTTCCTTATCGCCGTTTAAAAAAGCCGATCGCATATTGGTTGTCGATGATTCTTCCGACAACGTATTTCTGATCCAAGCCATTTTAGAAGAAGAAGGCTATAAAATTAGTACGGCATCAGATGGCCCCACCGCTCTCGCAAAAGTTGAGGAATCAGCCCCGGATTTAGTCTTATTAGATGTAATGATGCCGGGAATGGATGGCTTTGAAGTCACCAAACGCCTGCGAGAAAATACTTCCTTGCCTTTTATTCCCATTTTGTTAATCACCGCTTACGATCACCTGAGCGTCGCTAAAGGTTTAGACATCGGTGCTGATGATTTTATCCGCAAGCCGGTGGAAGTAGATGAATTGTTGGCAAGGGTGCGAAGCTTGTTGCGATTGAAACACAGTATCGACGAACGAGATCAGATCGCGCGGCAGCGAGAAGACTTTGTATCGCGCCTTACCCACGACTTGCGAACTCCTTTGATCGCAGCCGATCGAATGTTAGATTTAATGCAGCAAGGAGCGTTGGGAGAACTTTCTTCTACCATGAAGGAAGCTCTCTCTACCATGTCTCGCAGCAACAAAAACTTGTTAGCAATGGCTAATACTTTGCTAGAAGTTTATCGCTATGAAGCTGGGCGCAAAAATCTCAATTTCACTGCTGTTGACATTCAAGAATTGTTAGAAGAAGTCATTAAAGAATTATCACCTTTAGCTACTGACAAAAAGTTATCTTTAAATTTAATAACGGGAACCGCTACAAATAATACGATCGTGCAAGGAGATCGGTTAGAACTTCATCGAGTTTTCACCAACTTAATTGGTAATGCGATCAAGTTTACAGACAACGGTTCGATAAACGTGCATATAACTAATACGAACTTGAATAATTCCCCTGCGATCGCTATTGAAGTAGAAGACACCGGGCCGGGAATTTCTTCTGAAGAACAAGCTAACTTATTTGAAAGATTTCGCCAAGGTAAACACAAGCATTCCGGTAGCGGTTTAGGTCTGCACTTATCCCGTCGCATCGTAGAAACTCATCATGGTAACGTTTCAGTAAAATCCGAACTGGGTAAGGGCAGTAAATTCATCGTTTCTTTACCAGTTAGAGCTAACTCTTGAATTTTATTTACCCTTTTTCTCGCTTTCCCTTTTAGAGAAAAGAGGGTGAATGGGCTAAGATAGACGCGAGTTTGTAGTTCCGGCTAAAGCTGTTATAGCAGCTTATTTGTTGTTTCATATTTCTTGTGTGAGAAAATTCATGATAGCTCAATTGGAAGTAAGAAATACCATACTTCAACAGCGTGCATTCTTTAGTAGTGGTAAGACAAAGGATGTGGCTTTTCGCATCGAACAACTCGAACGTTTAAAACAAGCTATTTTAGCTAATAAAGATGCTATCTTAGATGCTTTAAATAAAGACCTTCACAAACCAACCTTTGAAAGTTATTTGGCAGAATTATACGTAGTCAAAGATATTGATTATGCGATTAAAAATATTAAATTTTGGACAAAACCCAAAAAGGTAAACACGCCTTTAGAGCAATTCCCTTCTACCTCGATAATTTACCCCGAGCCGCTGGGAGTTGTTTTAATAATGAGCGCTTGGAATTATCCATTTAGCTTAATTATATCGCCTTTAATCGGTGCGATCGCAGCCGGAAACTGCGCCATTTTAAAACCTTCCGAAATTGCGCCTCATACCTCTAGAGTAATTGCCGATCTTTTCCAAAAAAACTTCGATCCAGCTTATATTTATGCGATCGAAGGAGGTATCGAAACCAGCCAAGAACTATTAAAAGAAAAGTTTGATTATATATTTTTCACGGGTGGTACTTCCATTGGCAAAATTATCATGGAAGCAGCTGCCAAGCATTTAACCCCAGTTACTTTAGAACTCGGCGGCAAAAGTCCCTGTATTGTTGATGCAGATGTAGATTTGCCAAAAGCTGCCCGCCGAATTACTTGGGGTAAATTTCTCAATGCCGGTCAAACTTGCGTAGCGCCTGACTATCTTTTAGTCGATCGCAATATCAAAAAAGATTTGTTAGCAGAAATAAAAAAATGTCTGGTAGAGTTTTATGGCGATGACCCATCCCAAAGTGCTGACTATGCCAGAATAATCAATCAAAAACACTTTCATCGGTTAACATCGCTCCTAAATTACGGAGAAATTATCGTAGGTGGCAAAACCGATCCGAAAACTAATTACATTGCCCCCACATTAATAGATAATGTTTCCGTTGACGCGCCGCTCGTGCAAGAGGAAATATTCGGCCCGATTTTACCAGTAATCGAATACGATAATTTAACGGAAGCGATCGCTTTTGTTAACGAAAGACCAAAACCTTTAGCTCTTTATTTCTTTTCCAAAAACCGAAATCATCAAGAAAGAATTTTGCAAGAAACTTCCTCTGGTGGTGCTTGTATTAACGAAACAATGATGCACTTGGGCGTACCGGAATTACCATTCGGCGGAGTAGGTAGCAGTGGAATGGGCAGCTATCACGGTAAAGCAAGTTTCGATACTTTTTCCCATCAAAAAAGCGTGTTAAAAAATTCATTCTTTATGGATATGAAACTTCGCTATCCTCCTTATGCAGGAAAGCTAAATTTGATTAAGCGAATGCTCGGTTAGTTAGTGATACACCTTATCTAAGATCGATCGCGAACGAAAATATTGCAGTATCTTTAGAAACCCGGTTTCTCTAAGAAACCGGGTTTCTAGTTAACCCAATTTACTAAAAACTAAAATTGCCACTGTAACGTTCTTCTGCCCAAGGTTCCCCACGACGATGGTAACCATTTCGTTCCCAAAAACCCAGTTCTTCTCGGTCTAAAAATTCTAGTCCGTTGATCCATTTAGCGCTTTTCCAAGCGTAAAGATGGGGAACGACCAACCGCAATGGGCCACCGTGGTCTGGCGGTAAAGGTTCGCCGAACAATGTATGGGCGAAAAAGTTTTCTTCCCGCAGAAAGTCTTCCATACTAATGTTTGTGGTATAACCTCCATAGCAATGCTCCATGATTTGGCTAGCTTTTGGGTCTACTTCAATGTATTTCATGAAGTCGGTTACTTTCACTCCAGTCCACTGAACGTCGAGTTTCGACCACCGGGTAACGCAATGAAAATCGGCAGTAAAGTTAGATTGGGGCATAGCCATCACGTCAGACCAAGTGAAAGTGACTTCTTTTGCTAAACCCCAAATCCGAAATTGCCAGTTTTCGGTGCTAACTTTGGGCGTGTCTCCGTAAGTCAGCACTGGGAAACCTTTGGTTTCGTATTGACCTGGAGGAATGCGATCGGCCATTTCTGGCCCTGGTTTCTTGAAAAACTTTCCGATCATATCTGGTAAAAATTGAGTTTTTTGTCCTAAAACAACACGACAGCCAAATTTAGCTGTCGTGCGAGCATTTATATTTAAATTTTGTAACAAAATCAGCAGTCGGTCATTAGACTGCCGAAATAAGCTTGCTACTAACCAAATTTTAGGATTCTTCCCCTTCCTCTTCTTCTTCTTCCTTGGCAGGATAGACAAAGCTAGACCGCCCTGAAAGAATTGATTTGCCTAAGCTGAGGGCTTTTTGTGCCTGTACGGCTGCCTTATGTCTCCAAGTTGCTCTACGTTTGTCGCGTTTTGATTTTGATGTTTTCTTCTTAGGAACCGCCATGATGAATCAGTCTGCTAAAGATAGACAGCCTTCCTATTTTAGGGTATCTTTAACAGATTGGGTAAAAAAAATCAGTTATAGCTGGGGACTAAAGGCTAGGGGAAAAAGAGTATTAATCAGGGTTTCAGCAATTAAGAATGCCTTAACCGCTTTGACGGTTGCTATAATACTCACCTGCTTATTGGTTTTGAATACCAGTAGTACCAGTGTTATTCGGGTTATTGTTATTAAACCCTGAATTATTGCCAAAACCAGTGCCAGTGTTATTCGGGTTATTGTTATTGAACCCTGGATTATTAGAAAACCCAGTACTAGGGTTATTTAAGTTATTGTTGTTGAACCCTGGATTATTCACGAAACCAGCATCGGTATTATTCAAAGGATTACCGGTCAAGCCTTGTCCGTTTTGATTGAGAGCGTTACCGGTTCCGGCAGCATTATTGGGAACGGTATCAAATACGGCATTACCTGCATTGTTGTTGAGAACTGGATTGCCGTTGGTCGCTACTCCATTGTTGTTAACGGCGGCATTCCCATTATTGACGTTTGCTTGTCCGGGATTACCATTTACTGGTTGATTGGCAACGTTTCCAGCCGAACCGTCTAACCGCAAAAGGCTGCGGGAAGTCTTGAAGTAGGTAGACCAAAGTTGAGTATTCGGACGAGATGCCCAGTTTTGACGGTTTACTTCTAACGAGAGAAGTGGTGCGATCGAACCTTCATTTTGTCCCAAAACCGTGATATTGACGCCTCTGACTCCAGGATTTTGGTTAAAGGTACGCGCGGCAATATTTCTAGCGGCTGCTTCTGCTCTGCCCACCAGGGTATCGTAGTTTTCATTTGGTTGGCGATCGAGCGTAAGGCTGAGTTGGGCGATCCCGGGTTGAGTTGCCCTTGGTACTGGGCGGTTGGGCGTGGTTTGTGCATTGGCTGATGTCGGTAACCAGATGCTACCTCCCAAAGCTAGTAAAGTCACGATCGATATTAGCTTGAGACTCTTCATAACTAGCCTGAATGAAAGTTAGTTGTGATGCTCTATTCAGGCTAGCTTGATGGCAAGGAAAGCTTAATCTTCACGATGGAAGAAAGGTTCCTTCACCTAGAGAAGGATATTAAATCCTGAATTCGCTATTGTCGATTGGGAATACAACGATTTCTGTTATCGATCGCACCTTGCAATTCTCGCGCCCTCCGAACTAACCCCGTACCGTAGGATGGTTGAGAACGATTGCTAGCAGTAGTACCGGGTGGACAAGTGTTAGCGTTACTTGGTTGATTGTTGGAATTTGTCGCAGGGGTAGCAGTTCGGTTAGCTGGTGCGTTAGTTGTGCGATTAGCAGGAGTAGTGCGAGTATTACCCGTGGAATTAGTTCTTTGATTAGTATTTCCGCTGCGATTATTAGGAGTATTGGTTCTTTGATTCGTGCTACCTCTGCGGTTATTTGTCGTACCGCCAGTATTAGTAGCTGGAGTTCTTCTTTGATTGGTGTTGCCCTGACGGTTAGCTGGAGTTCCGCCTGCATTATTAGGTCGAGGAGAAGGTTGAGTACCCGTAGCGGCGTTGTTTGATGGGCCTGTGGGCAATTGTACTGGTGTATTAGAACCTGCGGGTGGAAGGGCGAAACGGAAATTGAGAGTCCTATTGGCATCATCTACATTGCCTGTTAACTCTTGCGTACTACCTTGTGCTAGTAATCTCAATCTAAAGGGAATTGGCCCGGTTCTAGTAGCACAGCGTTCATATAAATTCACTCTTACTGTATAGTTGCCTGGAGGAGCTCCAGTGGAAGGCCAAAAAATATTTTCTACGGGATTAGTTATTGTATTCTGACAGCCAGCATTACTATCGACATCTAGTTCGCCTCCGGATGCGACTTTTTTATTTTGGAAAAATACTCTCTGACCGCTGGGGTCGATCACTTCTAAGTCTAGGTCGTCAGTGGTAGACCACCTCAGGGTGTTTTGAATGACGCCCGTACCTAAAGTTGGCTCTGGTCTTTGTCCGGCTTGCGGTGTAGCAGCCGCCACCGGGGTGGGATCGTCAATTCTTAAAAGCTGTTTGGAGTTAGGGTAATATGTTGACCAACGTTTAGAGTCGGGGTGTCTCGTCCAGCCATCACGACTTACTTCTAAAGTTAATATCGGTGCTGATAAACCGATGTTTTGGCCGGTGATTACGATCGCGGCTTCGCTCACTAAAATATCATTATCAAAACTGCGTTGAGCAGCTGCCCTGGCCACTGCTTCTGCTCTGCGAACTAAAGTTGCAAAAGATTCATTTGGTTGTCGATCTAGCGTAATATTGACGCGAGATGTATAAGCTCTTGCTAAGGGAGGCGCGATCGCTCCCGTAATAGCCCAAAAACTACCACCTAATCCTAACAATGCCACTAAACTCAAAGAAGCAATTCGCATTTTTTAACTCTAACCTTTTATATCTGTATTACTAGATCATTGATAACAAGGTACTACTATCGTTGACATGGGGGACTTTTCGGATGAATAACTACTGGCTAATGGCGATTGGCATTAACCAATATCAGTATCTCCAGCCTTTAGGGTATGCCCAAGCCGATGCTCAAGCATTATGGAATTTCCTGGTGGGGAAAGCAGGTTTTATGCCCGATCGTTGTTTGCTGTTAACTGACACTTCGCCGTTCATTGATGGCGAGCCAACTTATCCTACCCGGGAAAATATTCAACTCTGGCTCGACTGGTTAAGCCAAGAAGCGCTCAAACAGGGAGATCATCTGTGGGTATTCTTTAGCGGTTACGGATTGAAATCCCAAGGTCAAGATTACTTGATGCCGATCGATGGCAATCCAGAAAATATTACCGCTACGGCGATTCCCATGCGGTCTATTTACGAAAGCCTCAAACGGTCAAAAGCTTCAACCCATCTAGTTTTACTAGATATGAACCGCACGGGTCTAACAGAAGCTAGCGGTGCGGTAGGCGCTCAAACGGTGGAATTAGCCCGCGACTTGGAAATCCCCACCGTGCTTTCCTGCCAACCGAATCAAATATCTCACGAAGCTTCTGATTTGCAGCACGGCTTGTTTACAGCCGCTCTGTTGGAAGGGTTACGCACGGAAAATGCTAATATGAGCCTCGCCACTCTCAAGCGTTATCTGAGCGAACGTTTACCAGAGTTGAGCGAACATCATTGGCGTCCGCGACAAGAACCGGTGGTGGTAGTGCATCCTCCCGGAAAAAGCCATCAGGTTATTTTGCCTCAGCAAGGAGTATTGGTGGCTAGCGGCTATTACGAAAATGGGGAAAGAAATCACGCCTCCACTAATGAAGTTGGTATAGGTGCTACTGCCGCTGGGGTGGGAGTAGCTACCCAGAAAAATTTGCCAAATACGGGAGATGCACCTAGTTTTAATAACCCGTTTGACGGAAATTTGGACGATATCGAACCTCGTGGTGAATCTGCTTTAACCACACCACCAGTAACGCCTGCACCAGTGACGCCAACGAACGGTCATGCAGCAGCTTCTACCAATGTTCCTTCTCATCTGGACGATCGGGAGGATGAGGATGACGAAGCCGAATTTTGGCAAAATATACTGCTTTGGGGCGGTGGTTTAGCGCTGTTGGTGCTGTTGCTAATGAGTTTGTTTGGCGGTCGCAACAGATTATTCCCGATCGGTCAGCAAGCTAATCGCAATCCGGCTACGGTAGCTCCTGCTAAAGATGGTACTGCTAAACCTGCTGCTAAACCGAAGACTCCGCAACAAATCAGTCAGGAACGTTTACAGCAAGCGAGAGTAGCTTTGAGAAGCAATCAGGTTTCTCAGTATGGAAAGGCGATCGCGATCGCCAGTCAAATTGAAAAAGGCCAACCTCTTTACGACGAAGCACAAGAGTCGATCGAACGCTGGAGCAGCGTGATTTTAGATACGGCTCGCGGATGCGCCCAACAAGGTAACTATAGCGGTGCGGTATCGGCTGCTCGGCTAGTGCCGAAAGACCCGCAACCGATTTATGCAGAAGCTCAAAAATCGATCCGACAATGGGAACCGATCGTTAAACAACAACAAGCTAATCAAGCCGTGTTGAAGACTGCGAAGGGAATGATTCGCCCCGAGCAAGCTTCTACTTACAATAAAGCGATCGTCGCCCTTGGCAAAATTCCCGCCGGTCA
>CAZJJR010000214.1:1777-11475 GCA_964546365.1 uncultured bacterium | reverse complement strand
ATTACCACTCCCCTCAAGGCAGAATTTTACTATCGCGATCGTCACTACACCTGCGGTTTCTTCCCTAAAGATACCGTCCAAGAATTACGGATCAAAAATCCCGAAGGTAAAGTTTTGGCAATTCAACCAGGACAAACAACCGGCTTACTAGGCAACAGCCGAGACAACGCAAACTCAGTTGATATCACCAAGCCACCCTTTTCTAACTTATTACAAGCAGCTTATCAAGCCTTGGAAATAGCCAGAAGAAAAATATAATTTACTTCCGCTCGCAGTTTTGCATTGAATTTAACCGAATCCAGTTAAATTCAATCTCCAGCGCTTTCCAGGTAAATGCGGTAAAAAGAAACCCGGTTTCTTGAAGAAACCGGGTTTCTATCCTGTATTCCAGGTAACGGGAATCTGCTGTATTTTTTAAACCAATCTATAATTATCTATAATTTTAAACCCCCATAGTGTAAGCTAAAGCACATCTAAACCATAAATTTATAATATTAGCGGAAAACGTCGCTCCTCTCCCCATCCACTTAAATATTCAAATTAAATATTCCCGCAGATGATGACAGCGTTATCTTTATATTAACCATTAATTTATATCAAAAGTAATATAAATAAAAAAGCAATTTCTATCTTTTTATAGATAATTTTATAAAAAAACTCAAGTATGTACTTGAAAATACTTATAAATCTTGTTGCAGGCGAAATCAGCCACAAACCTTTATATATAAGACTTTTGACATACTTTTCAATTTGACAAAATTATTATCTTTATATAAAATTCATAAAAAAGTCAATTAATATAAAGACTTCGCAAAGACATAACTTTTGACTGGCAAAAATACGTAAGTAGTTCTTAATATTCAAAAGGGTAACTTGTAAAACTTCTTAGCAAATCAAGGAGTAATCATTTCTATCAAATTTTTTTGATAGTAGTAAATCTAACTATTTTGAGAGAATTGCAATGAGAATAGCCTTTATATTAGGGCGTTTCCCTGTCTTATCGGAAGCCTTCATTTTAAATCAGATTACAGGTCTGATCGATCGAGGACACCAAGTAGAGATTTACGCGCTAGAAGGGCGTTCTGAAGAAACTAAAATCCACCCAGATATAGAAAAATATCGACTACTCGATCGCGTATACTACGCTCCCAAAACACCAGAATCATACTTACCGCGAATTTTAACCGCAACTAAGCTGTTCTTAACTAATTTCTTCAAAGACCCATTAACTTGTCTGAAAGCCTTAAACGTTTTCAAATATGGCAAAGAAGCAGCTTCTTTGCGATTACTATATGCCATTAGCCCTTTTTTAGGCAATCATCAAGAATATGACATCATTCATTCCCAATTTGGCATATACGCCTTAACCGGAATGCTAGCACGCGATATCGGCGTCATCAAAGGAAAACTGATTTCCTCATTTCGCGGATTTGACATTAGTTGGTATATCAAAGAAAAAGGCGAAAACGTTTACGACGAACTATTTAAAGTCGCCAACTTTTTCCTCACCAACTGCCAATTTTTCCGCCGTCGCGCCATCCAACTCGGCTGCGACGAAAAAAAGATTATCGTACATGGATCGGGTATTAATTGCCACAGATTTACCTTTAAAACCCGTCATCCATCCCCCGACGGAATCATTCGCATAGCCACCACAGGTCGCCTGATCGAAAAAAAAGGCATCGAATACGGCATTCGCGCTGTTGCCAAAATAGCCAAAATTAACCCCAACATCGAATACAAAATCATCGGTGATGGCTACCTAATGGAATACTTCCAACAACTGATCGAAGAATTAGAAATTACTGATAAAGTCAAATTACTCGGCTGGAAAAATCAACAAGAAATCGCGCAAATTCTCGATGAATGCCATGTGTTTATCGCACCCAGCGTAACCGCTGAAGACGGCAATCAAGACGCCCCAGTTAACACCTTAAAAGAAGCAATGGCAATGGGTATACCCGTCATCGGAACTTTCCACGGCGGCATTCCCGAACTTATTCAAGATGGAATATCCGGGTTTCTCGTACCAGAAAGAGATGCCGATGCTATTGCTGAAAAAGTAACTTATCTGATGGAACATCCAGAAATTTGGCCTGATATGGGTAAAGCAGGTCGTGCTTACGTAGAACAACACTACGACATGAACAAACTTAATGATGAATTAGTAGAAATTTATCGCCAAGTAATCAATACTGGCAAATTCGTACAACCATTAGAAAACCAGCCAAAACCAGTAGTTTCTTTTGCTAACTAAACCCATCACAAAAAATTAATTTTCTCAAAACCACTAACTTTCAATGAGGAAACTTCACTATGATAGAGCCACAAGTTACTATTGTCGTCGTACCTCGCGAACGGTTTAGTTGCGCTCAAACATCACTAGAAAGCATTTATCAATACACCGACATTCCCTTTAAACTACTCTACGTAGATGGCAACTCACCAACCAAAGTTCGTCGTTATCTAGAAGCCAAATCCCAAGAAAAAAACTTTGAAATCATCAGAACCAATTACTACCTTTCTCCCAACCATGCCAGAAACTTGGGTATCCGTCACGTTAATACCAAATACCTCGTATTTATCGACAATGACGTGATTGTTTCCCCGGGATGGTTAAACGCATTAGTCCAATGTGCCGAAGAAACCGGAGCCGCCGTAGTTGGGCCTTTAATGTGCCAAAACGAACCCGTACATGAAATAGTTCATTTTGCTGGTGGCGAATCCCATATTATTGTTGACAAAACAGGCAGACGCCGTATCCGCGAAAAAATGTACAAACAAGGTCAAAAAGTAGCGGATTTACTACCTCAACTACAACGCAAGCAAACCGAGCTAGCAGAATTTCATTGCGTGTTAGTTCGCACGGAAATTTTCGATCGCATTGGTTTACTCGATGAAGCAATGCTCAACACAAAAGAACATCTCGATTTCAGCATGACTGTCGCCGAAGCAGGCGGCACGATTTACTTTGAGCCTGCTTGTATCGTTACCTACGTACCTGGCCCACCCCTTGAACTCACCGACCTCCACTACTATATGCTTCGTTGGAGTAACGCTTGGACTTTAGGTAGCTTAAACCGCTTGCGTGAAAAGTGGAATTTAGCAGAAGACGGCTACTTTCAAGTTAAGTATAAAGGCTTGGGGTGGAGGCGGAGAGATTCGATTATCCGTCCTTTAAGTCGCCGCCTTACATTTGGTTTCAAAAGTCACTTGTTAGAGAGAATTTTAACTTCTTTAGACTACAAGCTAAACCGTTATCTAACTGACAGTTACACCAAACAACTTCGTCAGCAAATGCAACAACAACCTCCCGTACAGTTGCCCCAAACTCAAACCAAAGCACTATCTAGCAGTTGACGAATAGATAACTCGTTCAACCATCAATTTCACAAATGAGGATTTAAACTATATGCCTTTTGACGTGGTTTACACGCCTAAAAGTAAGCTGAAAAGTCCCAGCCAACTATTTCATTCAATGTGGCGAGATTTATTAGCGGCTCGCGAACTAGCTTGGCGACTAATGGTAAGAGATATCAGCGCCCAATATCGCCAATCATTTTTCGGTTTTACTTGGGCTTTTTTACCCCCGATCGTGATGGCGCTAGGCTTCACCCTTGCCAACGATTCCAATGTAATTAATGTGGGTGAAACTGATATCCCATATCCAGCTTACGTAATGTTCAGCACTGCTCTCTGGCAAACTTTTGTAGAAGCATTAAACGGCCCAGTGCAAGCTGTCACGTTGGCAAAACCGATGTTAGCCAGAGTGAATTTCCCGCGAGAAGCTATCATTTTGGCAAAGCTGGGTGAGGTATTTTTCAACTTTGCGATCAAGCTAATTTTAATCGTGGGTTTGTTTCTCTGGTTTCGAGTTCCGGTGAGTTGGACGGTAATTATCGCTCCTGTCGCCTTAATTCATTTGATATTGTTAGGAACCTTCATGGGCGTTTTATTAGCTCCTTTAGGAATGTTATATCAAGATGTTTCTAAAGGGCTAACGATGATAACTGGTTTTTGGCTTTTCCTCACCCCGGTCATTTATCCCGTTCCTTCTTCCGGAACTTTCGGTACTTTGGTAAAACTAAATCCCGTTACTCCTTTATTAGTAACAACACGGGAATTAGCCACCACGGGAGTCATATCAAACCCTTATGGATTTTGGCTGGTCAGTATCGTTACCATATTTGGCTTACTGCTCACTTGGATTTCATTTCGGTTAGCTATGCCTTTTGTGATCGAGCGGGTAAGTTCATAACTATACTCAATTGCCAAATTATTTATCTTTAAGCTTGCCAGTAGTTAATAACTTGTCTCAGGTGAAAATTAATCCCTCAATTTTTGCCAAAATTTCAACGACAAAGCTTGGTAGGAGAAAGTTTCACTCTGACAAGCACTCTGTTCAAATTTAGGAGAAAACAAATGGTAAAGCTTGTTTCAGTTATTATCCCTTGTTTTAATGCACAAAGGTGGTTGTCAGAAGCAATTAATAGCTGTCTAGAGCAATCTTATCCAAATCTTGAAATCATCGTCATAGATGATGGTTCTACAGATAACAGCTTGCAGATTATCAAAAGCTATCAAAGTAAAATTAGATGGGAATCTAGCATTAATAGGGGAGGCAATTATGCTAGGAACAGAGGTTTTGCTTTGTCAAATGGTGAATATATCCAGTTTTTAGATGCCGACGATTATCTATTACCAGAAAAAATCGAGAAACAAGTCCGTTGTTTGGAAAAAACCGGAGGAGATGCTGTTTATAGCGACTGGCGCTATCAAACTCATTTACCCAACGGTCAAAGTTACCTGGAAGAAATCAATATTTGTGGGCCAAAAAAAGATTTTCTCGAATCATTGCTATCTAATGAAGGCTGGGTACCGATTGTTGGTTTACTTTTTACAAGAGCAGCAGTCAATATTGCTGGTGGATGGGATGAAAGTTTAAAAGCTGCCCAAGATAGAGATTTTTTAATGTCTCTAGCAATTAATGGGGGCAGATTTGTTTACCAATCTGGTTGCGATTCCCTTTATAGAAGTTATGGTAAAGTAACAGTTTCTACCTCTTCTAAAGAGCGCTGGCTCAACAGCCATTCTTTAGTCATGGAAAAAGCTGCAAACAAACTATCTTCCATCAGCAAACTGTCTGAAAAATATCGTCAAGCTTTATGTGCGGGATATTTCGATATCGGTCGAGAGTATCTATACAGCAATTACCCCCAGATCGAATACTCTCAATACTTGCGTTTTTTACAAGTTTTGGATAAAGGTCTAATTCTTTTTCCCGAATACAAAGTCAAGCATCGCAATCGAATTCATCAGGTTGTACAGAATTTGTTAGGGTGTCGGAAAGCGGAAATACTATCGTATTTTACGACCAAAACAAAAACATCTCTTCAATTGTTAGGTGAATCGATTAAGCAGCAGCAATTTTCTAATGCTAAATGGCCGCCAAAACAACCTGAAGGTTTGCAAAAATCAGGATAAAAATATAAATTTTGCTGATTTTACTTAATTATAAAAACGGTAAAATTTTGTCTGTGTTGAACTTTTTTAATGGTGAGGATAATGTATGTTAATAACCAAGTTAAATCAACCAAAAGTAACTTTTGAACCTGAGAAGCCGGAAGTAGTTCTTTCCGTGGAAAATTTATCTAAAAAGTTTTGTCGCGATTTGAAACGCTCTTTATTATATGGCGTCAAAGATATCGCTACAGAGTTGGTAGGAGGACAGAGAAAAAGCGATACTCTACGCAAAAAAGAATTTTGGGCGCTTAAAGATGTTAGTTTTCAATTGCGGCGAGGAGAAGCACTCGGTTTGGTAGGTTCAAACGGAGCGGGTAAAAGTACTTTATTGCGAATTATTAGTGGTTTAATTCACCCGGATACAGGTTGCGTAAAAGTTAAGGGGAGAGTAGCTCCTCTGATCGCATTAGGAGCCGGATTTAACCCGATTTTAACTGGCCGAGAAAATATCTATGCTAATATGTCGATTTTAGGTTTATCTACTAAAGAAATCAATGAAAGATTTCAGGATGTAGTAGATTTTGCAGAAATCGGAGAAGCGATCGATTCCCCCGTGCAAAGTTATAGTTCCGGGATGGCAGCAAGATTGGGTTTTGCTTGCGCGGTTCACATCAATCCAGATATTTTGCTGATTGATGAAGTGCTGGCGGTGGGAGATGTTAAATTTAGGATGAAATGCCATAAAAAGTTGGCTAAGCTGCGGGAAAAGGGGACTGCTTTTATATTGGTTACTCACAACGCCCACAGCGTATTAAATGTGTGTAATACTTCAATTTATTTGCGAAAAGGACAATTAATTACTTACGGCGATACAGAATCAGTAATTCGTAAATATGAAGAAGATTTGTGTATGAGCGGCACCGAACAAGCTGTCGGGCCTATGCTTCTACCTGAAAAGTCTAAAGAAGAAAGTTTAGGATTAGATATTACTTCGCTTGGTTTTAAAGACGATCGGGGAAATGTGATGGACACCCCCATGTGTGGTGAACCTGCTTATTTTTATGTTGAATGCCAAGCTTATAAGAAGATCGAACAAGCTAACCTGGGGTTATTGATTACAGCTTTATCAGGAGAAAATGAACTGGTTTTGTATTTAACTTCTGCTAGTGACAATGAGTATCTGAAAATCGAGCCGGGAAAATCAGAAATTCAAATGTATATGCCTTATATTTCTTTACTACCTGGGGTATACACTGCAAAAGTATATGTAAGGAGTGGCGTTCAATCTTTTGATACAGTGGAGTCTTTTAGGTTCACAGTAAGATCGAATAAAGTGGTCAGTAGATGTTTGTTTTATCAGCCAAGAGAATGGCAGGTATTTAACAAATAAGCTGGCATTTTTGCCGAGTTTTGTTAAGTGAATTATTATGGAAGTGGTCGATCGAAAAGGTCAGGTGGTGGAAACTCGCCTTCCGCCAACGCTGCCAAAAGGTTCCCACTTCTTTTTAGAAGAGATTAAACCGGGGCAATCATTTCTTTCCAAGCAAACACTATTTGTCGAAAAAGAAGTGCTGCTGGGTATTGGTGGTTATGATGAGTCTTTTAGCTCGCGCGAACACACCGAGATGTTTTTGCGCCTTAATCAAGTTTGTACGATCGTCGGTTTACCTATCATCACCTATCGGCAATACAGACACGAAGGGCCACGGCTCTCTCGCGATCGCGATCTCCGCCAAGTCGATTTCCACCGCTTGATCCGCAAACATCGATCGATTTTCCAAGCTCATCCCAAACAATTTGCTGATTTCGTACACGAACACGCCCTGACATCCTACAGGCTGGGCCAAAAAAGTGCTTCGTTGTCTAACCTATTATGGGCTATCCAAATACATCCACGTCACGTTTTAGGCAAAATTCTTTGGTCATTGAAAAATCAACACGGCTAAAACCCTACGATTTGATGCTTGTTGCACAGTGAGAGCATTCAAAAACAAAAAACGAAAGGGGAGAATTTCCTCCTTTCGTTTTTTTGGCTACCGATAGACTCGCTGACGCTTCTACAGGTCGCCGCCGCGAGATGCCAGCACCACGATTACCGCAGGCCCAGCAATTACGATCAACCCCAGCATGGTCAGCTGAGCAATTACTTCCCAGTTGAGACTGCTGACCGCATTGATGATAGAGCTCATTGTTTCTCCCCAACAGATTTAGACGGCTAAGCTATAAAAACCGGATTCTATATTACCTGGCGATCGGTATGGTTTTTAATTAACTTAACAAAAGTATAAAACAGTATAAATAAACATGAAGCGAACCTTTAAGCTAAAAAATCGCTAAGCTCAATAAGCGATAAATTTTAGGATAGGAGTAAAACTATGGCAACTTGGCGTTGTGTTAAGCAGTGTGGAGCTTGCTGTCATTTAGAACCAAGCGATCGGCCCGACTTGGCAGAGTATTTGTCCCCAGAAGAGTTAATACAATACCTGGGCATGGTAGGGAAAGATGGATGGTGCATTAATTTTGACCACTTAAGCCGTGAATGTCGCATTTATGACGATCGTCCTCGTTTTTGTCGGGTAGAATCAGAAGTCTTTCAGGATATGTATGGAATTGAGCCGGAAGAGTTAAATGATTTTGCCATTGACTGCTGCCACCAACAAATTGAGGGTGTATACGGCTCCCGCAGCTTAGAAATCTTGCGCTTCAACCGAGAAGTTGGCCTTTGAGCGGGGAACTGAGGCGGAAATTGTATTATGCAAGTACTAATTAAAAAAATAATATGATGCCAAACGAACAACAAATTGACGCTGTTTTTTCCAAAATAGCACTCAATCTAAGATAATACAGACCTAGCTAACTCAGGATGAAGGTGTAGGAGTGAGACAGCGAGAAACGGAATACAATAGCCTTTACGAAAGGGTTGCCGAGCTAGAAGCCAAACTAAATCGTGCCAATCGATTTATTAAACGGCTGCGGCAAGACAATAGCGACTTGCAAAGACAGCTGACATCGTTGCAAAAACGAGAAAGGCAACCATCCACGCTTTCGGTGAGAGAAATTCCCCTCTTACCAGAACGAAAACCCAGCCGCCCCACCAAAAAACGCCGTACCGAATACGATTATCGCCACGAAACTACTACTCGCACTAAGCGGATAGCGCAAAAACGCCGCTTGGCAAGAGTCTACCAGATCCGACTAGCCGGCTTGGTTCTAGCAGTAGCTGCCATCTTTTTCATTGTCGGATTATCATTGGTCAGACTGATCTATCGACCTTCCGCACCACAGCCATCTCCCCAACCAACAGCGACTCAGGTCATACAATTACCAGAAACACCTTTATTAGCACCGGAATTTCCAGATGCCCCCGATACGGAATCCCTACCAAGTCCGGCTCCCGATAATCCAGAAACTTTAAATCTCGTCTATAACGTAACGATACCTCCGGATTTAAAACCCAGTCAGCAACTCCAATCAGTTGTTGATGAGTTGGTGAAAATGGCGACCGACGAAGGAACGCCAACCCAAGAATTATCCATTACTTTAATTAACGTTAATTCTGGTGAAATCGCGGAGTTTCAACAACAAGAACTCAGGTATCCGGCCAGCGTTCTCAAATTATTTTGGATGGTGCATTTGTATGGGGAATTAGCTCAAGGCATTCTCTCCGACGAGCAGATTTTTGCGGTAGACCTCCATCGGATGATTCAACAATCTTCTAATACGGCATCTAGTCGAATTATTGATTCGATCACCGGTACTAAATCAGGGAAAAAACTAGAAGGCGAAGAATAGCAAGATTGGCTGCGTCGCCGTCTCCACTTGAGCGAATATTTCCAAAAGGCTGGTTATGAAGGCATTATTGTCAGCCAAAAAACTTATTCAAATATCTCAGAACCTCCAGGTCGAGAAGGACAAATGTGGGAAGATCCCCAACAGCCGATTCGGAATAAAATTAGCAGCTATCATGCGGCTAGATTAATGTATGAAATTGTTACGGGGAAAGCAATCTCTCCAGAATACAGCCAAAAAATGGTTAAGTTACTGGCTAGGGATTTGCGCCCAGAATCTTTGATCGATAAAACTCAGTACGGAGGATTTGACCCGATAGAAGGTTTTTTAGGTAAGTCTTTGTCAGGAAAAGATATCGATTTTGCTTCTAAAGCAGGTTGGTCTTCTACCGGACGCCATGAGGTGGCTTTCGTGCGAACTAGCGGTGGGAAAGCCGCTTATATTTT
>CAZJJR010000214.1:0-1767 GCA_964546365.1 uncultured bacterium | reverse complement strand
AGGTAGCGATCGCGCTTACGCCAACGATTGGGATCTCTTTCCCAAAATGTCCCGCGTTGTGTTCGATCGCATGACTGGTGCTAGTTGAGCGGGGGAATGGCTGAGCAACGCGAATCGGTTGCTCTGTTCGGTTTTTTTCTCCCCATCCTTCCACTTCTACCCGATCTTCAATTGCGATCGCTTTTTCTTGCCATTTTCAGATAATATGAAAGAAATATGAAAAAAACTAGTGCGTTAACTTGCCTGTGAAACTTTCCTCAGCACCTCCCTTGTTGCCTGCTTTTGATTCCTCAGTAGAAAGCGTCAGCACCCTGCCACCCGTAGTTGAAACAAAACAGGATGACTTAACGGTTGATTTGCCAGATGCGATTTCCTTGGAAAACTTCCCTAACGCAACTACGCGCGAACAACCAGCCAAGCAGCTAAAGCAGGGAGCATTAGCCGTCTTCGGTTCCACCTTTTTAACCATTTTTCTCTCGGAAATGGGAGACAAAACCCAAGTGGCTACTCTGCTGATGAGTGCAGAGTCTCAATCTCCTTGGGTGGTGTTTGCTGGGGCATCCACAGCATTAGTAGCAACCAGCTTGTTGGGATGTTTGCTGGGTCGATGGCTAGCAAATCGGGTATCTCCGAAAATGCTGAAAACCTCAGCAGGCATTAGCTTGTTATTCATCGCCACTCAACTGCTGTGGGAAATCTTACACTCCTAAAAATTATTAAATATTGATATGGATTGGCATTTGCTGGGATTGAGTTTCATTACCGTGTTTTTGTCCGAATTAGGGGACAAAAGCCAACTAGCTGCGATCGCCCTCAGCGGTAGTTCCAAATTTCCCCGCGCGGTGTTTTTGGGAACGGCGGGAGCGCTATTATTGACTAGCTTTCTAGGCGTATTAGCAGGAGAAGGCGCATCTGTTCTGTTACCCGTGAAGTTGGTCAAAACGATCGCTGCGATCGGCTTTCTATTGATGGCAATCCGTTTATTATGGCCAGAATCCGACTTACCGGAAGAAAACAACTAACACGAACAAGTAGCGATCGCCAGCTAATTCAATGCCACAGTTAGCACTTTTAAATACTCGTGCTGATAGTGGCATTTTTCGTTGGCGAGTGCAACATTTATAAAGTTGAGAAATCGAATAAAACCGCTCGACTTCGATCGCTGTTGCTCAATACCCAATAGCCTTTTTGAATTCAAAAAAATTAGGTTAATAAGTAGTAGACGAAAAGAAAATCATCCAACTACCTACTAACCACTACCAACTACCAACTACCTTATACTTTTTGGCGATAGCACAAACTCAACATCGTACCGCCCACTAAGAGCTTGAGTACTTCCAAAATCCAATAGCTCTCGTGCAGTGCATTCATCGTTCCGGGAACTTCTGCCACTGGAGCGAACAGATTGAGATTTAACCCCAAAGCACTCATGTGGGGAGTTAAAACATAGGTGCAAACCAGCGCCACTACGAGAAGAATAGAAGATAAGAAAATTGCTTTTCGGTTCTGGTTACCGGGAAGATCGTGAGTGCGATCGAGTACCAAAGCACCCGTCAATACCACAGCAGCGCACAACAACTCAATGCGGTTAAATATCCAGAAAATCACATAACCCGTGCTAGCAAATCCAGCTTGCACCATCATACCGGAAGCATACAGACCGGGCATAATTACCAAGTCCAAAATCAAGCTGGCACTCAGCCAAAAACCTAAAATGAAAATAATGGCAGTTTGCCAAGCAGGACGCTTTAATTCAAAGCTAGAAAT
>CAZJJR010000213.1:0-11478 GCA_964546365.1 uncultured bacterium | reverse complement strand
AGGGGAGGGTTGGGAGGGGTTTAGTTGTTCGCAATTCATTTAGGATCGCTATATTTAACATATAACGTCTGGTTAAAAAAAAGCGAAAAGCTCCAAATATCAACTTTTCTGCTGCTACCTCTTTGCTCGTGTCTCTGCCCTTTTCCTTTCACCTATTTGGAATAAAGCCATTCATCTGCCGTTACAATCGAAGACTTAACGGGAGTGCGTCAAATTCTGCCTGTGAGATTAGCAACTGCTGCTACTAATTCCCCTGGATTGATGGGTTTTGGGATGTGTAACTGAAAGCCCGAAAGTAATGCTTGGGTACGGTCTTCTGCTCTAGCATAAGCGGTGAGAGCTACAGCGGGAATTTGTCCGCCTTGCGTTGCATCAAGATTTCTCACTTTGCGAATCAGGGTGTAACCGTCTTCTTCCGGCATTCCGATGTCGCTAATTAGAATATTTGGCTGAATTTTTAGTATTGCTTCTAAGGCTTCTCTAGCGGAACTAACGGTGGTGACTTCTGCTCCTGATTGTCTCAAAATGGTAGCGAGTAAGTCTCGCGCATCGGGTTCGTCATCTACTACGAGTACTCGCAAACCGTTGAGGGGATTGCTATCTGATGATTTTTCGCTGGTGGCTGGTGGTTGGGTGGGTGAGTCAGTCTGGGAATTGGTGGTGGTTTCTAGAAGGGGTAAATTGACGATGAACGTTGCACCTTTACCGATTCCGGTACTTTGGGCGAGGACTGTACCGCCTTGCATTTCTACCAGGTGGCGTACAATGGCTAATCCCAATCCCAGTCCGCCGTGCGTTCTAGTCATGGTACTGTCGGCTTGGCTAAAACGATCGAATACGTAAGGTAAAAAATTCGGATCGATGCCGATACCCGTGTCGCTGATTTTGATTTGGGCATATTGAAGGGGATGGGGGGAATTTTCGATCGCTTTTTCACTTTCTTCTACAGAAAGTTGAATTGTTACCTGTCCTCCATTTGGGGTGAATTTAATAGCGTTGGAGAGCAAATTCCAGATAATTTGCTGTAAGCGGGTAGGATCGCCTAAAACTGATTCGATCGAGCGATTTAATTGGCGTTCGATATGGATTCTTTTGGCTTCAGCCGCAGATGCGATCGTTTCGATCGCAGCCTCAATCACTGGTACAAGAGGTACGGGAGAGAGATTCAGCCGCATTTTCCCGGTGATGATGCGGGAAACATCCAACACGTCATCGATCAGTTGGGCGAGGGATTTGGTATTGCGGTGAATGGTTTCTAACGCCCTTGCAGTAGTATCTTCGTTTAACTGGCGGGTGTGGAGTAACTGAGTCCAACCTAACATGGCGTTGAGGGGGGTACGCAGTTCGTGGGAGAGGGTGGCGAGAAACTCGTCTTTCATGCGGTTAGCGGCTTCTGCTTGGGCGCGGGCTGTTTGTTCTCTACACAAAAGTCGATCGCGTTCTTCTTCTAGCCGTTTGCGATCGCTAATATCTGCCACGATCGACATACAGCTAATATTGCCTTTAGCATCTCGCACCGGACAAGCCCAGATACTCAGATCGATCGGGGAACCATCTTTTTTCTGACGTTTGGTTTCAAAAGCAAACAGTGATTTCCCTTGGCGAATCATATCTAAATTTGCTAAAAATTCGGCTTTTTTAACTTCCGATGTAGAAGGTAAAAAATGTCCTAAAATTTCTTGTTCGCTCCAGCCAAAAATTTGTTCGGCGGCAGGATTCCACATTTTTATCGTACCATCATCCAAATTAAATAGAGCGATTCCTAAAGGACAGGCTTGGATCAGAGTTTGCAGAGTTTGATTACTTTCGGCGAGAGCTTCTTGAGTTTGTTTTATTTCAGTTAAATCCAGAAAAAATCCCACGATTTCTTCTTGTTCTTCGTAAGATTTTTGCAGTAAAGCACTACCGATCAAAATGGGAACTCGACTACCATCTTTACGGATGTATTCTTTTTCAAACGGAGTGGAAATTCCATATTTTTTGATTTCTTCTCCCGCTTGCATATCTAAAGGTAAAAATTCCGCTGGAGTCATCCGATCCCAACGCATTCTTCCTGCGGTCAGATCTGCCCGTTCATATCCGACCATATTGAGAAAATAATCGTTGGCGTAGTGAATTCCTCCTTGAAAATCTCCGAAGGCAACGCCAAAAATATTCGATTCAACTAAACGCCGGAAGCGTTTTTCACTTTTTTGAAGTGCCATTTCTGCTTGTTTGCGTTCGGTGATATCGCGAGAAATAATCACCGCTCCCCGAACGCTTTGCTCTTCGCCATACAAGAGGGGGACTATAGTGTACTCGTAATGGCGTAAATTATGGCTTGCCGTTACGAATTCAGTTTCTGCTTTAAGTGGTTCCCTAGTTGATAATACTTCTTTTCTTTGGCGATCGAACTTTTCCATCGTATCCGATGAAAGCCCTAATTCTTGCCAACTTTTATTAATTATATCTGTTGGCTCAAATCCTAAAACTTTGGCGGCTCCGTAACTTACATATTTATACTTTCCTGCACTATCTATAACGTAAATGTGATCTATAGAAGCGGAAAGAATGGCATTGAGTGTATTGGCTTTTTCTCGAACTTGATTGGCTAGTTGACGAGTATTTTCTTCGGTAAGTTTGCGTTCGCTGATATCTAATACGAAAAACGGCCCTTCGTTATCGCAACCGTCTAAACTGGCACCACCAACTAATGCGGGGAATCGGCTACCATCTTGGCGGATGTATTCTTTTTCAAATGGCGCACAAAATCCGGTTGCTTTGATTTGAGCGATCGCATTTTCATCTAACGGGCTATATTCTGGGGGGGTAATTTCCGACCACTGAATTTTTTGGGTGAAAAATTCTTGGCGAGTGTAACCTAGCATTTGCAACAAAACTTGGTTGGCATAAGTAATGTTGCCATCTAAATCCCAAAAACCGATCCCGATCATGTGAGACTCTACCACGCTACGGAAACGTTTTTCGCTATCTTTGAGCGCTTCTTCTGCTTGCTTGCGTTCCGTTACATCTGTCAGCATGGCGATCGAACCGATAAATTCACCTTGTTCGTCGATAATAGGGCTAGTGCAAACGATCGCCCATAAATTAGACCCATCTCGACGGCGATAGCGAAAATCAAATTGTTGTTTAGAGAGATGTTTGCTTTGCTCGATCCGTTGCTGCGCTTCTAGCCGCGCTTCTTTATCCATAAACTCGAAAATCGAGCGATCGAGCATATCTGTCAAGTTATAACCAAACATTTCCGCCATGCGTTGATTTGCGTAATCGATCTTTCCTTCAGCGTTAATCAGCCAAATACCTTCGTAAGCAGTATCGATAATTCGGCGATATTTTTCTTCACTAATTTTTAACTTTAATAAATTTGCTTCGATGCGTTTTCTGCTAGAATGTAATGCGGCAATGATGATGCTAATTAATATTCCTTGTAACTCAAATATGCCGAGTCGCAATGCTTCTCCCCAAGTCATTCTTAAGGAATCAGTTGGCGGTATAAAGAAGTAAGCTCCAGCAATGCCAGACAAAGCAGTAGCTAGCAGTCCCGGCCCCAAACTCCCATACCAAGCACTAGCAATAACTGCGCCAAAAAATAACAGAAAAGGGCTAAATCGCATATTAATTTGAAAATTGAGCAGCCATGTCAGTACTAGTGCGATCGCTACGTTCAAAATTGCCACAGCATAGGATGGTAAGTAAGAAATAATTTTTTTTAACATCTTTAAATCTCGATTAGACGCTGCTCTTGCTTTGTGGTGTCAACTTGGAAAATTTGCTCCTGGTTAAGCGGTAAGTAAGGATGGCTAAGTTTCATATAGCGATTTAGGAAATTCAGATAAGGAGAAAAATCTATTCATAGTTTGCGATCTTTTTGATAATAGAAAATAGTTTTCACCGTTGACCTTTCATTTAAAACTCAAAACTCCCAATTCTCCTCCCCCATACCGCTAGGAGTTGATAACCCCTAAAATTAACGGGGTAAGAATAGGAAAAAATGATGGCTCGCACTCCCACATTATCTTTCGATCGGGGCACCCTGATCTTGCATCCCCCTCCGAGAGGAAAAATTTGGGTAGAATTTGCTACCTGGGATGACAGAGTGGAAAAATTTCGCATTCCCGCTATCCATTACCGGACTCTGGTGGAGGCGCTGCAAGGGGAAGGAACTAATTTTACCGATGAAGCAAAAGAATTTGGCCCAGTAGAATTGGTTCCTAGCGTAGAAATGGAACCTTATCCGCACCAGAGTGAGGCGTTGATGGCGTGGAAGTTGGCGGGACGCCAAGGGGTGGTGGTGCTTCCGACGGCGGCGGGTAAAACTTATTTGGCGCAGTTGGCGATGCAGGCGACTCCCCGCAGTACTTTAATCGTAGTGCCGACTTTGGATTTGATGCACCAGTGGTACGCTCATTTGATGGCGGCGTTTCCGGATGCGGAGATTGGTTTGCTGGGTGGTGGTTCGCGCGATCGCACTGCTATTCTGGTAGCTACTTATGATAGTGCGGCAATTCACGCGGAAGCTTTGGGAAATCGTTACGCACTGTTAATTTTTGACGAGTGTCACCATTTGCCAACTGAATTTTATCGGGTAATTGCCGAATATGCGATCGCGCCTTATCGTTTGGGATTGACTGCCACACCGGATCGATCGGATGGCAAGCATAACGATTTAAATAGTTTAATCGGGCCAACGGTTTTTCACAAGACGCCGGAAGAGTTGGCTGGGTTAGCACTTGCTCAACATGAAGTGATTCCGATTAAAGTAAATTTATCGTCTCACGAACGCGATCGCTACAACGAGTTGATCGAAATTCGCAATAATTTTTTAAAGGCAGAAAAGATTCGTTTAGGTAGTTTAGAAGGGTGGCAACATTTTGTGAAAGTAAGTGCGAGATCTCCTGCCGGACGTCGTGCTATGCTAGCACATCGAGAAGCGCGAGAAATTGCCTTATGTACGGATGGAAAGTTGCGCGTACTGGCAAATATCATGGCGCAACATTATCCGGAACGCACGTTAATATTTACCGCTGATAATGCCACCGTTTATCGAATTTCTCAAGAATTTTTAATTCCTGCCATTACTTATCAAACCCCAGTCAAAGAACGACACGAAATTTTAACCCGCTTTCGAGAAGGAGAATATAAAACTTTGGTAGCTTCTCACGTATTAAATGAAGGAGTAGACGTTCCGGCAGCTAGCATTGCGATTATTTTATCCGGTACTGGTTCCCCAAGAGAATACATTCAAAGATTAGGTCGCATTTTGCGAAAAGGACAAGATAAAAATAAACGTGCTTTGCTTTATGAAGTAATTACCGAAAACACCAGCGAAGAAAACACATCCGAACGACGCCGAGGAGTAGAGAAAAAGAACGAACCGCCAAAACGCAAAGTACGCAAAGAAAGAGAAGAGGAAAAAGATCGCCAATTAGAAATATTTCCCACTACATCGATTTATGAAATTAATAAAAAAAGCAGTTATCTAGCCGCCGAACCCAAAGCCAAATGGGGAGAAAAATCTCCTAAATCACCAGAAGATTCAGAAGACAATAATTTAATGTAAAATAATTCCAAAAAATCTATCTACTCACAAAAAATTTATATCTACACCTGTGTTCATCTGTGTTCATCTGTGGGCATCTGTGGTAAAAAAAAATCCCTATAGTAATTTTACACAGCCAATATGTTACCAAGCGAACTATTAATTTACCGATACACAGGCGAAACCATTATACCCAAACGCTTAAAAATAGACGATCGCAATTTAGA
Source organism: uncultured bacterium (assembly GCA_964546365.1). Lineage (GTDB taxonomy): Bacteria > Cyanobacteriota > Cyanobacteriia > Cyanobacteriales > Aerosakkonemataceae > DATNQN01. Next base: position 5,712 of record CAZJJR010000213.1, on the reverse strand, counting down.
AATGGCGATCGAAATCATCAATTGCTTCCAAGAAGCTGTCGGAAAAAGGCAAGGAGAATTAGATAGTCAGTTGTTAGAACTAGAAGGCGATCGACCTGAATATCGCATTATTCGAGGATTCGTTCACATCCTCAAAAGTAACTTTTCTACCTTCGAGATTGTCAGTCCTTTAGAACCCCTAGAATTGCGTCAGAAAGTATTTGCTTTATCTGCCAGATCCGTTCCTAGTTCCCACTCATCACTAGAAGTACTCGACGTTTTAGCAAATAAACTCAGTCAAGAATTAAAAAAAGAAGTTTTACCAGATCACATCCGTGCAGGTTTGTATGCAGATTTGCAAGAAAATCGCATTTTAACCCAATTCGATCCGCCAACTCCAGAAGCTATTTTACATAGATATAATTTATCGCAAGTGCAGGGTATTTTCTATCGCGCCAGTCAATTAACTTTAAACGCTCATCGCAATGTTCCAGGCGAATATAAACTGCTGTTTCGCTATCTGAAATTATTTCAATTAATGGCATATATTGAAGGAGATGCCGATCACGGTTTTACCATTACCATTGATGGGCCAACCAGTTTATTTAAACCTAGCACCAGATATGGGTTAGCGATCGCAAAACTCATCCCTGCATTATTGCACGTTACCAAATGGAGTCTCAACGCCACTTTACAAACCAGAGATATCTATACTGGTAAAGATAAAATTGGTAAATTTTCCCTCAATTCTGATTGTGGTTTAGAAACTCATTATCCCCCAGGAAAGCCTTACGACAGTATGTTAGAAGCATCTTTTGCTAACCGCTGGGAAAGCCTAAAAACTGATTGGGTATTAGAGAGAGAAGTCGATTTAATCCCGATTCCTGGTAGCGTTATCATTCCCGATTTTCGCTTAGTGCATCCCGATGGCAGAAGTTATTTATTAGAAATAGTTGGTTACTGGCGTCCGGAGTATCTGCAAAAGAAATTTGCTCAGGCGCGAAAGGCAGAAGCTGATAATTTGATCTTGGCAATTTCGGAACGATTAAATTTAGAAAACGCTGGGGTAAAAGTAAAAGATATACCAACCAAAATTATCTGGTTCAAGGATAAATTATTACCTAAGGCAGTGCTAGAAGTGTTAGAATAATTTAATCAGTATTGGAGGTAAAAATGAACTTACAATTAATTAGACGAAAATTCACGGTAAGTCAGTATCACCAGATGGTTGAAGCTGGTATTCTAAATGAAAATGACCGAGTGGAATTGATTCGAGGAGAAATTGTTGAAATGACACCAATCGGTAGAAGACACGCTGCTTGTGTGAATAGATTAGTTAGATTATTCACGCAACTTTTTGGAGATAGCATCATACTTTCTCCCCAAAATCCAGTTGAGTTAGACAATAACTCTGAACCTCAACCAGATATAGTATTGCTACAACCTCGTCCGGATTTTTATGAATCGCGACTTCCGCAACCGCAAGATATTATTTTATTAATAGAAGTAGCAGATACAACGGCAGAAAGCGACCAAAATGTGAAAATTCCTCTTTATGCTGAAAACGGCATTGTAGAAGTTTGGTTAGTCGATATCAATGCTGAATTGGTGGAAGTTTATCGAGAAATCACATCTAATGGGTATCAGAACATCCAACAGTTTCAGCGTGGCCAAAGTTTATCTATTCAAGCTTTCCCAGATATTGCGATCGCTGTAGATGAAATCTTGGGGTAAAATATTAAAAATTAAGCGCAATCCCCTTATCTAAAGATTAGGCATGGTTAATCTTTAATAAATAGTAAATACCGTAACTAACTTATTTAAGTATACTGATATTATAGCGTGGTTTTTTCTTATCTAGTCCAATTGCGATCGCACTTTTATAACAATCATGATGCCAAAAGAATATTCGATCGGCCCTTACCAAATTATCTTACCGTATGACCATTTATTAGATCGCGATCAATCTACATGGTTGAGATATGATACTGCTTTGGGTTATATTGCTGGTTCAGTTTTTCAAAAGTACCCGGAATCCTCTGCGATCGACATCGGCGCAAATGTGGGAGATAGTGCTGCTTTAATTAAAAAGTATGTTGATATACCTGTATTGTGTATAGAAGGAAATCCGCAATTTATCGAATATCTTAAACAAAATGCTTTAAGAATTGGTGGCATTGAAATTGCCGAGTATTTCGTTGGTAAAGAAGGTGATTCTGTCAATCTCGATCGTCTACTTAGTTGCGGAGGAACGGCATCAATCATTGATGCGATCGATGTTGAAGATGCCGCCGGAGGTACTAAAACTAAAAGCCTTGCTTCAATCATTTCTAATTATCCTCAATTTCAAAATTCCCAACTTTTAAAAATCGATACGGATGGCTTTGATTTTTTTATTATTAAATCATCTATCGATTTAATATCTCAGCTATCTCCAGTTTTGTATTTTGAATATGATATTACTTTCGAGGCTAATGGAGAATCTGCTGGTTTAGAAACAATTCAATCTTTATTTGAAATCGGATATGAATATTTTATCGTTTACGACAATTATGGCAATTATTTGATTAGCCTGTCTAATGATGAGTACGATCGTTTTCTCGATCTGACCACTTATCTAGCATCGAATCGAAAAAGAAGCGGAACTCCTGTTGTTTATTACTTCGATATTTGTGCTTTTACTGAAAAAGATCTTGATTTATTTGAAGAAATTCGTCTGGGAGAAATTAATTTAAGCTTCTAACTCAAAAATCAAACCAATTTTTCTTTTCTACATAAACTTCTCGCAGTTCGGTTAATATTTCTTCCGACAATAGGGATTTGACGATATTTACTATTGTTCCCCACTCGAACAACTCCATCACTGATAAGGCATTTTTAAATCGAAGGCTGTAAAATTTTTGCCATAATTCCTGCGCTGGTTTTTTTTGCCAACGTTTGCGCCAAAGAACGAAATCGGACGATATGGGTGCATCTACTGCCAAAATAGGCGGAAAATCAGCGTAACTGACAAATCTACTCACTCCTTTTCCATGTACGTGAACGACATAGCGCAAACAGGTGATGCGATAAACGTTTTCTAGCGCGATATTGAACATCAGCGCGACTGCTTCTTCGGTGATGAATCTTGCCAAGGGGTGCAGGATTGGTGACTTGTGGAGAATTTTCGATTCTCGAATCTTCCACCAATATTCTTGGCCGATACTTTGCGATCGCTCCTCTGGAGTTGATACCATGATTATTATCCTTCTTTAGTTGACACCCTTCTAGAGTTGACTAATTTGGGGGTATTTAAGCGATCGCCCTTGAGTTTGCTACACTACAGGGAGGCGATCGCTTTTAAAATACGATCATTTTAAGTTGCAGTTGCACCTAAGTCAAGCATGGGTCTAGTCAGACTAAAAATTCGAGAATTGGCGGCACAGAAAGGCTGGACGCTTAAGGAAGTATCCGATCGTTCTGGAGTTTTATATAATACGGTCAAAAGCTACGCTCGTCGTCCCGAAATGTCAATGGTTGACTTTACCGCTATTCATAAACTGGCGCGAACGTTTAATGTAACGATCGAGGACTTGGTAGAGATTTTGGAGGAGTAGGCGCTATAGATAATTAATTATTCTTTTCCAAATTATTAATTATATGAGCCCCTTCCTTGTTTCCTTTTTCTTTCTCATTATTTAACGATTGGAAGAGACCTAGTATCAAAGGAGAGGCTATTGAAATAATCAAACCTACAACTGAACCTACAACTACTACCCATAGTATGTTCTCTCTTAGCTTTTGCTTTTTTTTCATCAAATCTGAATGCCTTATAATCTCTTTACCTATCAAGAAAACATTTTTTTCTTCATGGTAAATATTTAATATTAATAACCTTGATAAACTAAAAAGCAAAGTCACACCGCTCAATAATATGACGGGAAACCAAGGTTTTTCGTAAAAAGTAGCTTTTGGAGGATTGTAACTTGGATATCCAAATTCTGAATTATCTTCTATATTTTTGATATTTTTTCGGATTAAAAAATTTAATTTAGTATTATTATCTTTGCTATCTAATGCTTGTTTAGCTTCTTTGTTATTCTGTAAAATTTTTCTATTTATGTTTTCATCTCTTGTCTTCTTCCATCGAGTCAATTCTTGCTCATGATACTGTTCATATCGTTGATTCCTATAATCTCTATAAGTCAAAGATATTATAGACCATCCAAACATTACGACCACTAAAACGAGGGGCAGAATTTGCCAAGAAAATACCTTATCAACTTCTATTTTTGGCGTAAAATTGACTTCTCTTAATAAGTAAAGCTTTAAATCTGTATATATCCTATATAATAAAGCTCTATTTTGACCTTCAATCTTTAGTTTTGTACTATTATCAAATATTAGTAAAAAATCAAAATTTTCATTATTTTTCTTATAATTTATATAGAAAGATAATTGTACAATTTTTCTAGATGAAGAATTTTCTTGTTTTAGTACTTTTTCAATATCATCAGTTTCATCCGAAAAAGTTTCATTAGTTGAAATATCTGATAGTATCAACTTATAAATAGGTTTACATTGTTGGTCAATGCTTTGGGCATGAGTAGTAATAATGTCGTTAATTTTGCGGATTTTTTCTTCGTCTAAAATAAAACCTTGATTATTCTGGTAAACAACATTGGTTCCTACGTCCAAATTTGCTTTACTCACTTCTCAAATACCTAATTTTAAATAAAGCTACGCAAGCATTTATCACAGGCTAAGTATATGGTAATCCAAATTTATCCTTTACACAAACCTGCTTAGATTACCTCCTTTTTCAATAAACCGCAAAGAACGCAAAGAGTAGGAAGAAGATTAAGGGGGAAGTTAGCCCGGATTTGGTATTACTCAAAACAAAATATCTGACAAAAATCCCCCGCCCGAAGGCAGGGGATTTTCTAATTACCTAACAGCTTAGTTATTCAATTGAAGATATCAACCGAACTTACCAGCAGTAGAGGCAATTAGGAATGCTGCGTAGGTGAGGATGTAGCCAACGGTGAAGTGAGCTAGACCAACCAAACGAGCTTGAACGATCGACAGAGCAACTGGCTTGTCCTTCCAGCGAACTAAGTTTGCCAGAGGAGTGCGCTCGTGTGCCCAAACAATGGTTTCGATCAACTCTTGCCAGTAACCGCGCCAGCTAATCAGGAACATGAAGCCAGTAGCCCAAACCAGGTGTCCGAAGAGGAACATCCAAGACCAGACTGCCAGGTTGTTCATGCCGTATGGGTTGTACCCGTTGATCAGCTGAGAAGAATACAGCCAGAGGTAATCGCGCAGCCAGCCCATCAAGTAAGTAGAAGACTCGTTGAACTGAGCTACGTTGCCTTGCCAAATCCCCAGATGCTTCCAGTGGAAGTAGAAGGTTACCCAACCAATGGTGTTGAGCATCCAGAACATAGCGAGGTAGAAAGAGTCCCAAGCAGAGATGTCGCAAGTACCGCCACGGCCAGGGCCATCACAAGGGAAGGCATAACCGAAGTCTTTCTTATCGGGCATCAGCTTAGAACCGCGTGCATCCAACGCACCTTTGACCAAGATCAAGGTGGTGGTGTGCAGACCTAGTGCGATCGCGTGGTGAACCAAGAAATCGCCAGGGCCAATAGTTAAGAACAAAGAGTTGGTACCGGAATTGATCGCATCCAACCAGCCGGGTAACCAAACGTTGCCGTGGTTAGGCCAAGCGGTAGAAGCAATGCTATCGGG
>CAZJJR010000212.1:11225-11513 GCA_964546365.1 uncultured bacterium | reverse complement strand
TTTCTCTGATTAAGCCCGGGTTTTTAGGCATCACCGTGCCTAATAAAAAAGCACCAAATATGAGATGAATGCCAATGAATTCTGTAATTAAAGCAGAAGCACCTACACCCATGTAAATCCCAGCTAGCACGAATTGTGTTAATCTTCCCGTGCGGTTGTAGTGATGAGAAAGTCGTTGCAGAAACCAACGTACTACAGTACACATCAGTACGATGTAAAGCAGGGACTCGATAATGGTTGGTATCGCACCAGCCATGCTATTGGTGCGATGTAAAGCAGGGACTCGAT
>CAZJJR010000212.1:6125-11184 GCA_964546365.1 uncultured bacterium | reverse complement strand
TCGGTGCGAGTAACAGCGATCGCGAATGCCAACAAACACCAAGCCGTTACGTCATCTACTGCCGCACAAGTTAGTGCTAAAGTTCCCAACCGCGTCCCTTGTAAGTTATTTTCAGTAATAATTCTCGCTAGTACTGGAAACGCCGTAATTGACATTGCTGCCCCTAAAAATAGGGCGAAGGCAGTAAAAGAAACCGTAGCATTAGAAACTAACGGATAAAGCAACAAAGCTAACAGCGACCCTAAGGAAAATGGTGTCAGAATGCTGACGTGGGAAGTGAGAATTGCGATATCTAAGTTACCTTTAAGATATTTAGGGTCTAACTCTAAACCAATTAAAAACATGAAAAAGATCAGCCCCACCTGAGATAGCACGTTGAGGAAGGGAACTGTTTCGGCGGGAAACAAGCTAGCTGCTAAATCAGGAGCAATTAAACCCAAAAATGATGGCCCTAACAAAATTCCCGCCACAATTTCCCCAATCACTAGCGGTTGCTTAAGCCAACGAAATCCCAAACCTACAAGTCTGGAAAGACCGATCACGACGATAACTTCAATCAGCACCTGGATGACTGCGTGCATAATCTCCTCAAAGGCTGCTACTGGGATTTCGATTTGCGATCGCTCCACTCAGTCTACTCTGAATTTCAGGAACTACCCCAGGCTACTAAGATTATTTTTACAAACAGTCTCTAAATTAATTTGCTAGAAATCAAATCTAAAATCTAAAATCTAAAATCTAAAATCACTACAGCCATTGTCCGCCACGAAAGCGCCAACGGGGAAACAAAATTCGCATAATTGTTTGAGATACCACAAAAATTCCCAACCATACTAAACTGTAGTGGCGCATAAACCAGCCAATATCTACAAATTCTTTTTCTATTCCCGGTAGTGGCAATGGTATAACTGTTAAAATTAACCAGAAAAATATGCCTTCCCAAATACCAGCTATTAATTGATATATTGCTGGCCAGTCTCGATCCCAACGAAATTGTTGCAGATAATTATAAAGGATATCCCAGCCTAAACCAAAAATCGCGAGATAGGCGAGAATCCAAAAATAAGTCTGGCTGGCAAACGGGCCAATTATGCCCAATGCAAAGGGTAAGGTGATTGCTATACCCACAGTGGAAAATAATAACAATCGCGTTTGCCAGCGACCCAAAAGTGTAGGAGTCATTCGATTTTAGATTTTAGATTTTAGATTCTTAGATTTTTAGTATATTTTAGATTGATTCTATAAAAGCTGAGATGCGGACGAATGTCAGAATTTAATTTTGCAGCTTGAGATCGGGGAATTGGGATTGCTGAGTAATTAGTAAAGAACCTTTATAAATTTTACCTACTTCTAGTTTATCGGTACATCTAACCCAAACGGAATGGGCAACTACTGGTAAACCGATTAATTGAGAAATCATCGATGCTTCTTCCGGATCTGCAACACAGCCTATTCCCAAATGACTGGCTAACCGCCGCATGGTGATGTCTTCCATTAGATAACTGCTGCCAAATTCAGCTTCTTTGCATTGGTAGCGGCGGATAGTTGGTAATAGTTTTTCGAGATTCTTCAATTTCAACATTGGCTAGTCTCCCACTTCGGCGTCGGTTTTTATTTAAGCGGGCGTTTAACTGTGTTGAAACTATCATGCCTGAAAAGTTTAGTTTATAGGGTCAAGTACTGATTAAGAATTAGGTGTTGCCTGTAAAGTTTTCATTAAGTAGCCCTGAGTTCTCAGTCATTGTATGGACGCGATTTAAGGATGAAGGATGAAGTTTAAAGGATGAAGGTTAAATAATTCTCCCCTGTCCCCCATCTCTTCAAGATGGCGATCGATTAATTGCCCACTTTAGCCATTGAATGAAAGAAGTCAGGGGATTCAATCGATGTAATCCAGGCGTGCGGAGTTTTGCTAGACTATCGACAGCGCAAAGGGCGGCATACTGCAATCCCAAGAAACTATCGACGGCGGCATAAGGGCCACCTAATGTGATTGCCCCAGCAGCGTAGATCCGTCCTCGCTGATTTCGCATATCGGCGATTTCAAAATCGTTGGCAACTACTAATCGGCCATTTTCATGTAAAGGAAGTTTATAGCTATCTACCAAGTCATCTAGTAGGGGACTGGCGGTGACGTGGGCATCGAGTCCGGTGGCATCGATAATAAAGTCAGCTTCCAGCCGAATTTGTCCTTTTAATCCTTGTTCTCGAATATAACTAACAGTGCGGTTTTGGGCGTCGTCCCGTTCTACTTTTTCGACTTCCCCAAAGGTAATTTGATACCAACCTTCTTTTAATCCTTGGGCGACGATGCGCTTCCAGTCGTGGCGTTCGGCGGTGGTAGTACCGCCCCAGTCTGCTAGCAAGCGCTTTCTTTCGTCGGGGTCAGCTTTTTCGAGGATTTCTCTTAAATCGCCGCCCCAAGTAGCTTTCGGCCAGTTAAAGGGTTGAAATTCATAGTGATTTTCGACTTTTCTTTGGGCTTTGGCAAATTTGTTACCTTGGGGTTTGGGCGATCGCATCAAGTGAAGTATGGAAATATACTTATTTTTTTGTCGCGCTTCATAAAGTCTTTGTAAGATGCGAGAAGCAACGATGCCCCGCCCGCGAATCAGTACGGTTCCGCCTTGTTGTTCTAAGTGTTGATAAACTTGTTCGTGGGGTTCGTAGGCGTTGACGACAGATTGAAAGTCTTTGGTTTTTTCTCGGTATTCTTTTAAGTCTGGTAAAAATTGAATCGCCGGGTAACCAGTGGCGAGATGAACGTATTGGGCAATTAAAAAAGCGTGGTCTGGGCTACCAGTACTGGAACGACGGCGAGAATAGGCAATGGCATATCTGCCATCTGTGGTTTTGCGAATTGCCCTGACGCTACCATAACGAAAGATCCTATCCCAACCGATTCGCGAGGCTTCTCGATCGATCGAATCAAAAACGTTTCCGGCGCGAGGAGTATAGGTTTGGGCAAAAGTTGGTTCGGCAAATACTTGCCAAAGATAGGTAAATGCGTCGGGGATTTTTCCTTTGCATAAATCGTGCCAAGCTTCTCGCCATGCGTAACTTGGCCATCCCCAAATGTTATCGGGACAGGAATCGGAATTCGATCGCAATCTTTCATGCAAAGGAATTTGGGAATTCATACAAAGCCTTTGATAACGGGCGTAAGGCTTCTCTTCTAATCCTAAAGCGAGAATGCGATCGCTTTTCACACCCCAAATTCGCAGCAAATCCACCCAAATATAACTTCCCAATCCTGCCCCTAGAGCAGCATAATCGATTTCTTCCACTGGTAAACCGGTGGCGTGAAGGTCTTGCACATTTACTTGCGGTTGTCCGAATGCGGCGGGAGGAAAATTTGCTGCTGGGGTAATCGGTGGCGGAGGTGATGCAGCTTGGCGGGGGTCGGGTAAACCTGTTTCTGGATGAAAGTTAATCGTCGAGATAGTAGTAATGGGAATTGCTGGCGCTGACGTTGCCGCGAATGAAATCGTAATTTGGTAAGGGCCTATTTGGATGGTATCGCCATTTGCCAAGGCCGATCGATTTTGACGTTGACCGTTGACAAAAACCCCATTGAAGCTATTTTGGTCGATTACCTCTAATCCACCGCTATTTTCATCGATTAACGCATGATAGCGAGAAACTTCCGCACTATTTAGCAATAAGCGAGAAACCCGCATCCCTCGCAATTCGGCAGGCATTTGGGAAAATTCTCGTCCTAAAGCAATGGGAACGGCGAAAATTGGTTCTCGTCGTTCTCCAGTCGCGGGGTCTTCCCAAGTCAGCCGAATTCGCAAAGGTTGTGGGTTCATATCTTGAAGGATGAAGTCAGAATTCAGAAGTCAGAAGTCAGAATTGAGAATTTAAAAAACTATTTTTTCCCCATCCCTCCATCTCCTCTTCCCTTAATTCGGATTCATTAAAACACTTTCTGCTGCTGCTAGAGAAGTGCCACACCAGGGACATCCTAAATCTAACCGTTCGTAGGGAGAAATGCGATCGCATTTGGCATTCGGACAGCGCAAACCGTAAACTTGATTCCCTGCAACGACTGGTGTGGCTGATTTGGCAGAAATATCCGGATTAGCGATACTTGCTAACTGGGGTTGATTGTTAGCTAGGGATGTTTGAGGTTTACTACTGGTAGGAGGCGAAGAGATCAAAATCGTTGGGGGAACGCTACTTACTTCTACATTCACCGCAGTTATTTTAATTTCTGTTTCTCCCAAAAAAAAGCTACTACCTTGGCTTAAAGCTATCTCAGCCTTGGTGAGTCGGTTTCCGTCCACCCAAGGCGGATTCGTATCTCTCAAGTTTCGCAGATAAAACCGATTTTGCTGCTGATTAAAAAATATCTCTACGTGTAAACCAGAAACAGTTGGATGAGTCAACACGATATCGCATCGCATGGGGTCGCGTCCCAACCGAACCGTACCGGGATTTTTACTCAATTGTCGATCGCGAATAATCTGCCTTCTCAAATGCCCTGCTTCTTGCCACTCAATAGTTAGTTCGTGCATTGTTCCCAATCTTAATAATTCTTCTATTGTTAAGTTGCTTCAAGCAATAATGCTTGCATTTTCTAATTACCAGGTTAACTCGTCATCCTTGGGGATATTTTTAGTTAAGAAATGTTATGTTGTAAAGTTGGAAGGAGTCAGAATTCAGAATTCAGAATTCAGTAAGGGTTATTCACTACTATTTTGTTGGCGGACTCCTTCAAAAAAACGAATGGGTATCTTAAATCAAAGAAAGGGATAGAGAAAGGAAAAGCCAAGCAAGATAACTGCTTTATCTTCTTGCAATGTAATGTCTTAGGTTTGTAATCGAAAATTCCTACTTCTTTTATTTAACTATTGAATCCTGACTCCTGACTCCTGAATTCTGACTTCTGAATCCTGAATCCTGAATTCTGACTTCTGAATCCTGACTCCTGAATTCTTTTCATTTTCGATTTGATGCCAATTTATCAGCCCAGCGAGTTGTCTCCGGTAAACGATATTTAGGAGTACAACGCATCACGTAATCAATCGCAGTAGGTAAACTGATTCGATGTCCG
>CAZJJR010000212.1:0-6100 GCA_964546365.1 uncultured bacterium | reverse complement strand
AAACAGGCTTCACCCCCGTGCGCGTCCTTAAAACCGCACCAATTGTTTCACCTTTATCTATTAATGGTTGCCAAGAACCGCGTTCATCAGCCAACTGTTCGTACCTGCCAATTAGTAATGATTTGGCAACGCCAATTGTCGGTACATCTATTAATAATCCCAAATGACAAGCAATTCCCAAACGGCGCGGATGGGCAATCCCCTGACCATCACATAAAATTAAATCAGGAGAAATAGTTACTTTTTCCAATGCGTCGATGACGGCAGGAACTTCTCGAAAAGATAAAAAACCTGGAATATAAGGAAAAGTAGTAGGGCGATATGCGATCGCGTGTTCTTGTAACTGTAAATCTGGAAAACTCAGCACCGCTACCGCCGCCCTCGTGAGGCTACCTGACTCCGCAAAACCTACATCTACTCCGGCGACATACTGCACTGAATCCAGCCGATCTTCAGTAACTACTTCTGATGCTAATTCTTTTTGAATTTTAGCAGCTTCTTCAGCCGTGAGTGGCCAATCATGTCGTTGATTTATCTTCATATTTATTTAAAACTTTTGACATCCAAAGATGATTAATGAGTGTATAATAAAGCGATCGTTGATGCAATATCAAACTCACTGAAATAGTAACTAAAGTTTATTACTGAAATTTTTAAGGAATTTTCCCATCGTTAGTTGTAGTAAATAATCATAAACCCATTGATGCTGAATTTAGTAATGGTAGTAACAGCAGCTAAATTTTAGCAAACAGGCTTATTTATGACACCTATTGCATTTAAACTTAAACAATCTCTATATGGTGGTTTGCTAAGTATGACGGCGATCGCAGTTAGCTTACCAGCCTTAGCAGTAAGAGTAGAACAAGTACCTAATCCTCGCAGAGTTTATGGCGGTTGGGTAACAGATATGGCTGGTATATTAAGCGATTCGGCTGAAAAACAACTCAACCAAATCATTTCCCAACTAGAAGCAACCAACGGTAGCGAAATTGCCGTAGTAACCGTACCGGAAACTAGTCCTTCTCCCAATACTAAACAGTTTGCCACATCTTTATTTAATTACTGGAGAATTGGCAAAGTTGGTAAAAACAATGGAATACTATTTTTAATTTCTCACAACGAACGCCGCATCGAAATCGAAACGGGATCGGGAATTCAAACCATTTTACCTAATCGCAAAGTTAGCAATATTATCGAACAGCAAATCAAACCGCAATTTAAACAAGGAAATTTTGACGGCGGGACATTAGCGGGAACTCAAGCATTAGCGTTAGTTTTGCAAAAACCTGCACCACAAACTGTTGCCATTCCAATTTCACCAAGTCCAATATCATCAAATTCTATTCCCGATATCGCCTACTCAAATTCTACTGTTTACGAAACAAGTGAAAACTCCGGTATGTTGGGTTTATTTGGTTGGCTAGCGGGTATTGGTGGTGGTGGAGTATTAGCTGCGATCGCATATCGGAAAATTAGCCGTCCCATTTACGTACAACCACAAGGACGATCGCGAACAAATAGTTGGTTCAAAAAGCCTTTGCATTGCATTAATTGCCAAAAACCAATGAAAAAACTAGACTCTTCTTCCGTCAAACCTTACCTTAGCAAAGAAGAGCAAGTTGCCAAAAAAATTGGTAGCCTTACATTTGAAGCTTGGCAATGTCCTAATAATTGTTATTCAACAATCAACCAACTCCCATTTCATATTCGGGCTTACGAAAATCATACAGGTGAATTTAGCACTTGTCATAATTGCGAAGAATTAACCGTCACTCGTCACCAAAAAATTCTTCAATCTGCCACTCAATATTCAGAAGGAATTAAACTGATTACTTATCAGTGTCATTGCTGTGATTATAGTAACGAACAGGAAAAAATTATTCCTCGTCTTCCTACCTATGAAAACAACACTCATAACAATGACTATAATAGTAATAGCTATAGCAGCAATAGTAATAGCTATAGCAGCGATAGTAGTAGCAGCAGCACCTTTGGTGGTGGTAGTAGTGACGGCGGTGGTGCAGGCGGCAGTTGGTAAAGGAATCTTTCCAATTAGCTGACGTAAGTTGCTAAAGATTAATTTTAGCAAACTTGTCAGGCTGTACAGTATTTTAGTTTTCCTCCTTGGCAAAATTATGACTAATTTTCATCATTAAGAAAAAACTTGATTACCTGAAAAATGTTTACCTTTTTTCCGAATAACTACTGTTAGGGTTTGTTGTAATAAATAGCAACCTATAGAACTTCGCTGAATTATAAACGGTTTACGCAAAAACCTTTGAACTATGCACAAATCTAAAATCAACCCAATCGATTCTATGCCCCTAGCTTTATATATTACGGGGGGTGTCGCCCTATTATTAGGCGCAATTATTTTTCGGCCTTTTGTAATTATTAACGCCGGAGAAAGAGGCGTTGTCATGAGCTTTGGAAAAGTTCAAGACACTGTTTTAAACGAAGGCATACATCCTATTATGCCAGTTGTTACTTCAGTCAAAAAACTCAGCGTCCGCGTCCAAAAAAATGATTTTCAGACCGACGCAGCATCCAAAGACCTACAGCAAGTCAAAGCAGATATAGCAGTTAACTGGCATATCAATCCGACCGAAGTAAATAAAGTTTATCAAAGAGTTGGCGATACAGATCAAATTGTCAACGGAATTATGACCCCGGCTATTTCGGAAGTTCTCAAAGCAGCAACCGCCAAAAAAACTGCTGAAGAAATCATTACTAAACGGACAGAGTTAAAAGCAGAAATAGATCGAGGTTTAAAAACTCGTTTAGCTGCTTATGGTATTGGCGTGGATGATGTTTCTTTGGTGAATTTCGGATTTTCTCCCGAATTTACTAAAGCAATTGAATCGAAACAAATAGCGGAACAAGAAGCAAAACAAGCCGAATATATAGCCTTGAAAGCATCTAAGGAAGCACAGGGAGAAATTAACCGCGCCAAAGGACAAGCCGAAGCACAAAGATTATTGCGGGAAAATCTAACACCCCAAATTCTCCAAAAACAAGCTATAGAAAAATGGGATGGACGTTTCCCAACGGTCATGAGCGGTAATGGTGCGTTACCATTTATCAATGTTAATCCTCAGAATTTGGCTCCACCCGCCCAAAAAAATTAATCTTTTTGACTAGCTGATGAAATCGGCTATCATCCCTAAATTGCGACAATTGCGTTAAGGTAAAATTCAGGAGAGAAAATCATTCTGCCTCCTGAATTCTGGCTCGGAGAATTCTGGCTTTTGAATTTTAACTCCTCAAAAATGCTATTTTGTCTCAGTTTAGGATAACCGCCATGAAATCTAGTAATTTTTCTTACCTTGCCGCAGGGATACTAATATTACTGTTAGTGGTAGGAATTATCTTTAAGCCCTTCGTAATAATTAATGCTGGCGAACGAGGGGTAGTCATGCAGTTCGGTCAAGTTCAGCAAAAAATACTACCAGAAGGAATACACCCGATTATTCCCATTGTGAATACTGTACAAACTTTGAGCGTTCGGGTACAAAAGCACCAAATTCCTGCCCAGGCTGCTTCTAAAGACCTTCAGGATGTGTTTACCGATGTTGCTCTGAACTGGCACGTTTTACCCGAAAAAGCTAATGTTATTTTTCAGCAGATTGGTAATGAAAGAGAGGTAGTGCAAAGAATTATCAATCCGGCAATTGAAGAAGTCCTCAAAGCAGTTATGGCTTTATATACTGCCGAACAAATTATCACCAAACGAGGAGAAGTCAAAGCAGGTATTGACGAGCAATTAACTTTGCGGTTGTCTCAGTATAATATTGCCGTAGATGATATTTCTTTGGTCAATATTCACTTTTCCCAAAGATTTAGCGAGGCGGTAGAAGCTAAACAAATTGCCGAGCAAGAAGCAAAACGGGCAGAATTTATTGCTTTAAAAGCTGCCCAAGAAGCACAGGCAGAAATCAACCGCGCTAAAGGACAAGCAGAAGCCCAAAGATTGCTGAGGGAAAATTTAACCCCCCAAATTCTTCAAAAGCAAGCAATAGATAAATGGGATGGTCATTTCCCGACAGTTTTAGGTGGCAACGGCGCTCTACCTTTTATTAATATCAAACCAGGTGAATTATCTACCCAAGCGTCTGTGAATCAATGACTATAGCCTAGTCTCTGATGCGGTTAAATTTAGGATTAACGTAAGTTTTCAAGCTCATCTGGCTAAACTGATTAGTCCGGATGAGTTGATGCGTGCGATCGCAAGCTTATCTAAGATTGCTTTTCTCTCTTTAGATAGATATTTATTTAGAAATTATTTTAACGAATCCAATCTACAGAGTGAAGCGATCCTGAAAATATTGAAAAAAGATCTGATTAAGAGCTATATGTAATTGGTACTTAACTCCATCATGGTTGATAAAAGGAGTAAATTTATTTGGGCTACCATTAATTTTGAATACGTTCAGCGCAGGATTCGACGAATCAATGAGTTAATCGAACCTATTCTGCCCAAGACAGAGCTTGAACCGAATCAAAGTGAAAATAACTCCAACGACTCTCGTCAAAACATGAATTCTTAGTTATATGATGATGGTTTGTATAAAACGCTAGAAAGTCACAGTGAATACGCCCAGCCACGCCGTTCTCAATCTCTTCTTGCTAGGTAGAGAAAAACTGCCACAAGCCAATCTTCCCATCTTTATCGGTGCGATTCTTCCGGATATCCCGATATTTGTTTTCTATGGATGGGCGAAATTAATTGCTCGTTTGCCAGAACAACAAATTTGGTCGGTTACTTACTACGAACCTTTTTGGCAAGATGTAGTGGCGATTTTTCATTCTATCCCGTTGGTTTTATTGGGATGGTCGATCGCCTATAAGTTTGGGTGGCAAAGTATGCAATTTTCGTGTATTAGTATGGTGGTGCATTCTTTGTTGGATTTGCCAGTACATCACGATGATGCCCACCGTCACTTTTTCCCGTTCAGCAATTACCGATTTATCAGCCCGATTTCTTATTGGGATACTAAGCATTACGGTGGGATAGTTTCCCTGTTTGAGTTATCTTTTACCATTCTGGCTACTTGGCCAGTTTTTCAGCTTCTGCAATCTGGTATTGGTAAGGTTTTGTTAATTGGTAATACGATAGTTTACCTATTATTTTTTTATCTGCAAGCAAGAGGATTTTTATTTAATTAATCAACTGCGTCGAATGTTAAAACAGCACCAATCTTGGCGACGCCAGAGAGTAGCGATCGTCCAACCATGTTGTTCGAGTACATCGGCGACGGGTTTAGTTTGATCTAATAAAATACCGCTGAGAATTCCCCAACTATTAGGTTTGGCAATTTCGCTCATTTGGGGAATCAAATCGATAATTACCTCGGCTAAAATATTGCAAGTAATTCCGTCTACGGGGCCATCTAGAATTTGCGCTAGACGATCGACACTTCCTTGTTCGACGATTAAACGCGGGGCAGGTATGCGGTTCAAGGTGCGATTGCTGCGGGTAGAACGAACTGCGATCGGATCGGTATCGACGGCATAAACCTTTTTCGCACCCAAAAGAATCGCCCCGACAGATAAGATGCCCGATCCGCAGCCAATATCTGCTACTACGATTTGATTTTCTTCGTCACTCAGCCGCATTTCCAAAGATTCCAAGCAAAGCTGAGTGGTAGCATGAGTGCCGGTACCGAAGGCGAGTCCGGGATCGAGGCGCAGTAAAATGCGATCGCTAACGGTTGGTGATAGCCATGCTGGGGAAATTAAAAAGCGATCGCCAACTTCTTGCGGCTGCCAATGTGCCTTCCAGCTACTCGCCCAGTCTTCCTCATCGATCAAACTCCATTTAATTATCGGTATTGGCAGACCCAACATCAGAGCATCTTGACGCAGCCACAGAGAAAGGGCAGCCAAATCCAAAAGATGCGCCTGTTCCTGCGGAACGTAAGCCCTCACTAAAGAGGAATGCCCTTTTGTCTCACTGGCGGTTCCCCGACAGCCAAATTTTTCTAGCCGCCAGAAGATAGAATCCTCTAGGGCTAGTTCGCAGAGAATTTGCAGTTCCCACCAGCTGTTTGCCATATAAAAAGTATGAAGTCAGGAGTCAGGAGTCAGAATTCAGGAGTCA
>CAZJJR010000211.1:0-11543 GCA_964546365.1 uncultured bacterium | reverse complement strand
GTCAACATTTCTTCTCAAGCAAGATAAGAGTAAAACACCGGACTTTCATTGGCTTAAAATAAACAGTTATGCCTTAAAGTTAGGTGTAAAATCTTGGGCACCGTAATTAAGAGAGCGTTTTTTCTTGCAGTAAGCTGTTTGGTAGTAATTGGTCAGAGGACACAACAATTGGTTGCTTTTATCGTTCATCAATCCAGTTTCTCCTCAGCTAACGTGCAAGGAGCGCTGGGGAAGAAGTTTTTTTTTTTCTTTGTCTGGAGGAATCTTCTATGTCTATTCGTCTGTATGTAGGCAATTTGCCTAAAGAGGAAATCGATCGGCAGGAGTTACAAACAGTTTTCGCCCAAGAAGGTGAAACTATCTCCACCAAAGTAATCAAAGACCGTAAAACTGGCAAGTGTCGCGGCTTTGGTTTTGTTACCGTTCAAAATGACGAACAAGCCGATCAATTCATTGAAAAGTTCAACGGTTACGTTTTTAAAGACAATGCCCTAAAAATTGAAAAGGCATTGCCTCGTGCGAAAGGTCAACAAGGTTCTGAAGAGGAAGCACCACCTCAACAGGTAGCTAATAGCAACAAGGCACCCAGTAGCAGCCCTTCTCACACTGGAGAAAAGCGTCGTAATAAGAAGAAAAACCGTTCGGGGAGCGCTGCGAACACCGGCACTCAGCATTCTTCCGATGCTATTCAACCAGATCCCCGTTGGGCTCATGAGTTAGAAAAACTGAAGCAGATGTTGGCTGCACAAGCTACAAATTCTTAAGATATTACCCTAAATCGCCAAAGAAGAAGGGATTTTTAAGAGCTAAGAATTTGTTAGTTTACTGTGCAGGCTAAAACTGGAAGTTTCCTCCAAACTGCTATTGGGTGCTTTCTCTGAAAGTAAAATTTTCCCGTGCAATTATAAGTTCAGGGAATTAGCGAAGTTGCTCGTTTAACTGTCTGGCTTGCAAAACCAGTTAAAGGTAGGTGTCAATCTACCTTTTCAAAAAAGCTGAGGATTTAATCCTCAGCTTTTTTCGATCGCGTTTCAATCGGTGGAAAATCCTAAAATTACTCAAAATTAGGTTAAGCTCTTAATCTTAGAAGATCTCTAGAAATAGACTTAAGTGTGGTGTGGGATTGAAATACGCCCTTGTCCATGAATGGTTGACGCCGAAAGCGACTGGCGGTTCGGAATTAGTTGTCAGGGAAATCTTGCAGCATATCGATGCGGATCTTTATGCTCTGATTGATTTTGAATCGACTAATCCGGAAAGTTATTTATTTAAGCGACGGATCGGTACGACTTTTCTACAAAACTTTCCGTTTGCTCGTAACGGCGTCCAAAAGTACTTACCTTTTTTACCACTGGCGATCGAACAGCTAGATTTAAGAGATTATGACATCATTCTCTCTTCTTCTCATACTGTCGCCAAAGCAGTAATTACCACTCCCCAACAGTTACATATCTGTTATTGCCATTCTCCCATGCGGTTTGCTTGGGACTTGACTTTTGATTATTTGAATAGCAGCCGAATGGGACGAGGCATTCAGGGTATTCTTACTCGCTACTTGCTGCATAGACTGCGCCAGTGGGATATGCTATCGGCAAATCGAGTTGATTATTTCATTGCCAATTCTCAACATACGGCGAAGCGAATTTGGCGCTGCTACCGCCGTCGTGCAGAGGTAATTTATCCGCCAGTCAATATCGATCGATTTACCTTTCAAGCGAAGAAACAAGATTTTTACTTGACGGTTTCTCGCTTGGTGAGCTACAAAAAAGTATCGTTAATCGTCAAAGCTTTCAATCAGTTAGGACGCCCTTTAGTGGTGATCGGCACTGGGCCAGAATTGACAGAACTCCGCCAATTAGCTGGCGACAACGTACAAATATTAGGTCAGCAGCCAAATGCGGTGGTGGAGCAGTACATGGCCCAAGCGAAAGCTTTTGTTTACGGGGCTTGTGAAGATTTTGGGATTGCACTACTGGAAGCGCAAGCCTGCGGAACACCTGTAATTGCTTATGGTGCAGGGGGTGCTTTGGAAACAGTGCGAGATATCCGGGAGTATCCGGATACCGGTACTGGTTTATTTTTTGGGGCGCAGTCGGAACTAGATTTAGTGGAAGCGGTAAAGACGTTTGAGATTTATGAAAAAACTTTTAATCCAGAGATAGCGCGATCGCAAGCTGCTAAATTTGCGCCGACAATTTTTGAGAAGCGCTATTTAGCTTTTGTCGATCGCTGTTATCGTAGATTCAAAATCCGAAAATAGGGCGCATAGAAATTGTATTTTCACCCTTTTACCACCTCATACCAAATCCGAGTCTACTACCCCCTTTTCGCCCAAAAATAACGGGAGTAATGGAAGCGGATTTGGTATCGCGCCCTCTTTTGTAGGTTGTCCCATCCCTATTTGTTGCGATCTACTCCTCTGAAAGCGTCTTCAGGCTTTATCATGTGGACTGTGTGTGGTGTGAAATAGTTTAAGGAGTGAAATGACAGCCGAAAGCCCTTTGTTCGACCGCACTGTGTTGCGGGCGTCCAGAAAGCGAGGTTTGCAACGGCGAGTACTCACGGGCAAAAAGACCAGTCTGCCTGGTTTAGTTCTCAACAGAGACTTTGCCAAACGAGTATTTGACGTTGTGTTCTCCTTGTTAGTCTTGATCCTATTTTCCCCGGTATACCTGGTACTAGCTTTACTCATTGCGGTCAGTTCTCCTGGCCCAATTTTTTATGTACAGCAACGAATTGGGAAAAACTACCAGCCTTTTGGCTGTATTAAATTCAGGACGATGGTTACTAATGCTGATGAAATCCTCCAAGAAATCATCGCGACATCTCCAGAACTGCGCCAAGAATTCGCTGACAATTTTAAGTTAAAAAACGACCCCCGAATTACTTGGATCGGTCGATTTTTACGCATGACTAGTCTAGACGAATTTCCTCAATTCTGGAATGTTTTAATGGGAGATATGAGCGTTGTAGGCCCTCGTCCGCTAGTGGCAGAAGAACTGTTTATGTACGGTCGCCATATTGATAAAATCCTCACTATTTCTCCTGGAATAACGGGATTGTGGCAAGTTTCCGGCAGAAATGATATACCCTACGAACGCCGAGTCAAAATTGATGTTTACTATGTCAATTTTCGTAATATATGGTTGGATTTGATGATAGTTTTCAAAACTATTGGGGTAGTTATTTTTCCGAAAAATAATGGAGCATATTGACAAATAGTATGCTTTGAAATACCAAACAAAACAGCGAGAATTGCTATTTAAATAGGGAATGAGGAAAAAGCACCTCTTCTATAACACTAAGTGCTGAGTCCTGAATTGTTTAATTCAGCCTCAGCACTTTCACATTTTGGTATATAGCGATCCTAAATGAGAACCCTCCCCTGGGTAAGGTGAGGGCTAGGGGGGGGGTGATTATTTAAATACGATCGCTATAGTAAAATGGGAGATTATTAACTATGGCAATTTTGTTAGTTGCCTATGGTACAGAGGAAATATTAATAAGTGTGAAATTCACTATGTAGATAGAGCCTGATTATTCGTGAATGGCGATTTCTGAACGTTCAAAAATCTAGGACAGAGATATTAATGCTGCCTCAACTTGATGCTGTTTTCTTTCGTCGAAAATACCCTTGTAAGAAGGGAAATCTACGCTTGACTAGCTAGTTGAAAGACACTTGTATGAGCCGGGTTACTGGTTCGGAGCAGTCAGCCACAAGTACCACTATGCTTCACTTGTGGTACTTCACGATGATTCTTTGCAAAAAATATATATTTTATTGTTACTTGTGGTTAAAGTTTGGGTTAACTTAGGTAAGGATTAACAACAGACTTTCTATCGCGTTTAGCGAGAAGAGAGCCAAAACATCAGGGGTTATATCTTGTCCGATGGAATACCCTTAGTTAAGACTGATTTTCCTAACACGGGGGAATTTTTATTCTAGTCAATTGAACGGACATGATATTAAAACAGATGCAGGTGGGAAGTGGTAGCCTTGGTGGGAGAGAAAATTTCCCAGTTTGCTATCTAGTCATAAATAAGGCAACGCCTGCAAAAACTGTATTGTAATTCAAAAACTATTAAGGAATTGGAAAGATGACGGAACGGAAGCGAGCGCTACTCACGGGTATTACGGGTCAAGATGGTTCTTACTTGAGTGAGTTTTTGCTCGAACAGGGTTATGAAGTTCATGGGATAATCCGCCGGACTTCTACGTTTAATACAGACCGTATAGATCATATATATGTAGACCCTCATAATCCAGAAGCACGGTTGTTTCTGCATTACGGTGATTTAAGCGAAGGTGTAACGCTACGCCGGATTCTAGAAGAAGTTAAACCTGTAGAAATTTATAACTTGGGGGCGCAATCTCACGTTAGAGTTAGCTTTGACTCGCCAGAGTACACCGTAGATACGGTGGCGATGGGTGTGTTGCGATTACTGGAAGCTATTCGCGATTACCAACATCGCACGGGTATTGAAGTGCGTTACTATCAAGCGGGTTCTTCTGAGATGTTTGGGAAGGTGCAAGAAATTCCTCAGAAGGAAACGACACCGTTTTATCCGCGCAGTCCTTATGCTTGCGCTAAGGTTTACGGTCACTGGCAAACGGTGAATTATCGGGAATCTTACGGTTTATTTGCTTGTAACGGTATATTATTTAACCACGAAAGCCCTCGTCGGGGAGAAACTTTCGTAACGCGCAAGATTACGCGAGCAGTGGCTAGAATTGTCGCTGGTAAGCAGAAAAAAACTTACTTGGGTAATCTTGATGCTAAGCGGGACTGGGGTTATGCTAAGGATTACGTAAAAGCAATGTGGCTGATGTTGCAACAAGAACAGCCAGATGATTACGTGATTGCTACGGGCGAAACTCACTCGATTCGAGAATTTTTGGATTTAGCTTTTGGTTATGTCAATTTGGATTGGCATGATTATGTCGAGTTTGATGAACGCTATCTGCGGCCAGCTGAGGTTGAGTTGTTGATTGGCGACCCGACTAAGGCAAAACAAAAGTTAGGATGGGAACCTTCTGTTACGTTTCCAGAGTTAGTTGGATTGATGGTGGAAGCAGATTTGCAAAGATTGGGATTGACTTTACCGGATGGTAAGGGTGAAAAATTTGCCCGCGACCTTGCTACTATCCGTCAAGATGCAGCTACGGTGATGGAGTAAGAGAGTTCAGCCCCGACAGATGAGGATGGATATATGGCAGGATTGGATTTGAAAGGTAAACGGATTTTGGTCACTGGCGGGGCTGGTTTCTTAGGCCGCCAAGTGGTGCAACAATTGTGTGATGCGGGAGCCGATCGCGATAAGATTACGATACCCCGATCGCGCGAGTACGATTTGCGATCGATGGAAGCTTGCCAAAAACTTTCCCAAAACCAAGATGTCATCGTTCACTTGGCGGCGCACGTTGGCGGGATTGGTTTAAATCGGGAAAAACCGGGGGAATTGTTCTACGATAACTTGATGATGGGCGCTCAATTAATTCATGCTGCTTATCAAGCTGGAGTAGAAAAATTTGTCTGCGTTGGTACTATTTGCGCTTATCCAAAATTTACGCCAGTTCCGTTTAAAGAAGATGACCTTTGGGAGGGTTATCCGGAAGAAACAAACGCGCCTTATGGTGTTGCTAAAAAAGCTTTGTTGGTGCAATTGCAATCTTATCGGCAGCAGTATGGATTCAATGGTGTCTATCTGTTGCCAGTGAATTTGTACGGCCCAGAAGATAATTTCGATCCGCGTAGTTCTCACGTAATTCCGGCTTTAATTCGCAAAGTTCACGAAGCACAAGTACGGGGAGATAAACAGTTACCTGTTTGGGGTGATGGTAGTCCGAGTCGCGAGTTTCTTTATGTAGATGATGCGGCGCGGGGAATTGTCATGGCTACTCAGTCTTATGATGAACCTGACCCGGTGAACTTGGGAACTAATTATGAGATTACTATCAAAGATTTAGTGGAATTAATCTGCGATTTGATGGGATTTCAAGGGGAAATTGTTTGGGAAACTGATAAGCCAAATGGTCAACCTCGGCGTTGCTTGGATACCGAACGCGCTAAGGAAAAGTTTGGTTTTGTAGCGCAAGTGGAGTTTAAGCAAGGGCTGAAGAATACGATCGATTGGTATCGTCAGCACGCTGAATAATTCCGGTGATTTTAGAGAGAGTGGAAAGAGCGATCGTATTTTTTAAAAAAAGTGCGATCGCTCTTGCAATTTATAAAGATTTGACATATCCTAAAAGAATGGGAAAATGTGGGTTCATATATACTAGATTTTAAAACAAAAGAGCTACCCTGGTGAGCAAGGCTTTGAACTTTATTTTAAGGTAATTTAGTATAGTAACTACGGAAGACCCAACTTTCCTCTCTCTACAGGACTAAGTTGAAGCGTAGATTTGCGATGCCTTCGCCACATGGGAACGTGATCGCGAAATTAGATTTCAAACCGTGAATCTAGCAGTCACTCTTCACTCTCCAACCATTGTCTTACCTGCAATTTCTAGAATTTATAATTAGAACCTCCAATGATTAGCCTTTATGTGGTTACAACCTCTAGCTTATGTCGCATACATATTGGTCTAACAACAAAATGCAGCGGCGGCAGATAACCTCGAACGAAAGACCAGCGGCTTTTGTCCGTCCGCTGCCGTGAAGTGTTAGCCACCTGATTGGACTTTAGATTTAAGTAATATGCCTAAACTCAAATTCCCCATTTATAACCTCCACTAAAACGATTAATCCACGGCCTGCTGATTTAGCAAATTTAAGAGCTAAGTAAGCTTCAATAACATTTTTCCCAATGCCTACGGAAAACGTAACAGCCAACCCTGAATGAATTGCAATAAATTGTTCAATAAAAGATTGGTAGCTTTTTACTTCAACTAAAAGACTGTCCCCTCCTTGCAAATATGTTTTTCCTCCAATGCTATCAGCGAGCCAACGGATATTATCGACTGAGTTATTGATAGAATGACTAAATTCAACCAACTCATCCAGTCTATTAGATATAATTAATTTTTCTATCTTTCGACCTACTAAATCTCCATCAATTGCCACAAAAAATGATTCTATATTCATTTTCTTGAACGCAGCGCTCTCCAAAATTCTTGACTAGCTCTTGCACACCTAAAGATTTCTAAAGCTAGGTTAATACAAACTCAAACCTCATTAGCTTCAAAATTATGAGGAGAACTACCTGAATGAGCCGAAATATTTCTATATGTTCTAAAAGGTGTCAATAAACCAGGCACTGTCAATATGGGTTCTAAATTTGTATCAACATATTTTTGTTCTTTACTACTTATCTTAGAATACTCTTTGAAGAAGAAACTAATTGCGCCTAGAGAGTCTTTTTGTCTCTCCAGATCAATATAAAATTCACTAGAGAATTTTTTTGCTGGCAGATAGTTCCTTAAAAAATCAAAAAGAGCCTTTATAAAGGCTTCACTTGATGTGGTTGCATCCGCTACTGCGCTACGAAAATTGTTGCCTTGGAAAAAAGAGAATATACTGTTTCTTAAATCATTGCTTATTTTCTTAAGGAAGGAGTCTTCAGGAACCCCAGCAAATATTTTTTCAATCTCTTCAAGATAAAATATTAAGTCGAAGTAACTTAACCGAGAAAGATCAGCAATGCCTGTAAACGGAGGCAATTGAACATATTTATAGTGTTCCCCCGAAACTGGTTTATCGGGTATTTCTTTTGAAGGACATAGTAGCGAGATATAGTAGATATTTTCTAGCCTGAGCAAACTTGCAGTAAGATAAAGTTGAGCAGTTACAGACTTTTGTCCATTAGTTAAATCTACATATTTAATAGAATCTTCTTTGAAAACAGCAGTAAAGTGTTCCGCTCTCCCAATGCCATCGTTGCTTAAGGGGACTTTTTCTATTCTTATTTGATTGCCTAAAAAGGCTTCATATAGCTTAACTTGTTCAGTAAAAAGGTTATCTATAAGAGTCTCAGGTGAAGAAAAAAGAACAACCTTTGATATTGGATTACTTTGATTTTGTTCAGTCAAAGTTTTTATAGCAATTGCTACAAGCTCAACTGTCTTAAGGTTTGTGTTTCCGCAAGTGTATAAAACAGACATACTGTGCGCTCTTTGCTCAATTTATGTTGGCTCTGCTAATCATCTCTCAACTATTTCACTACAGGCAAAGTAAAGGTGGCTAACTGTGTATGCAACGTCAAATGTGCTGGATAACACTTTTATTTTTCAAGATTATCCATCATATCTGCTAGATAATATCATATTAAGGGATTAAACAGAAACTTTGCTGGTTAAGTTCGGCGTTTTGGATGTGATCCGTCATTTGTGTTGCATAACACTCCCTATTCGGTCTTATCCAGCATTAACTTCATGTCGCAACCTACCACTTCGATGTGGCTTTGCCAAGGCGGAGTATTGGAATGAGTGGAATCGCACTTTTTTTATTTTCTTTCATTATGATGTATAGTGCTAGCTAACAAAATCATGTCTGCCAAAATACGCAAGCAAATCTATTTGAACCGCATCAAGAAAACCTGCTAAAAGCGATCGCACAACAATCGGGTATTAGCGAAGCGGAAATTATTCGCCAAGGGATCGATCTACATATCATCTATACCAGTTTCCCAAACAAATATTGCTGCATGGGAAGTAGAGAAAGAGTTTATCAACAGCATCAATAACCTCGATCCAGCAGTTGGTGCAGAAGCGAAGAAAATCCGTGCTTGTCTAATCGTCCAAAATGATGAGGGAAACCGTTATGGCTTTCTAACGGTGGGAATGCCTTTAATGCCAGGAGTTAAAAATGCTCCTTATGTGGTGAATGTAAAAGCAACGCCAACTAACGGTTTAGATCGCGATCGCTATATTGATGTCGGACAAATTGGATCGCTTGATAATAGTAGGATTCTTGGTTTGGTGGGAGTTTTGGAAGAAGAATACTGGGAGTCTATTTGTTTAGCGATGAATGTGGTGCTAGGTTTCTAAATGGAAAAAGTAGAATTAAGACGATCGCTTCTCAAAGAACGTCAATCTTTGCCAAACGGAGAATGGAAAGAAAAGAGCGATCGCTTTCTATCTTCACGATCAGATAAAAAGGTATGTTTACTCTACCCATTCTGCTGTTAAAGCGGGCATTAATCTGTGCCAATTATCTAAAAGTTTATCTTGCCAGGGGATTGCTTTCGATCCTTTTACTGCTAGCTGAATAGTTTTTTTCTTACGAACGCCAATTACAAAACGAGATAATACACTGGTTGCCGAACTGTCAATAAATTCTAAATTTTGTATATTTATTGTCAGAGTTGATAGTTCTTGTGCTAGCGCTTCATCGAGTAAATGTTCTATAGCCTTGTAGTCAGCTATTGTACCTTCTCGCAGCAAGCCATGAAAATACACTGTTGCGTTTTCTCGATCGTACCATACCCTATAGTCATCAGTTTTAACTTCCATTTTCTTCCAGCCTGCTATTTATCATTTAAGTAACCTACCATTAGTTCGTTACTAGCTGTACCATTGTGGTAACAGTAGTAATTTCAGGTTCATCATTCACTTTCTCGATTTTCCAGCCTAATTTAGCTCCATAATCATTAAGGATGCTCAAGAAACCCAACTGGGACTCTTCACTCTTCTCCTCAGCCCCTTTTTCCATCTGACGGAAATAAAACTCACTAACATCTGAATTTATAAGCTCATTAATAAAGTTATTCAACCTATCCAAATTTTTTTTATTGGTGCGGTTCCTGGTTGCGAATACTAATTCGCGATCCAGCAGGTAAATTGCAAATCTTAGGGGATATTTGCCAAGTTCATAATTATATTTTATTGAGTTGTCCAACAATTCATTAGCAATGTAATTTACGGCACTTTTAAGTTGTAATTGTTTTTGATAAAATTGGACATCTTCTTCATTAAAAGGAAAAAATTTTGTCAAGTATTCAGCCATAAAAGCCAGAGACAAATATCTTGTTTGCTTGCGCTTTTCCACAGGTATAGCGTGGATAAAAAATTCCATCATAAATATCTTACTATCATCTAATATCTCTTCTAGAAAATTTCCGATGATTTGAGACATAAGCTTAGCTTTAGTATTGAAAAATTTAACAAATTGAATCGCAGGGACAAATTAGACAGATATCTACTTCTGTTTTAGCACCACTAAAGTAATATCATCAAAAACTTTTTGGGAGCCGATATGCTGCCGCACGTCATCAACGATCGCTTGTCTGATTTCTGCTGCGGAAAGAGAGTGGTTGCGTTGGACTATTCCGCATAAACGTTCTAGTCCGTATTGATTGCGATCGATATCGAAAGCTTCTGTAACTCCATCAGTATACAATACCACCACATCCCCTATATTAAGTTGCACTTCTTCGCAGTCGATAAAATCAGCAATATCCTCCTCTAAAGCGATGGGAAAACCGAGATGTCGCGTATCGATTAGTTCTAATTCACCGTTAGCACGCACGATGATTATCTCCTCATGCTGACCGCTAATTTTCAAAGTGCGATCGGCGTAATCTATCAAAGTTAGAGTTAAATTTCGATAAGGATTGATTCGTTGAGCGTTGTGATAAATCGTGCGGTTGAGAATATCGAGAAATTGCACTGGATCGGCGCAATTGCTTTCCTGTAATGTTCTGACTGCCGTTTGCGTCATCAACATTAAAACGCCACTTTCCAAGCCATGTCCCGTGACATCGCCAATGCCAATTTTTATTTTACCATCTCGTTGCAATACGTCGTAGTAATCGCCGCCCACTTCATCGGCTGGTTCCATAAATCCAGCAATTTCTAATCCTTCAATTGACTCTAATTCCGACTGTTTCGGTAAAATCATTTGTTGCAGTTGTTTGGTAACTTCTAATTCTGCTTTCATCCGCAGATTTTCTTGTTTGAGCATTTCGTTGAGAGCGCTGATTTCCTGATTAGCTTGGGCGAGTTGAGCGGTGCGTTCTTTTACTTTGTCTTCTAAATTTTGATACAGACGAGCATTTTCAATCGAGATGGCAGCTTGTCCCGATAACAGTTGTAAGACAGACAATCGGGTTGGGGTAAAAGCTCCTTTAGTAAGATTATTTTCTAGATAAATAATGCCGATAAGTTGAGAGCGATCGAGCAGTGGCGCACACAAAATAGATTTAGCTTGATGCTGTTTGATGTATGGGTCATTAATAAAGTTTCCTTCGCGTGTAGCATCATTTAAAACCACTGTTTCTTTCGTGCGGACAACGTAATTGATAATTGCTTCTGGCAGGCGGTTCTGTATGGAAATTGATTCTAATATGGCAATGTTATCCGAATCCACCTCTCCAGAAGCTTCTATCTGCAATTTGTCTTCATTTTGCAAAATTAAATAACCAATTTGCGCCCCGGCATTCTGGATGAGAATTTTCATTAAGGCAGCAAGTAATTTATCCAGCATAATTTCGCTGGAAATCGCCTGGGTTGCTTTGATGAAAGTAGCTAAATCTAAAGTTTCACCTGACTGAGAATCAGTTGTGGTAATTGTCTTCTCTATGGAAATAGCGCGACTTACAGC
>CAZJJR010000210.1:1786-11544 GCA_964546365.1 uncultured bacterium | reverse complement strand
TAACATACTCGACCAAATCAACAAACAACTCTTCACATAGCGCTAACACAAAAGATGGATGTTTTCTTTTAACAAGATCCAACAAGAGAGTATAAATTGTTTTCTGGGAATCGTTAACAACGCGGCGGATTTGCGTATTTAGTTCACACGAGGCTTCCGTTAGCGGTTCATCTAGCAAAGCACCCATAGTGGTTTCACGTTTTCTATCCTTCATTACTGTCATAGCACTTTTGCATCCTGAAATAAAAGATGGTTTACCCGCAGGTTAGGAGGATAGCTTTCACTGTTTTTACGCGAAGCTACGTAAGTATAACACTTAGACGCTAATTGAACAGTCTCAGCAGAAGCTGTTAAAAACGGTATTTTCTGCTTAATAAGCCAAAAAGAGAGGTTTTCGAGAACAGAAGCTTAGTTTAACAGCTACAGACTTCTCTAAAACCGCTTTAGTTCCATACGAAGCTAACCCAACCAAACCATAATGTTTTTTTGCCCTTTTACTCTGTGAAGTTTCTACTTTGCAATAGCAGTTGTTTGCAATTAACAATAGAAAAACATCGAAATCAAGAGCTATTTAACTTACTAGTGATAGACATTGTAGGGAAATGACAAAGTAGATGCGTCAAGCATCTATCAAAAAAAGTATGCTCTAACCCCAGAACTAAAAATAATCCTAATATAAAATGATTATAGAAAAATAAGTAATATTTCAAATCGCTCAAAAGGGTGATTGTCTATCGATTTGAGCTTTTAGATAACAAATTATTATATTTAATGAATTGATAACAATAATTAAAGCTACGTTTGAAAAATATTCGATCGCAGAGTTCACTTGTGTTTTGCAGTCCCGTGAAGTACGCTAAATAAAGTCGGTTTCTGCGTACCTCACTGGGCTGCATCAAGGGAGAGGGAATTAACGGAAGTTCATTTTGCTACTTCTAGTTGATCCACTCGCAGCCACATATTGGGAGTTGGCACCAAACCAAATTTAACAAGTGCGTAATCTCCTCGCAAGTCTACCACTTCTCCTTTACTATCAAACAAATAAGGGGGAAAGCGGGTATCGCTTGCCTTTGCTTCTAGACTATTGTGCAACTTCTCGCGAACAGCGTAAACCAAATCACCCTTTTTAAGTGCCATAACTTTCTCTGGATTTTCTGCTGATGTCTTTTTTCAAAATTATCGACTACTACGAGAAATTGTGACAACATTTTTAGGAAGGATGAAGGATAAAGGATGAAGTATAAAATTGTCCTTGCGTCCCGGCGTCTCGCCATCTCCTATTTCTCCGATTCCTTTCCCTACTTCTGGCATTGCGGGCAAAAGTGGCTCGATCGTCCTGCCAATTTTAGTCGTTGCAGGGGGGTAGAGCAGACTCGGCAAGGTTCGCCAGTCCGATGATAAACCCAAGCGACACCGCCATAGTTACCATTTACCCCTTGAACGTTCAAAAAGTTGCTAAAGGTAGTTCCTCCGGCATTTATGGCCGTTTTCAATACTTGTACGATCGCATTGTGCAAGCGCTCAATTTGCTTTTTGTTTAATTCAGGACATAAAGTAGTTGGTGATACGCCACTCAAAAACAAAGCTTCATCAGCATAGATATTACCCAATCCCGCCACTAACTCCTGATCCAACAAAGCAGTTTTAATCGCAGTGCGACGATTTTTAAGTTTTTCCGTCAGAGATGCGATCGTAAACTCTGGTGAAAAAGGTTCTGGGCCGAGTTTTTTTAATCCAGTAATAATATCCTCTGGTTGTTCGGAAGGCGGTATCCACCACATCTTACCGAAAGTGCGCTGATCCACGAAACGCAATTCCCAACCTTCGGCAAAAAACAATCTGACTCTGGCGTGTTTCTGTAACGGTTCATTCCGATTCAACCACAATAATTGACCGGTCATTCGCAAATGAACGCCTAGCCAGCCAGCGGGATGGGTGAAAGGATGGGGAGATGGGGGGATGGGGTGAAAATTCGTTGGCTCTACCGCTCTACGGCTCTCCCCTACTTCTCTAGCCAATTCTGCCAACAAATACTTGCCGCGTCGATGCCACTTGATAATGGTGACGCCTTTTAGTGCGACGAGAAAATCGATCGCAGAAATGGGGTGAGAAATCGTGCGTGGTAGCAACACTTCCCCACCCTCAATAACATAATTCAAGGTAACTCTTTCGAGTCCTTGTCTAACTGTCTCTACTTCTGGGAGTTCCGGCACAACTTAACGTGAATCAGTTCCTTGATTGGGGGAGCCTTCTACAACAGCACTGCCTTCTCCAGACTCTGCTTTAGCACCGGGTTTGGCATTGCTTTTAGCACCTTGACCTGTTTTGCGGATACCTGCTTCGACAGGAGTAGACCCACTCTTGTTAGCTTTGGCTCCCACTTTGGGCCCTTGCACTTCTAGTACTTCATCCAAGGAAAAGTTGTTGGTGTTTACACCAGCGTAGTTTACCCTCTCAAAGCGAACGATCACGGGGTATTTGATTCCGCTTTGATCTATAGAAGCAACAGTTCCCACATCTTGAAACCAGTAGGATTCTTTGCGGAGGATTCTTACCGTTGAACCACGTTGAATTGGCATGATTGCTTTTCCTTTCGTAGATTAATTACCTACCCATAGAGTAGTTGTTTTTCAGAGTACTACTCGACAGGGGCGATCTGTTAGGGTTGTTTTTTTAAGTTTTATTGCTATTCTGACCAGCGCAGTCGCACGAAATGGGCAGGACGCCCCCAGAAATCGTGCGTGAAGCTGATATCAGCGATCTCCAGATTAAATGGAATCGCCGTGGTGATGTATTTTTGAGCTAAAGTACCCAAATCTGGGGCTAAATGGGTGGCAGCGCTGGTGGCCAAGCCGAGCGCGATCAGTTGTTCTAAAGGCCCTTTTGGTAGCACCAGATGAACCCCTAAGGCAACTCCCGCCGTCACTAACATTCCCACCGATAAATTAGTCCCGCAGCGGGGATGTACTGCCAAATTCCATTCTCCACCAATAATTCGCTGCAACGCTGTACGCACCGCTCGCTGTAGGCTGGCGGTGTTGACGTTACCGTAAATATAAAATCCTCTCTCGGTAGACATTCCCCCCAACATTTGATTATCTGCTCTTTCAGTAGTAGAAGCAGAAGCAAACTCGCTCAAGACCCAAACGGTAGCGTGTTCTAAAGCGTGAACCTGCCGCACCATTAAAAGTTCTTTTAACCCTGGAATAAAAGAAAACTGCCCGAGTAAATCCGTATCCTGCCTGGGATGGGGTGCAGTCCAATCCAGGCCAAAAAAGTCAAAGGGAATTTGACTGGAAGCAGAGGTTGTCATGTCAGCAAAAATCCGCCAAGCGGAAAAACAACGCCATTTTTCTTCAACTCTATCGTTGATATCCGCCGGCTAGTGCAAATTTTTGTATGTAAACGTTTAAGAAATTACTTCATCTTTGGGAGTTGGGAGAGTACAACAATTAACTTCATCTATACAAACTTTGCCCCATTGCAGCGCCCAACGCACTAGAGCCACTCGGTTATCGGTGGCTGTTTTCGTCAAAATGTTACTAATGTGGTTATCAACGGTGCGTTTGCTAATTTCCAGCTTCTCGGCAATCTTTTCGTTGGTTAAGCCAGACGCTACCAACTCAATGATTTGCAGTTCTCTCTCGGAAAGGGACGCAGGGGCTCCAGATGTGCCACCAGCCATAATGGATTCCTATACCCTGTAAAAGTACCTATTACAATTTTAGGATACTCCACATTGCCCTAATACCAATACCCATAAAGGAATGCAACTGTGAGTCATATCCGTGTTCTCTGTCTTGGTGAAATCCTCTTTGACTGTCTAGCGGATCAACCCGGACGCCGACTAGAAGAAGTAGAGTCTTGGACTCCTTATCCAGGAGGCGCACCAGCTAATGTTGCCTGTGCTTTGGTGAAGTTGGGAACATCTGCTGGGTTTATCGGTTGTGTCGGTGAGGATGAAACGGGAACTAGTTTGGTGGATCTTCTACAAACTCTGGAAGTGGATGTAACTGGAGTCCAGCGTCACCCCCTGGCACCCACCCGGCAAGTTTACGTGCTGCGTTCCGAATCAGGCGATCGCCATTTCGCCGGCTTTGGAGAATACGACACGACCCAATTTGCCGATACCCGCTTCCCTGCCTCGGAATTACCGATCAAACTGTTTGAAGAGGCTGATTTTTTGGTTTTAGGAACTCTCGAACTAGCTTATCCGCAAACGCGGGAAGCGATTATGCGAGCTTTGAATTTGGCAGATGATTATTATCTCAAAATTTTGGTCGATGTTAATTGGCGTCCGGTCTTTTGGCCTTATCCAGATTTAGCCAGCCACGTTATCAAAGACATTTTAAAGCGAGTTGATTTTATTAAGTTTTCTGAGGAAGAAGCACAATGGTTATTTAATACTACCGACCCGGGTGCGATCGCTTCTAAACTCAATGACTGTGAAGGTATTCTCGTCACGGGCGGCGAACATGGTTGTGCTTACTATTTATCGGAAAATGAAGGGAAAGTGCCTGCTTTTCCAGTAGATGTCGTCGATACTACTGGCGCGGGAGATTGTTTTGTCGCTGGTTTCGTTCACCAGTTGTGCAAATATGGCATTAAATGTTTGAGCGATCCCGCGCAAGCTAAACAAATCGTTCGATATGCCAGTGCTGTCGGTGCTTTGACTACTACTAAACCAGGTGCGATCGCTGCTCAACCTACTCCCACCGAAGTGGAAAAGTTTTTGCGCTTACATCCAGATTTGTCGTTTTAAGCACAAAAACAGCTACCTACAAAGATGTAGGGTGTGCTATGCTCACCCTACTTAGGGGATTTTTGATTTCCACATGATTCCAGAAATTACTAAAAAACTGTTAGCTGCCAAACAAGAAAAAGGTTTGAGCTTTGCCGATCTGGAAAAACTTTTAGGTCGAGATGAAGTATGGATCGCGGCTTTAATTTACCGTCAAGCCAGTGCTTCGGAAGCAGAAGCAACTAAACTGATCGATGCTTTGGGACTCGATCCCAGTGATGTTAAAGAATTGATGGAATATCCGGTGAAGGGATTGGGGCCGATCGTCCCTACCGATCCTTTAATTTATCGTTTTTATGAAATTATGCAAGTTTACGGAATGCCTCTTAAAGAGGTAATTCACGACAAATTCGGCGATGGAATTATGAGCGCGATCGACTTTACCTTGGATGTGGAGAAAGAAGAAGATCCCAAAGGCGATCGAGTAAAAGTTATTATGAACGGCAAGTTTTTACCTTACAAAAAGTGGTAAAAAAAAGGGTGGGTATTGCCTACCCTTTTTTTAGTTAAAATTACTTCTGATATTTTCACAAAAATAACTTAACTTGTTCTACTCGTAGTACTAATATCAGCACAGAGAGGTTGATACATTCGACTGGAGAAGGGGCGGAAATCATCAGGCCAATCTGCTGTCATGCTGCACAACAAACGGAACTGTAAGGGTGCTGGTGCTGGGTTAACCCGCTCTACCTGTATATGTACAAGTTCTGGCTTTTGCCGAATAAATTTGAAAGCATCATCTACCAAATAGCGAGGGCAATAACCTACAAAATATAGATCTCCTGAAAAAGATTCGTTTGTCCGTAAAATCAATGCGTTGCGATCGTAAGGATTTTGAAAATCATGAACTAGCCGCAACAATTCATTCTTATGAAGCTTATTGATTCTATCGAGGGACGCTGGTGGTAAATGTCGCAATCCACGTACAAAAAAGTGGATGTGGTACAATCCATTTTCATCTCGTTCTGGACAGGGAATTACCTCAAACTTATCTGTTGCCTTTTGCCCACCACTACGAGCTAACAAGGTAATTGGATCGTCTTCGTGCTTAGGTAGATTCAACAATTCCACAAAATTTTTGTAGTTCGGTCTCGATCTTGACAGCAGTCGATTTGAAAAAAGAGGAAATAGTTCAACCGATCTGTATACTTTATTCAGGTCTGGTAATGAATGTAATGGTTGAAATCCACACTTTTCTATGGCGTCAAGGATACCTTTCGTGTAAGCAAACTCGTACATTTTCCCATCAAATGTTAATTTTCCGATGGGAAACCAATTTCCACTGTTTGCATCTTGCCAAGCCAAAAAAAGCGTTTTCATAATCACTGTATATTACGCAGATCGAGTAATCTGCATCGATTGAACTCAAGGACTTTTTGGGCAAATTTAATGGACGTTGCTGAGATGCGATCGCTTGGAATACGGCGAAACAAGTTTAATGTATCACTGAGCGATACTTTTGCTAAATAGTCCAGCCATACTGAAGCTGCTTCGGGATAGCACCTCGCGACTTCATAAAACACCTCAAAAGTATTGAGTTTTCGTTGATTACCCTCAACATTAGCATAAAAGTAGGAGCGGCATTTGGTCGCATATCCTTCGACAGAGTAGCCAGCATCTTTGGTTGTAAGCCTTTGGTGACGTTTTTCATCTGGGAGTTCTCTGCCAAGACAGGAGGCGTGGTCGTATGTTGGCGCTAGATAAGTTGTTTGTTCCTTTGTAAATGGCTCTTTGTATTTTATAAATGCCCAGTTCTGATGGTGTCGATCGTTGTTCCCAACCCAAGCATCTAAAAGTAAGTATCCAACAAACACATCGACCGCAGTTCTAATACCGTCAGGTGGTGTCCATTCCCTTGGTAAATGAACAGAGGATTCTTTAATTGCACTCAATACTATATCTAGTGTGTGCTTAGACAAATCTTTAGGATTTTTTGGGTAGTCTGCCATTATGGGAGCAAGAACTTCATTACCCAGGACAAGAGTTCCACCTTCGGGTACAAACGACCTTGAAATAGTACCAGGTTTATCGTTATATATTGCTAAATGATATTCAGCATGGGGCAGTTCAAGTAAACCACACAGTTCTGATGCAATCTTCTCTGCCCAATCTTCTCCTGTATTCGGTGTAGCTTCTTTATAAAGGCAAAGACCTAAATTCCGATCTCGAAACCAGAACCCTCCTTTAGTGCTTATTAGTTCATAATCTTCAGGTGCATCTAGTGGAACTGTAATTACCGGAAAAACCAATCCCATTATTTTTTACATCCAACACAATCATAGGAAGCTAAAATTTATTATTTTTAGGAAGACTAAAACAGAGCAAAATATTAACTCTGCCTTACTCTTCCTAAACCTCTGCTACCTAGAGTGATTAACTCAAAAACTCCCTTGGATCTGTAACATATCCAGTCAGCGCGGAAGCTGCTGCGGTATAGGGAGAAGCTAGATAAATTTGCGCTTCTTTATTTCCCATCCGACCGGGGAAGTTACGATTGGTGGTGGAAACGCAAACTTCAGGTTCGTTCACGCGACCGAAGGTATCTTTTGGCCCACCCAAACAAGCGGCGCAGGAAGGTGCAGCGGGTTCGATACAACCAGCATCTAATAAAATCTCGGAGATAGTTTGTCCTTCATGCTTGATGGTGAATAAGTCTTCGTAGACTTTTTGAGTGGCGGGAACTATATAGGTGGGAACCTTGACTTTGCGACCTTTGAGAATTTCGGCGGCGTGGAGAAAGTCAGAAGTTTTGCCACCTGTGCAAGAACCGATGTAAACGCGATCGATCTTCACATCACTGCACTCTCTTGCCAAAGCTTTGTTATCGGGGGAGTGCGGTTTGGCGACGACGGGTTCTAGTTTGCTGACATCGTAACGGTGTTGGCTGTAAAATTTGGCGTCACTGTCGGTGTAAACTGCCTCGAATGGTTTGTCAGTACGGGCGCGGACATAATCAAAGGTGGTTTGGTCAGCTGCCACCGTACCATTTTTGCCGCCAGCTTCGATCGCCATATTGCAAAGCGTCATCCGTTCTTCCATCGACATGGCTTCTACGGTGCTGCCAGTAAATTCCATTGTCCGATAGTTAGCACCAGCCACGCTGATATCGCCGATAATTTGCAAAATTAAATCTTTTGCCAACAAGTAATTGGGCATTTCCCCATCCAGGATAAACTGCATGGTGGCTGGCACTTTAATCAGCAGCTTACCAGTTCCCAAGATGAAGGCGGCGTCAGTGTTGCCGATCCCGGTAGCGAACTGACCGAAAGCACCCGCGTTACAGGTGTGGGAGTCGGTGCCGAAAAGCACTTCGCCCGGTCGGGTGTGTCCTTCTTGGGCGAGGGCGATATGGCAAACGCCTTTGTAATCTGGGTTGGCTTTAAAGTTACCGCGATCGGTAATATCGTAAAAATATTTGATACCTTGCTCTTTAGCAAAATCCCGCAAAATATCTACGTTGCGGTTAGCCCGTTCGTCGGCAGTAAAAATGTAATGATCCGGTATAAGGACGATTTTTTCGGGGTCCCAAACTTTGGCATCCGCACCAAATTCTCGTTTAAAAACGCCGATCGTTCCCGGGCCGCAAACATCGTGGGTCATCAGTACATCAACGTTAACCCAAATGTTTTCTCCCGGTTCGACGGCAGACCGACCTGCGGCGCGTGCCAAAATTTTTTCGGTAAGGGTCATCCCCATAATGTGTTCTCCTGGTTTCGATCCTATGCGGGGTGCTTTTTTTAATTAGCTCGCTATAAACTATGCTATCTAGCGCTCGTGCCTAAATGTTTTGCTGTTGTTTGGCAATATGTTATGGTATCAGCCGGAAAGCTCGATCCACAATCAGGTTGAGGGTCGGTGTGGTGGGATTTACGCGATCGCTTAATGTCAGAGGATTTTTATTTATCGTTTGCGTTAAAATTCGGGCTGATACAAATTTTGGCTGAAATGCGATCGTATTGTCATCGATCGCTAAATGTGTGCTATAATTACATAGGTGTATTAAATCGCTGGTGTAGCTCAGTGGTAGAGCAGCTGATTTGTAATCAGCCGGTCGCAGGTTCAAATCCCGTCACCAGCTTTCCGAATCAATCCTTATAGAGTAAACGGTTTGTGAAATATCAACTTTTCAGAGCAATCGTTTACATTTAATCGTGCTAATTTATTTGCTACTATATCCAATTTCACAAAAAGAATCATATCCCTGTTAGCCGAACAGGTTTACTAGATAAATATGAAGTTGCTGGAATATTTATATTGGTTAGTTTTTTACCAATTCACTTTAACAATGTCAGGAATTTTCCTTCTTCCGTCTGCTCGCTTGCCAGAATAGTAAACGTGACAGGTTTTCAGTGAAATGGTTTAATTTATTTAAAATTAATCCAAAAAGATGACCGTCACGACATACCTTGACGGTGAGATTGTCAAGATGGTTCTTGGTTAACTTCTGGTTCCTCAAGTTCTTGTTTGACTCTCCGAATAGGGAGATTAGCAATCAAAGCAGTAGCGCGTTCGTGACTTTCGATCGCGAATTCCAACCCCTCACCATCCAGTTCTACGTAGCGGGAAACCACCTCGAGGATTTCCTTTCGCATTGCTTCTAATACTTCCGGAGGAAGTCCGGCGCGATCGTGGGCGATCACCAATTTTAGCCGTCGCTTAACGTCTTCTCGGCTGTTAGTAACCGTTGTCCAAGGAAAAAGTTTTTCTAAAAGTTCGTTAATCATGGTAGACCGGATAATTAATAAATAAAAATGAAAAATTAAAAATGAAAGATAAAAAATTTCATTTTTAATTTTTACCACTTCCCGCTTCAGACGATCGATTTTAAATCATCTGATAAGTTTTGCTTCCCTTTGGTTGCTTCTTAAATGAAAGCGAGTAACTACCGAGGTTTACCACCGAAAAAGCGGCGAACGCGAGCAAAAAAACCATCGGAAGGAGCATCTAAATTAATCAA
>CAZJJR010000210.1:1514-1747 GCA_964546365.1 uncultured bacterium | reverse complement strand
TATTGTATGCGGTGGCGGCTTGGGAAGAAGTTCCTCCTAATACCAAAGGTTCTCCACGGTTGGTAGAAACAATCACTTTCTCATCATCTGGAATTACGCCCACTATTGGAATAGCGAGAATTTCTTGTACGTCTTGTACCGACATCATATCGTTAGCCTGCACCATTGCCGGTCTGATCCGGTTAACTACTAACTGAATGCGTTTGATACTATGAGCTTCTAATAAACCAATT
>CAZJJR010000210.1:0-1447 GCA_964546365.1 uncultured bacterium | reverse complement strand
TGGCACCTGCGATCGCATTTCTGAAACCCATCTCAATTCCCGCCGGACTATCAATCAAAACATATTGATAAGTTTTTGCCAATTCAGCCACCAAAAGCCTCATTTGATCGGGATTTACAGCTTCTTTGGTGCGATTTTGGGCAGCTGGTAGCAGCACTAATTTGGGTTGTCGCTTATCTCTCACTAAAGCTTTTTCTAGAGAACATTCACCCGCCAGCACATCTACCGCCGTGTAAACGATGCGATTTTCTAAACCTAACAATAGGTCGAGATTTCGCAAACCAAAATCAGCATCCACTACGGCAACTTGATGACCGCGAGAGGCTAGAGCCATTCCAATATTAGCGGTTGAAGTGGTTTTCCCCACCCCTCCTTTACCAGAAGTGATTACAATAACGCGACTCATAACTATTGTGGATTCGGTGATTGGTAATTAGTCAAATTTGGTAATTGGTGATAATCGATCGGGAAAATGATTTCCCAGTTCTTTTTCATACTTTGTCCGTTTAGGTAGTGAAAGTTAATGCTTTTCCTCCTGTTTGATTTTTCCTTTTCATTCTTAACAATACCCGTGTCAACGGAAGTAATAGCGCCAGTACCCAGTCTTTACTTTCCTTGCCAATTGGGTCTGGTAAAACCAGCTGCTTTGGCAATGCGAATACCTTGGGGAGTAACGTAAGCCACCTCCGGATGAAATTCAGCAGGCTGCTTTTCCGGTGACCTAGCTACACTATCGGCTATTCGCAGCTGAGTGGGTTCCATCTGGAGAGCCATAATTAAGCTTTGAGGATTACCTTTCGCACCCGCATGAACTAAACCGCGCAGACGACCCCAAACTAGAATATCGCCATCAGCAATTACCGAACTACCAGGATTAACGTCTCCCAAGATTATCACAGTACCCGGATGACGAATTTCTACCCCAGAACGTAAGGTAGTTTCCAGGTAGAGGGGTTCCAGCATTGCTTGTACTGTTTCCGGAGCGGGCTGACTATTGAGAAAGGCTCTGGCAGCTGATTTTTGTTCGACCGAATATGCCGCCGCCGCCGCCGCTACCGCAGTTTGACGGCGACTGGTGGCAACTCCTTGTAACTGAAGTTGAGATTCTGCCAGCGCATCGGCAATTTCTTGTAATTGTCGTCCGTCTAAGAGTCTATCTTGGGCGATCAGATGTACGGGCGTGTTTGGTAGCCAAAAACGTTCCCCAGCATTCAAGCGCTGTTTCAGTTGCAGCCAGATATCGGGCCAAGGGAGGGCAGCAACGGAAGCATCCGACAAATTAGCCGTTTCTGATGGCAAGATTAACAACAGCCGCCCCTCTTGGCTTTTCAAGTGAACTTGTAAAGGCAAAACTGATGGTAGGGGAGTTTCTGAAATCGTCTCTACTGATAAAGGAGTTGGCGCTGGCGCAGATTTTGCGGAAGCTGGGCAAGAAGGTGCTTGTCGT
>CAZJJR010000209.1:11449-11732 GCA_964546365.1 uncultured bacterium | reverse complement strand
TCCGGGCAATAATAACCGGGCATAAAGAAACCCGTACTATATTTTGCCCCTAGCAGCACCGTCAGCGGATTTGTAATCACGCCACTCCCGTGCATTTGGATCGCGAGGTCAAAACGCTGCTGTTGCACTACTTGCAAAAAAGCCGGAATTTCTGGCGGTTGTACTGGCACTTCCGGCAATCCGGGATAACCAGGAAATTCTACCAGTTCATCTAAGTAGTGTTTGAAGCGTTCTACTAATAGTTTGACTGACGGTACGCCAATCAGCACGATCTCTGCTTGTG
>CAZJJR010000209.1:5004-11438 GCA_964546365.1 uncultured bacterium | reverse complement strand
AAGCCGCACGCAGCGATCGCAATGCTGGCACCGTACACAGAAAGTCTCCCAATCCCGGCAATGCGCGTAAAATTGCGATCCGCTTCAGAGGAACTTTTCCCAATATTTCTTCCCTATTTTCTGAAAACAGGTTGCTTAAGTAAGGGGTGTGTTGATTTGCGTGATGCACGTTTGTTCGATCGCCAAAAAATATTTAACTGCAAAGGTTCACCACAGGCAAGCGCACCCTGGTATGCCTAATGATACCAATTAGGGTAACTGCTCGTGGTAAAAACTCGAATTTTTTCAGCTAGGGCTAGGGGAGAGGGAGAAGGGAGAAAGTTGGCGCGATCGTCCGTTCCCCTTTCCCCAGCCAGTTCACGACCCCGAACAAGATAAAAAATCTTTATATAGCCGGACGCCAGCGAAGCGATCGCGCCCAATTAATAGTTTATTACTTAAAAACGGAACGCTTATTAGTAAAATAATAACTATCATCTATAGAAAAACCTGGATAAAATACCACTCTATCTCGTCCGCTAAACTTCGCTTCATAAAGAGCGCGATCTGCCGAACAAATTAATAAATTCATCGCCGAATCAGGATGGGGAATTAAACTAGCTACTCCCAAACTTATCGTAATGAACTGGCTAAATTGAGAACCGCTATGAGGTATCGTAAGCGCTTTCACTGCTTCGCGAATGGCTTCTGCTACTTGAATCGCTCCTACCGAATCGGTGTTGGGTAAAATAATGCCAAACTCTTCTCCTCCATACCGAGATACCAAATCAGCGGGACGCCTTGCAGATTCGCGAATCGCATTAGCTACTAACCGCAGGCATTCATCACCAGCCTGATGTCCGTAACTATCGTTGTACAATTTAAAAAAATCTACGTCGCATAAAATTAAAGACAAAGGTAATTGCTCCCTTTGCGATCGTTTCCACTCCCTTTGTAAGTATTCGTCAAAACAGCGACGGTTAGCAATTTGAGTTAACCCATCTACAGAAGCAAGTCTTTCTAACTCTCGATTCGCTGCTTCTAGTTTGAGTGCAAGCAAACGTTCCCGTTCGATTTGTTTTTGCAGTTCCTTCATTGCCCAGTTATTTTTGAGCAAATGGCGGACTCGCTGACGCAAAACCGCCCAAAAAATAGGCTTTGTAACAAAATCCGTTGCCCCAGCTTCAAAAGCTCGATCTACTGAAGCCGGATCGTCTAAACTAGTAATCATTAAAATAGGAGGGCAATCATCACTTAAGATTTTTTTTAACTGGGCACAGCAATCAAAACCATCTATTCCAGGCATGATGGCATCGAGTAAAATCATATCCGGTTCGATTTGTTTAACTAATTCCAAACACTCTTCACCGTTCAAAGCTTCTGCCACTCTATATCCTTCTTTTTTCATCTCCTGATGTAACAGTAAGCGCAAAGATTTTTGGTCGTCTACGATCAGAATTAAAGGAGGGTTGTTGGCAAAATCAGGATTAATCATTTTTACTACTCTGGCTCTGATAATTGTAAATTTTTTTTGCCAAGTCTTGTTCAGCTTCCAGTCAACTTCACAATATAGATGCTACCTTACATTTATTTTACATTGACACTCCGATTAATTTTGCGATCGCTTACCATATTGCCATCCTATTTCCTAAACTGGTTCTCATGAATTTCCCTCGCTTACATCCCAGATTATCGCTGCATATCAGCATGGCAGACTTAGTTTTCTGTCTTTTTTCATTTTTTTATAAGCCTCAACAAGCACTCCCAACAATACTGAAAGATTTTGCTAAAAACGAGCGAGAAGTTTTGGTCACTCTTTCCGTAAGAACAGCGTTTGATTTACTATTGCAATCATTAAACTTACCCTCCGGCTCTGAAGTTTTGATGACTGCTGTTAATATTAGCGATATGATAGAAATTATCAAACGACACAATTTAGTACCTATACCAATTGATATATCTTTAGATAACCTCGCACCGGATATTCAAGTAATTGAAAATTTAATATCTTCCCGAACTCGAATTATTCTGGTTGCTCATTTATTCGGTTCAGTTATAAACTTAGTAGAAATTACTAAACTTTGCCAAAAATACCAGATTATTTTAGTAGAAGATTGCGCTCAAGCTTTCTGCGGGGACAAATATTGTGGTGACCCAGAAGCCGATGTAAGTTTATTCAGTTTTGGGCCAATTAAATCATGTACTGCTTTGGGAGGAGGAATTGCCTGCATTCGAGACAAAAAACTTGCCGAAAAAATGAGCGCGATCGCAGAAAAATATCCCCAGCGCAGCGAGTGGTGGTTTTGCCAGCGAGTATTGAAATATTTTGTGCTTAAATTGCTTTCATTACCTTGGATTTACTATTATTTAATCAGGTTAATCAAATTACTAGGTTGGAATATAGATTCTACGATCAATTCTCTCACTCGTGGTTTTTATAAAGGAGATATTCTTAGCAAAATCAGATATCGTCCTCCCCAAACTATGGTCTCTCTTTTGTGGCGGAGACTCAACAATTTTGATAATGGCTATTTTGAACGAAGAGAATCAAAAGCCCGTTTCTTCATTTCTCTTTTAGACCATGAAATAATTTGTCCTGGTAGTAAGGCAATTTCCCACTCTTTTTGGGTGTTGCCAATTTTAACCGATCGCCCCGAAACTTTAATAGAAAAGTTGCGAAATAAAGGCTTTGATTCAACTAGAGGTAACACCAGTATAATTCATCTCAATGACGGTCATGATGGAGAGAAGAACTGCACGGTAAATGCCTTAATGCCAAAACACGTAAACGAGCAGTTTTTATATCTTCCCATATCGGAAAATTTAGCAGAAAAAGAACTCTTATATTTAGCAAATTTGCTGAATCAAGCCAACTCAAAAAGCTTTAAAAAAGTATAAACTTGAGCGATCGACTTGAATGAAATAGTACGAATTGAGCCAGCGATTCAACTTTATCCTTAATAAAGGATAAAGTTATTACGATCGCATTTTGTCGATCGGATAATTGTAAGTAAACAAA
This sequence comes from uncultured bacterium, assembly GCA_964546365.1. GTDB lineage: Bacteria > Cyanobacteriota > Cyanobacteriia > Cyanobacteriales > Aerosakkonemataceae > DATNQN01. The sequence goes on along the minus strand of CAZJJR010000209.1, from coordinate 8,440 downwards.
ATGCGATCGCCAATCTAGAAAAAGCTACCCAACTCTTAGGAGAGAAAGAAAATCTAGATTCGCCCCAAGCAATTTTAGAAGAGATAAAGCAAATCTAGGATAATTTATTCCTTACCATTGAACGATAAAAACATCAACAATTGACAAAAAACTTTAAATTGCATAAAACTCTTGACCCCCTCCAAAACCAGCATAAGTTCCTTCACCGCAACATCCATCGCAAGAACAACCACCGTATTCAAAAAACTTGTTACATTGAGAACAGTGAAGCGTCCAATCATGGGTAGTAGGACTCTGCCAAGATTTACATTTGTCGCAACCAAATAGCTTGAGTTCTTTGGAGTTAAAGACCCTCTTCTCTGTTGAGTTAGAATTATTTTTTACCGTATCTTCTGTGTTTGGTTGTATAATTTGCCCACCTAATACGGCATCATAGAGATTAGGTTGTGGAAATTGTCCACCCAGTACCGCATCGGTTGATTTTGGAAAGTTATCAGGGTTTTGGTCAGTCATTTTCATAACTTTTAGTTGTTTGGCATATGATAAAAAATTCTCTATTAACTCAAGTTGCTATTTACAAATTTTGGCCTTTAGATCCCCCTTGCATCCCCCTTAATAAGGGGGACTTTGAATCCGGTTCCCCCCTTTTTAAGGGGGGTTAGGGGGGATCTACAGCGGCTAAACTCATAACTAGCAACTTGCGTTACTATCCATTTTCCATTATCAATTCTCAATTGACAAAACAAAAATTTTCCACCATAAGCAAGAGAAAAACAAATCGATTTTTATGTTTTAACTGGTTGGTAATTAGCCAAAATCAAATTAGGAGACTACCATGACTCAAAGCGATTATCAGTCCATCAGCCAACTCAAAGAAGCAATTACCCCCGCTACTCCCCAGGAAATTCAAGTGGAGGACGATCGCACTGGGATGAGCGTCCAAACCATAAAAAGGGCTTTTTTGGATAATCTTTATTATATTTTAGCCAAAGATGAATCTTGGGCGACACCCCACGATTACTACATGGCATTAGCATATACCGTGCGCGATCGTCTACTGCATCGCTGGATTAATACCCAGAGAACATACATCGAACGAAAACCCAAAGTAGTATATTACCTATCAGCAGAATTCTTGATGGGTCGCCAATTAGCCAATAATTTAGTTAACTTGGGTTTGTATGAAAAAGCCGAAAAAGCCATTCAAGAATGCAAACTAAATCTCAACGATCTAAGAGTAATAGAAGCAGAACCAGGACTCGGTAATGGAGGTTTAGGACGTTTGGCAGCTTGTTTTTTAGACTCGCTAGCTACATTACAAATTCCCGCCGTTGGTTACGGTATTCGCTACGAATTTGGTATTTTCGATCAGTGGGTTAAAGATGGCGCTCAAGTAGAACATCCCGATAAATGGTTGCGGTTCGGTAACCCTTGGGAAATTCGCCGCCCGGAATTAACAGTAAAAGTAAATTTCGGCGGACATACAGAAGCTTATCACGATGAAAAAGGTAATTATCGAGTGCGTTGGATTCCCGAACGACAAGTGATGGGAACGCCTTACGATACGCCAGTACCGGGATACCACAACAATACGGTAAATACTTTGCGGCTTTGGAAAGCGGGAGCAAGTGAAGAATTTAACTTCCAAGTTTTTGATAGCGGTGATTATTTGGGTGCGGTAACTGACAAGATCTATTCGGAAAATATTTCTAAAGTTCTTTATCCCAATGACAATACATCTCAGGGGCGGCAATTGCGGTTAGAACAACAGTATTTCTTCGTGAGTTGTTCTTTCCACGATATCATTAATACTCATCGCAGAGTTTATTCATCTTTAGAGAATTTACACGAAAAAACCGCGATTCAATTAAACGATACGCACCCATCGATCGGCGTCGCGGAATTGATGCGATTGTTGATGGACGAGCATGATTTTGATTGGGAACAAGCTTGGCACATTACTACTAACACTTTTGCTTACACTAACCATACTTTATTACCGGAAGCTTTAGAACGTTGGCCTGTTAGTTTGTTCGAGCGGTTGTTGCCGCGCCATTTGGAAATAATTTACGAAATTAATCGCCGCTTTTTAAATGAAGTGCGTAGCAAGTTTCCCCGCGATGATGCGCGGATAAGGCGGATGTCATTGATTGAAGAAGGACAAGAAAAATACGTTCGGATGGCGCATTTAGCTAGTGTTGGTAGTCATTCAATTAATGGCGTGGCGGCGCTACATACGGAGTTGATGAAGCAAAACGTTTTGCGGGATTTTTATGAATTAACTCCGGAAAAATTCAATAATAAAACTAATGGCGTTACACCCCGTAGATGGCTTTTGTTGAGCAATCCTAAATTGTCGGAATTGATTACGGAAAAAATCGGTAATGGTTGGGTTAATCGCTTGGATGAACTAAAGCAATTAGAGGGATTTGTAAATGATGAAGAATTTTGCGATCGCTTTTCGGCAATTAAGCGCCAAAATAAGCAAGAATTAGCAGACTACATTTGGCTTTACAACGATATTAAAGTGAATCCCGACTCCTTATTTGATATTCAAGTCAAGCGAATTCACGAATACAAACGGCAGTTATTGAACGTACTGCATATTATTACGTTGTACGATCGCATCAAAAAGAATCCCAATCTCGACATTTTGCCCCGCACGTTTATTTTGGCAGGAAAAGCCGCACCAGGTTACTACTTAGCCAAACTGATTATTAAGTTAATTAACTCGGTGGCAAAAGTAGTAAATAATGACCCGGATGTAGGCGATCGCATTAAGGTTGCCTTCTTAGCCAACTTCTCCGTATCATTAGGTCAGCGCATTTATCCAGCCGCCAATATTTCCGAACAAATCTCGACTGCTGGCAAAGAAGCCTCCGGAACTGGTAACATGAAATTTGCTATGAACGGCGCAATTACGATCGGCACTTTAGACGGCGCTAACATCGAAATTCGCGAAGAAGTAGGAGCAGAAAACTTTTTCTTATTTGGTTTAAATGCCCAAGAAGTTGTTGATTTAAAAAGGAAGGGTTACAACCCTTGGAATTACTACAATAGCAACCCAGAATTGCGGCAAGTAATCGATTTGATTTCCTCCGGTTATTTTTCTCCTGACAAACGGGATTTGTTCAGACCAATTGTAGAATCTTTGCTGATTGGAGATGAATATTTGCTCTTGGCTGATTATCAATCTTACATTGAATGTCAGGAAAAAGTTAGCCAAGCGTATAAAGATCGAGCAAACTGGACTCGAATGGCTATTTTTAATGTAGCTCGCACGGGTAAATTTTCCTCCGATCGATCTATTCAAGATTACTGCCAAGATATTTGGCACGCCAAACCAGTTCAGGTTGATTTGCCAGAATAGAGAAAGAATTCAGGAGTCAGAATTCAGGAGTCAGAATTCAGAATAGGAGAAGAAAGAATTCCGAAT
>CAZJJR010000209.1:0-4980 GCA_964546365.1 uncultured bacterium | reverse complement strand
TTTCCTAGCGTCAACCCAACCTACAATTCTACTAATTAATTCTGGCTTCTGAATTCTGAATTATTCTTTAATTATGAAACAGTTAAATTTCCTATTTTTGTAGTTAAAAAATCTGCCAAAAATTCATCGGTAAAATCTACAATAACCTTGTTTGCTCCGGCTTTTTCTAAAACTAAAGGATCGTGAGTAGAGGCAATTCCGATCGTAAAAATCCCCGCTCCTACAGAGGAACGAATTCCGGAAGGAGAATCTTCAAATGCGATCGCGTCTTCTGGATGAACGTTCAACAGTTCTAAAGCGAACTGATAAGGCGCGGGGTCGGGTTTACCAGCTTTCAAGTCTTCCGCCAAAATTACAGTAGGAAAAGTTTCTTTTAACTTTAAAACCGATAGCATGAAATCAACGTTTTTCCGAGGTGCGTTAGTTACCAGCGCTATTTTTAATCCTTGTTTTTTTATCCAAAAAAGTAAGCGATCGAGTCCTGCCAAAGGTTGTAATAATGGTGCTAATTCCCGAAAACGAGCTTCTTTATTGTCTGCTAATTGTTCTCCTTCTTCTGGGGAAAGATGAGGAAGGAGATCTCGCACGATAACAGGATTGAGACGACCGCTAATTCTAGTTTGATAAAATGCCGTATCAATTTCTAAATCGTAATTTCTTAAAGTTTCCTGCCAAGCTCTAAAATGAAAAGGGTCAGTATTAACCAGCGTTCCATCTAAATCAAATAATATTGCTGAAAGCATTCTCATCCCTTTAGTTAGTAAGTAATCCTAGTATCTTTGGGTTTATATACTATTTAGAAAATATTGTCAACATAACTAATCCTAACAAATAGTAATGACCTACACAATGTAATCCAGCTTGTTTTCCTAAACTTTCCCGACTTTGAGAACTATAAAATCGGATATTACCGGGCAGAACATTTACAGGTTTAAGGTGAGATTCAGCTTTCTTAAGAGTAGTAATATCAACTAAATAAAACTTTCCTTTCGGGCGCAAAACTCGACTTACTTCTTGGAAAACTTGCTCCGGCAAAGGATAGTGTAAAAAACTCAAAGTATTAAAAACGGCATCAAATTGGCGATCGGCAAAAGGAAGTTCGGCGGCGTTACCTTTAATATAAATAAGACGCGGACGATGGCAATTACGCTGACGAGCTTGGCGAATCATTTGCGCCGATAAATCCAGTCCCGTACCTTGCAAATCTGGATATTTAGCTGCTAAACGATTGAGTAGTTGTCCAGTTCCGCACCCCAGATCGAGAACTTCCGATTTTTCTGGTAAATTGACATATTCTAATAACCTAAGATGAATGGCTTGATAAAACACGGAAGGAAACAGCCAATCGTAGGAAAATGACCAAAGATCGAAGATTTTTTCTTTTCTATTTAATATGTTCTCAACCATTGCTTCGGCTCTATTTTTCTTTTGTAATCAGCTTTTCAAGACTAACAAAAAAAGGATGAAGTCTGAAGTATGAAGGATGAAGTCTGAAGGATGAAGTAAAAATTTTCTCAGTGTCCCCGCATCTCTCCATCCCCCTACCTTCCCACCCCCTCAACTAGTGCGATTTGTTCCGAAGCATGGTAGGGTTTTAGATCCCGCTACTTCGCGACTCCTCTACAGGTAGTGGTTCAGTGGTTAAAATAAGGCCACATACCCCACAAATAGCGTGTGGAAGGAAAAATGCGGAATGGCTGAAACTGTTGATTCTCCAAGTGAATTAGATATTTTACCGATGCGTCCGAGTAGTCTAGATCCCAAACACTATCAAGAATTAGTCCGATCGAGTGGGATTGACTCTCACCTAGCGAGGCTGAATTTTATTTCCCTCAAAGGAATTGCTGCTTATGAGTATTTATTCATATCCGATCGCATTCCTCGCGCCAACACCGGACAAGTTAGCCAGTGGTGGCTGCGTCGATATACTCATTGCACTCAAGGCGGCTGGTGGTGTTCGGGACTCGATCCCCTGAATAATTGGTATGAGATGGAATGGGGTTGCTATAAGCCAGATTGCCCTAGACAAACGGAAGAAGATAAGTTAATTAAATACGAACATCCCCCCTGTACACCCACAAGGATTTTTTGCCTGCGGGTGACCCTTGACATTTGGCGACGAATTGCCGATCGCTATCACGTTCCCATCCAGGAAAACATCGTCATTACAGAAGAAGGAGAAGCGGTTGGTTTTTGGCAATGGGTAGTCGAACGGAATATCCCGATAATTATTTGCGAGGGAGCAAAAAAAGCCGCTACTCTTTTGAGTAATGGATATGCTGCTTTTGCCATACCGGGAATTACCAGTGGTTATCGCGTTACTAAAGATATTAAAGGCAGAGTAATTTGCCGAAAATTAATTCCAGAATTCGCAGCTTTTACAGAAAGTTTGCGGACATTTTATATTTGTTTTGACTACGAAACTCAACCAAATAAACTTAAGGCTGTTAATCACGCGATCGCGCAACTAGGAGAATTATTAGAGGAACAAAATTGTCCGGTGAAAGTAATTAGACTTCCCGGGTTAGAAAAAGGTATTGATGATTTTATCGTTGCTCAAGGTAATAAAGCATTCGAGGTAGTTTATCAAGCTAGCCTAGACTTAGAAACCGACTTAGTTAAAACCAAACCCCACACGGAATTAACCTATACTCCAACACTAACATTCAACCGTCGTTATTTAGAAAAATTACCTTTTCCCGAATCTGGATTAGTTGGTGTCAAATCTGCTAAAGGAACTGGCAAAACTTCCGCACTTTTACCGTTAGTGGCAGAAGCCAAAAAACGCGATCGACCAATTTTACTACTCACTCACCGTATCCAGCTAGGACGTTTTTTATGTGAAAAAATCGGCATCAATTGGGGAATCAACCGCAGAGAAGCATTACCGATGCCCCATACCCCATCCCTTATGCCCCAATCGATCGGTCTTTGCCTAGATTCGATTTGGAAGCTGAACCCCGAACAGTGGCAAGGTGCGATCGTAATTTTGGATGAAATCGAACAATCTTTGTGGCATCTCCTTAACAGCGATACCTGCCAAGAAAAACGCATCAAAATATTAAAAGTTTTCCAGCAACTAATCACTACCGTCTTACAAACTGATGGTTTAGTAATAGCTCAAGATGCTGATTTATCAGATATTTCCCTAGATTACCTCAAAGGATTAACAGGGATTGAAATTAATCCTTTAGTAATCGTAAATAATTGGAAACCAGAAAACGGATGGGATGTTACCTTTTACGACACTCCCAACCCAACTTTACTAATTCATCAACTAGAACTCGATTTGATCGCCGGAAAAAAATGTTACGTTACTACCGATAGCCGTTCCGGACGTTACAGCTGTGAAACCATCGAACGCTACATCAAACAACGGCTAGAACAGTTACTCAATAAATATCCAAAAACTTTAGTAGTCAGCAGTCAAACCACTACTACGTCCGATCGCGAAGCTGCGAATTTTATTGAAAATATTAATACCAAATGTGCCAACTATGATGCTGTTTTTGTTACTCCCAGCCTCGGTACGGGAGTAAGTATTGACGTGAAACATTTTGACCGAGTTTACGGTATTTTCCAAGGAGTAATTCCCGACTCGGAAGCACGACAAGCATTAGCCAGAGTACGTGCTAACGTACCGCGAATTATTTGGTGTGCCAAGCGAGGAGTCGGGCTAATTGGTAGCGGGAGTAAAAATTACCGAGTGTTATCTTATTGGTATCAAGAAAACCATCAAGAAAATTTAGCTTTGCTAAGTCCATTTTATAAAGTTAACGTAGATTTACCTTTAGCTTACGATCCCATTCACCTGAGAACATGGGCTAAATTAGCGGCCAGAGTAAATGCTTCTATTACTTTATATCGTCAATCGATGTTAGAAGGGTTGATTGCGGAAGGTCATTTGGTAAATGCGATCGGTAATCATTTCCCAAAAGAACGCATCCGACAGCTAAGGATGGCATTTTTAGCGACGCCTGCTAATAATGGCGAACTCAGAAAAAAGTTGATTTTAGATATTTTTGAGTTGCAAAAAGAGTTCGATCGCAAAAATAAAAACTCTCAAGCAACCAAAGAGCAGATGAAGAAAATTCGCCGTCAAATGGAATTAAATTTGGCCGAAGCTGTGGCCAATGCTCCAGATATTAACGAAATAGAATACAAAAATTTCTTAGCCAAACCATCCCCGAGCGATGAAGAGCGTAACAAACTGCACAAATATTTCCTAAAACAACGTTACGGAGTAGAAGTTACTCCTCAATTAAAGCTATTGGACGACCGGGGATATTACGATCGTTTATTGACTCATTATTATTTAATTCATGATGGTGAATATTTTCGGAATGAAGATTGGCATGAATGGAATAATAAATTAGAGATCGGCGATGGAAAAGTTTTTTTGCCCGACCTAAAAACTCACACCTTAAAAATAGAAGCCTTATTAGCTTTAGGAATTCCTAATTTGCTCGATCCTCAACGTAAATTTACTGCAAATGATTCGGATTTGCTGGAGTTAAAGCAAAGAACTCTTTTATGCAGCAAGCATATCAAAAGAGCGCTGGGAATAAATATACCAATGGAAAAAAACGGAGAAGTCAGCCCCATCAAAATTCTCGGTTTACTTCTAAAATTGCTAGCGTTAGATATCAAGCGGACTCAATTAGTAATAGCTAAAGGTATTCAACCGCTCGATGTTTATCAAATAAATCCCGAAACTTTGAATGATGGGAGAGATCGCATATTTGAATTTTGGCAGAGTCGGGATGCGATGAAAATAAAAAATCTTTTAGTTGCTTCTGCGATTAACTTATATCAGGAGCTTACGAAGATAAGCGAGGTGAAGCTAGAAAACTCTTGCTCTCATGTTCAACCTGACAGCGAAAAATATCGGATTCCAGTTGTCAATCCATTTCTCAATCCTCCCGTTCATAACATTGTTATATGAGCGCCACACCAGTGCCATTCTCAGCGATCAATATA
>CAZJJR010000208.1:2528-11784 GCA_964546365.1 uncultured bacterium | reverse complement strand
GGAACAAGAGGGCTTGGCTGCCAGTATATTAAATAAAGCTGGGGCGAACGTGCAACGGGTGCGGGACTACACGGAAGACTTCATCAAGCGTTATCCGAAAGTTTCTGGTAGCAGTTCCGCCTACTGGGGTCGCAGCGTCGATACATTATTAGATAGAGCAGATACTTATCGCAAAGAATTACAAGACGACTTTATCTCGATCGAACACTTGTTACTAGGTTTTGCACAGGACGATCGGTTTGGCAAATCCTTATTTCAAGAATTTAGACTGGATGAAGCCAAACTAAAGAATACGATCAAAGCAATCCGAGGAAGCCAGAAAGTGACAGATCAAAATCCGGAAGGCAAATATGAGGCTTTAGAAAAATATGGCCGAGATCTCACGGAATTGGCTCGTGCTGGTAAACTAGACCCAGTAATCGGACGAGATGACGAGATTCGCCGCACCATTCAGATTTTATCGCGTCGGACGAAAAATAATCCCGTGTTGATCGGGGAACCGGGAGTTGGTAAAACTGCGATCGTGGAAGGACTAGCGCAACGAATCCTCAGTGGCGACGTACCCCAATCTCTCAAAGATCGTAAACTGATTGCCTTAGATATGGGTGCTTTGATTGCAGGTGCGAAGTATCGAGGTGAATTTGAAGAACGCTTGAAAGCAGTTCTTAAAGAAGTTACCGACTCCCAAGGAAATATCATCCTATTTATCGATGAAATTCACACCGTAGTTGGTGCAGGTGCAACCCAAGGCGCGATGGACGCCGGAAACTTGCTCAAACCAATGTTAGCGCGGGGTGAGTTGCGCTGTATCGGTGCGACAACTTTGGATGAATATCGCAAGTATCTAGAAAAAGATGCTGCTTTAGAACGTCGCTTCCAACAAGTTTACGTGGATCAACCAGGGGTAGAAGATACGATTTCGATTCTGCGAGGTTTGAAAGAGCGCTACGAAGTTCACCACGGGGTTAAAATTTCCGATAGCGCGTTGGTAGCGGCAGCAACTTTGTCTACTCGCTATATTAGCGATCGCTTTTTACCAGATAAAGCCATCGACTTAGTAGACGAAGCGGCGGCGCGTCTGAAAATGGAGATTACCTCTAAACCAGAAGAACTCGACGAGATCGATCGCAAAATTCTCCAATTAGAAATGGAGAAATTGTCGCTGCAAAAAGAAACCGATGCAGCTTCTAGAGAACGCCTAGAAAAATTAGAAAAAGAACTAGCGGATCTCAAAGAAGAACAACGTGCTTTAAGCGCACAATGGCAATCGGAAAAAGACGTGATCGTGCAAATTCAAACCATCAAAGAAGAGATCGATCGCGTTAACGTCGAAATTCAACAAGCAGAACGCAATTACGACCTCAATCGCGCCGCTGAATTGAAATACGGTACGATGACCGAATTGCAGCGCCAATTAGAATCAGCCGAAACCAGATTAGCGCAAACTCAAACCAGCGGAAAATCCCTATTGCGGGAAGAAGTCACCGAAGCAGATATCGCCGAAATCATCTCCAAGTGGACGGGTATTCCGATTAGCAAATTAGTCGAATCGGAAATGCAAAAACTCCTGCAATTGGAAGAAGAACTGCACAAGCGAGTAGTCGGACAAGAAGAAGCAGTAACAGCGGTTGCTGATGCAATTCAACGTTCTCGCGCAGGTTTAGCCGATCCGAATCGTCCTACCGCTAGCTTTATTTTCCTCGGCCCGACGGGAGTTGGCAAGACCGAACTAGCGAAAGCTTTAGCTGCTTATCTATTCGATACGGAAGAAGCTTTGGTGCGAATCGATATGTCCGAATACATGGAGAAACACGCCGTATCGCGTTTGATCGGTGCGCCTCCCGGATATGTCGGTTATGACGAAGGCGGACAATTAACCGAAGCTATCCGGCGTCGTCCTTATGCGGTGATTTTATTCGATGAAATCGAAAAAGCGCACCCGGATGTCTTCAACGTAATGTTGCAAATTCTCGATGACGGTCGCGTTACCGATGCTCAAGGTCACACGGTAGACTTTAAGAATAGCGTGATTATCATGACCAGCAATATCGGTTCTCAATACATTTTAGATATAGCTGGCGATGATTCCCGCTATGAAGAAATGCGGAGTCGCGTGATGGATGCGATGCGAAATAATTTCCGTCCCGAATTCCTCAACCGGATCGATGAAATGATTATCTTCCACGGCTTGAACAAGCAAGAACTGCGAAGAATCGTACAATTGCAAGTACAAAGGCTGGGTAAACGGTTAAGCGATCGCAAAATGTCTCTCAAACTCTCCGATTCTGCATTAGATTTCTTAGCAGATGTAGGATACGACCCAGTTTACGGTGCCCGTCCATTAAAGAGAGCAATTCAACGCGAGTTAGAAACTCAAATTGCCAAATCAATTTTGCGCGGTGAATTCAACGATGGCGATACCATCTTTGTAGATGTGGAAAACGAACGTTTGGCATTTAAGCGATTACCGCAAGAATTGCTAACAGTTCAATCGAGTTAATATCGGGTAGGGTGGGCAATGCCCACCTTTTTTGTCAAAATAGCGCACTGGACAATTTATTGAGTAAAATTGACGAATCCGAGAGCCTTTTTATGAAGCCTGAAACAGAGCAACTGTTTGCATTACTAGAAGATACAGTAACGAATTTAAACTCCGGTGGAAGTGGCATTGGTAGTGAGGGCAGTTATCCTTTCCGTCCGCTTGTTTGGGATACATCTGAGCAAGGGGAGTTCAGCTTTACAAGGCTCTTGATATCTTCAGGCTTAATGATGGAAATCGAGATAGATGAGCTAATTGATATTTGGCAGAAACGATTTATTAAGCCAAGTTTATACTCAGAAGCTAAAAGTCAAATCTTGCTCTCTCAGGTAATGCCAAAATATCAATTGCTGCTCAATATATTACGAGCGCAACCCATAAATTTAAAAGCTTATAAAATTCAAACCTATAATGATCAACCAGGTGAAGTCGGCAATGATGGATTCAGAGGCTACGACTTGTTAGGGTTTATAGTTGGACAAACGAAAGATGGAGATTGGGTGGGCTTCTCTCAGCAGCTTCCGCCTCCTGATAGTGCTGGATTTGGAAAACGTTTACCCAAGCAGGATTATCAAATTAGCCAAGCTGCACTTGCTCTAAATGAACAACTCGATCCTATTTTGCAAGACATTAAATCGTTAATTGTTTGCCAATTTGCTATAACATTCGATATAGTAATCGAAACTCTTCTAAGAGCTACTCGTTTCCTAGAAATTTGGCACTTCGATGTATTCGATCTGGAACAGGGGGCAGGTGAACCATACCCATACGAAGAATTTGAAAAATTTGTAAATTCTTACTTAAAAAATCCATTAATTTACGTATTTGGTAATAATTCTCTGTATAGACTCTATATCATTGGTAAATGTCAAACTGGTGATTGGTTGGGCGCGTTAACGCTAGCCGTTTGGACGTAAAGCGAAAGAGGATGGTGCTAGGATTACATCCACCTTATAAGCGTCCTTTTTTTTGGTAACTATGGATGACGTACAAATATAATGAAATTTGAGTGGAATCAAGAAAAAGCAGCATCTAATTTGTCAAAACATGGAGTATCATTTGAAGAAGCTCAGACTGTTTTTGACGATCCACTTTATGTCGATTTCTACGATCCTGACCATTCTTATGATGAGGAGCGATACATTATTATCGGAGAGTCAATGCAAGGTCGATTATTGCTTGTGTCCTACACAGAAAGAGATAATGTGGCTCGGTTGATTAGTGCAAGAGAAGTAACACGCGCAGAAAGAAAAGCATATGAAGAGGGTTAATATGGAAACTGAAGATGAATTGCGTCCTGAATACGATTTACATAGTTTGCGCGTCAGAAAATTAGGTTCTGGACGAAAAAGTTTTGGTGGAACGACAATTCGTTTAGATCCCGATGTAGCGGAAGTGTTTCCCAATTCAGAATCAGTAAATGAAGCACTGAGGTTTTTAATTAGAATTGCCAAAGAAAACAAAGCATCTCAACCTATATCTCCCGATTGATTTAGAAAAGAGAAAAAATTAAAATTACTCTTAGCAACTAAGCAAGAACATAATCAATATCTTAATTTTTTCCTATGAAAAAAGAGTACGATTTCTCCCAATCTGTCAAAAATCATATACTAAAAAGCTCAAAAAGCAAGTATCAATTCGTCTGGAAGAGGATGTAGTTGATTACTTTAGGAATCTCGCTGAAGAAACTAGTATTCCTTATCAAACTTTGATTAATTTTTATCTACAGGATTGTGTGCGATCGCAACGTAAACTATCCTTGGAATGGATGCCTTCTGCTTAGACAGTAGATAGGCAAGCGGTTACTTAAATTATATTATTTAGCTAAGTTGATGTTAATATTTCCTAAATGTCTGCTAGAGACTTATTTCATGAAGCCGTAAAACGGGCACTGCAAAAACAACAGTGGGCAATTACTCATGACCCATTAGAACTTGAACTGGATGAAGTAACTTTAAAAATTGATTTAGGCGCAGAACGTTTGATTGCAGCAGAATGAGGTGGTGAAAAAATTGCTGTTGAAGTTAAGAGTTTTGCTAGTCCCTCCGCAGTGAGTGAATTCCACACAGCGCTAGGTCAGTTTCTCAATTATCAAATTATGATAGAGGAAAATGAACCAGATCGCTTTCTATACTTGGCTGTTCCTTTAGAAACTTACGAGACATTCTTTCAGACGAGGTTAGCACAAATTGCTGTAAAAAAGCACCAACTTAGTCTACTTATATATGACCCAATTTTAGAGGAGATCGTGCAATGGATAAGTTAGAACATTATCGCGATTGCATTCAAAAAGTTATCACCAAACATGGTAGTGCTAAATTTCAGCATGGCGACGTAGAGAATGAATTAATTTTCGATACAGTTCGCGATCGTTACCAATGGATGCGAATAGGTTGGAATGGATTACATCGGGTATATCATATTGTGATGCACTTTGATATTCGAGACGGCAAAATTTGGATTCAACAAAACATGACTGATGTAAACGTCGCTGAAGAATTAGTTGAGACGGGAGTGCCAAAAGAGGATATTGTGTTAGGATTGCATCCCCCTTATAAGCGTCCGTATACGGGATATGGCGTTGCTTAAACTCAACTGTAGTTACTAACTTGTTATTCTTGAGGTAGCGATCGCAAAAGATCTCTTAAATAATAGGAAAAAAAGTTTTCGACTTTTTTGGCTAATATTTAAGAATAGTTACTAGGGATTTTCAAACCATCATGACACTAGAACAGCTAGAAGCGCAAGTTCTGGCACTACCAAAAGATTCTCAAGCCGCACTGCTAGCCAAACTCCTTGCATACTTAGGTCAAAGCGATGAAATCGATCGAGAAGTTGCAAGTGCTTGGACTCAGGAAGCCCAATTGCGCGATCGAGCAATGGACGAAGATCGAGTTACTGGCATTCCTGCCGAACAAGTGTTTCATAAACTTCGCGAGTCTTTGCAATGAAACAAGTTGTATTTCATCCATTAGCAAATGAGGAGTTAGCTAACGCTGTTACCTACTACGAAGAGCAAAGACAGGGGCTAGGGTTGGAATATTTAGAAGAGGTTGAACACGCAGTAAATTTCCTCAGACGTTATCCTGAAGCAGGTTTAGACGTTCAGAGTTCAGTTCGTCGCCTAATTTTGCCTAAATTTCCTTACTCGCTGCTGTACCGTATCCTTGAAGACGGAGAGATTCGTATTTTGGCAGTAGCACATCACAAGCGTAAACCACAATACTGGAGCGATCGCGATTAACTTATAGTTATTAACTATGAAAAAAATGCCTTTTAATGAATCGCAAAATTCTGACGATGAGCTTTTACCTGAGTACAATTTTGATTACCAGAAAGCGAAAGCTAATCGCTTTGCTAATCGCTCTGATAAAAAGAGATTAAAAGTTGTTGTTTTAGATGAAGATGTAGCTGAAGTTTTCACAACTCCGGAGTCAGTCAACAGAGTTTTGCGGGCTTTAATCGAGACAATGCCACAACCAGAAAAAAGTGAAAAGAATTAATATTATGTTAATTCAATTATGCTGGAGTGATTATCAATGAAACCATCTCTGCCATCAACAGCCCACAATTTATCTCTATTATATGAAGAAGATTACTACTTGTGGTTAGAAGCAACTGCCAAACTCCTCCAAAAAGGAGAACTTTCTTTGCTTGATACTGCTAATTTGCTAGAAGAAATTGAAGATATGGGTAGGAGTGAAAAACGAGCGGTTTATAGCAATTTGAAAGTTTTGTTAATGCACTTGCTCAAATATAAGTATCAACCGGAGAAACGATCGAACAGTTGGCTAGCAACTATTGTCGAGCATCGACAAAGACTTAAAAAAGCTTTTAAGGAAAGCCCTAGTTTGCAATCGTATTTTATTGAAATATTTAATGAGTGCTATGAAGATGCAAGAGAATTAGCTGCTGCTGAAACGGGTTTGGCTTTAGACACTTTTCCCTTAGATTGTCCTTATTCGACTGAATTAGCGATCGATTCTGCATTTCTGCCAGAATAAATAGGTGATGTAACCTTATTTTTTTATAATAGAGCAAAGCTTTCAGATGTGGGAGACAGACTGATGGCAACCGAACTGCAACCCAGCCAAAAAAGTCTCTATGAAAATGATTTCGTGCGCTGGGTAGAAACGACAGTCGAACAATTGCGTAACCAGGATTATGCTTCCGTAGATTGGGCAAATTTGATTGAAGAAATTGAGGATATGTCAAAACGGGAGCGAAAAAGCCTGAAAAGTAATTTGATCGTAATTTTACTTCATCTCCTCAAATGGCAATATCAATCAGAATTTCGTAGTGGCAGTTGGAAAGGCAGCATTCGAGAACATCGCAGACGCATCAAAGAGGATTTGAAGGATTCGCCAAGTTTAATACCTTATTTTCAAGAAATATTTGCTGATTGCTATGAAAATGCTCGCGAACAAGCAGCAGATGAAACAGGTTTATCATTAGAAACTTTCCCGTTAAATTGCCATTATACGCCAGATTTAGCGCTTGATTCCGAGTTTTTACCGGAGTAGATTATCGCCACTTACCAATCTCAGAAACCCGGTTTCTTTAAGAAACCGGGTTTCTATACACCATTAATAATGGGACAGGCTGCATCTAAACAACCTGTCCCATTTTGTTTTCTTTTGTCCAAATTCTGGACGCTTAAAAACATAGCTATTATTCTGGGTGTCTTAACTTATGACTACCCCATAATCAACCAAAAAGCCTCCTATTTACCCCATTGAAAAATAGTGGCTCCCCAACTTAAGCCAGCGCCAAAACCAGCAGCCGCGATCGTATCTCCTGGTTTAATTTTCCCTTGGCGCACTGCTTCATCCAACGCGATCGGGATAGAAGCAGCGGAAGTATTGCCATAATGGGCTAGATTGCTGATTACTTTATCAGGGGGAATCTTCAGGCGATCGGCAACTGCATCCAGAATGCGTTGATTAGCTTGATGTAGGATGAGCCAATCTACTTTGTCAACGCTCAGATTAGCGCGAAATAAAGCTTTTTCTATCACTTCCGGCACTTTTTTGACAGCAAAGCGATAAATTTCTTGGCCGTTCATGGTGATGGGTTGGTAAGTACCTTGGCTAATGGTAACTCCCTCAACTAATTCTTTGGGCTGTCCTTGGTAAGCCAAATTCAAAGAATGATTTTGGCTGCCATCGCTTCTGAGCTCAAATCCCGAAAAGCGATCGCATTCCGAAGCCTGCATCACGATCGCCCCAGCCCCATCCCCAAATAAAATACAAGTGCGACGATCGGACCAGTCTACCCAACGAGAAAGAATATCAGCCGCTACCAGCAAAACATTCCGATAAACGCCACTCCGGATAAACTGGGCACCCGTTACCATCCCGAACACAAAACCAGAGCAAGCAGCAGTTAAATCAAAAGCCACTGCTTGCTTTGCGCCCAATTTGCCCTGAATTAAGCCAGCAGTGCCAAACAAATCGTCAGCAGTAGAAGTAGCCAGAATAATCAGGTCTAACTCTTCTGGGGAGATTCCAGCCATCGCGATCGCTTCTTTTGCCGCCGCAGTTGCCAAATCGCTCACCGAGTCAGCAACTCCCGCCAGTCGCCGCTGTTTAATCCCAGTGCGAGTAGAAATCCACTCATCAGATGTTTCCACCAGTTGAGTTAGACCCTGATTATCCAGATAAGTTGTCGGTGTGGCTGCACCGCTGCCTGTAATGGCAATGCCAAATCCTAATTGTTCCAAAATTACTCTCCATCAGCCGCCGGTGCAGCTGTTTTCTGATACCGAGATTGAATCCGCTCCAATACTTGGTTATCTATTGCTTCTTTTGCCAAGCGAATCGCATTAAAAATGGAAGGAGCTTGAGAAGAACCGTGGCTGATAATACAGATACCATCCACTCCCAACAGCAAGCCACCCCCATGTTCGGCGTGATCCACCCGTTGTTTGATTCGCTTCAAATTTGGTTTGAGCATCGCCGTACCCAGTTGACCCCGCCACCCTTGAGGTAATTCCTCTCTCAGGATTTGCAGCATCACTTCACCGACAGCTTCGGCAAATTTCAGCAGAACATTGCCGGCAAAACCATCGCAAACGATCACGTCAAACCTACCGGAGAGTACATCTCGACCCTCGGCGTTACCGATGAAAGAAATTTTGTTATTTTCTTGCAGCATTTGGTGAGTTCGCACTGCCAGGTCGTTACCTTTCGTCGATTCCTCACCGATATTGAGCAATCCCACTTTCGGGTCTGGTATTCCCAGTACGTACTGGCTGTAAATCGATCCCATGACCGCAAACTGCTCCAAAAACTTGGGACGGCAGTCAACATTTGCGCCGACATCGAGGATCAGCACTGGCTTACCAGCGATAATCGTCGGAAAAACTGCCCCAATTGCTGGCCGATCGATTCCTCGCAGTCTACCCAAGCGTAGCAGTGCGGCTGCCATTGCCGCCCCGGAGTGGCCTGCTGAAACCACTGCATCAGCCCGTTTTTGCTTCACCAAATCCATCGAGACGTTGATGGAAGCCTTGGGCTTGCGTTTTAAGCCGCTCAATGGCTCTTCGTGCATTTCGATCGTACCTTCGGCTGGCACGATTTCTACTGGAAAAGAACTTCCGTGTTGCCCTAAAATTGCTTCAATTTGGGGTCGATCCCCAACCAGCAACACTTCTATGTCCAATTCTTCTTTTGCTCTAAGAGCCCCTTCATAAGGACCACCTGGCGCCATTACTTG
>CAZJJR010000208.1:0-2518 GCA_964546365.1 uncultured bacterium | reverse complement strand
CCAGCAACGATTTCGGCGGGAGCAAAATCCCCACCCATAGCGTCAATTGCAATCCGTGCGCGAGTCGATCCCATTGATCAATGTGATAGAAACCTCAAAAATTTTACCAGATGGTACATATCGAAAAATCACACCAAGAAAGCATTTGTGGGGAATCGACTCCAAAAACAGGTTTACGCTAGGGGGAAAGAAAAGATAAAGTCTGAAGGATGAAGTCTGAAGTGTGAAGGATAAAGGATGAATTCTCACCCGTTAGAATTCGCAAATTTTCTCTTTCTCCCAGCCCGAGAGGCCCCTGCCTTTCCGTTTCCCCTCCAAATAGTAAATTTGGCCCTACTTGAGCGAACTGTGATTTTTAAGAGGGGATGACCCTACTCTTCACGCTTGTCCCCATTGACTCTATCCTTTTTTTGTTCGCAAGTTTAACTAAACCGGGTTTTGGAAAGCAAAGAATGGATACTATTATTCACTGCCCGAAGCTATAGAGGAGATGTAAAAATGCTGGAATTATTTACTACCGGGTTAATGTCTGCTTGGCTAAATATGGCTGGTATGCAACCATCTAAGCAAAGTAGTTTGCAGGCAATGACATGGTTTGGTAGTCCGGCATTTTTCCTTTCAGGAGCGCCAGAACCTTCTACAGCACTTACGTTAGAACAATATTTGGGCGAATTATCTAAAAAAGGTTGGATGGCTGATAGTCAGGGCATATGGATTCAATCAGGCCCGATTTTACTATCTAGCAATCAAGGTACGGTTCCCTTGCCGGCAGCTTCTTTAACCAAGATTGCTACTTCTTTGGCCAGTTTGCATACCTGGGAGCATACCCACCGATTCGATACGGTTTTTAGTGCCACGGGGCCTATAAAAAATGGGGTATTGTATGGGGATTTGGTGGTTAGTGGCAGTGGCGATCCGTTGTTTGTTTGGGAAGAGGCGATCGCAGTCGGTAATGCCCTCAATCGAATGGGTATCAAGCGGGTGACGGGCAATTTGATCGTTAAAGGCAAGTTTTACATGAATTACAGCCGATCGATCGCCCAAGCTGGTCTAACGCTCAAACAAGGTTTTAACTCTAGCACTTGGACGAGAGGATATAGCTACCGATATTATTTGATGCCGAAAGGAACGCCAAAACCTCAATTAGCGATCGCGGGCGGTGTCAAAATCGATTCATCTCCCTCTGTTAGTTTCGATTCCCAAGCCGGGGGAAATAGTAAACAAACCTTATTGCTGCGTCACCGCTCTGTTACTCTGGCCCAAATTTTGAAAGAAATGAATGTCTACAGTAATAATGAGATAGCTGAAATGCTAGCCGATCTGATGGGGGGCGCAGAAGTGGTCAGACAGCTGGCAGCAGAAACAGCGGGAGTTCCTCGATCGGAAATTTTGTTAATTAACGGCTCTGGATTGGGTGTGGAAAACCGGATTTCCCCCAGGGCTGCTTGCGCTATGCTAATGGCGATTCAAAGGAAAATGCAGCCTTTAGGTTTAACGATTGGGGATTTATTTCCCGTTTCCGGTCACGATCGAGTTGGTACGATGATCCGTCGCCATATGCCAGAGGCTACGGTTATGAAAACGGGTACGCTGCGAAATGTCAGCGCTCTAGCCGGAGTAATGCCTACTCGCGATCGGGGTTTGGTGTGGTTTGCGATCGTCAACCGAGGCAACGATATCCCCGCACTCCGCGTCGAACAAGACAAACTATTACAAAATTTAATTAAATCTTGGAATACTCAACCAGAAGCAACCAAGATCGTGCTTCCCACTCCCACTAGCTACAGCGATGATAGTCGTTTAGGCGCAGATGTTCGCAATCACGTACTCTATGGCGGTTAGAGGGGAGCAGGGGAGCAGAGAGCAGGGGAGCCGGGGTGCAGGGGAGATAAATATAATAAATTTTTATAATTCATCCTTCAGACTTCAGACTTCATCCTTTCCCTATTTCAAGGAATAATTTCTGTAACTACTCTGCCACCATTATCGCCACCTGTAATTACGATCGTCTGGTCTTTAAATTGCCCGATTGCTTTTGGCCCTCTTAAAGTTAGCGGCGGGTCAACTTGTTTGTAAAAAACATTGCCTACAGCTTCAAACGTTTCATTAGGTAAATACCAAGTCATTCGATCGGTTCGCATTTGAGAAGGTGGCCGCTGTCCCGTACCATAGACATTACCAGTTAAATAAGCGATTTTAGGTTCTAAATCGACTCGACCTTTGCTAGCGTTTAAATTTACCTGTTGTACGCGATGAAACAGGCGCACTGGTAGGTCAGATACTATTGTTTTAGCGTTTAAGTTCCACACTATCAGATCGCTGGCAACGTCAAGAGGCGGATCGAACAAATTCAACAACCCCTTCTGTCTGAGGGTAGCTATCTTGTTTTTCAGGTCAACGTCTCCTCTTTCGCCCGTTCCGCGATCGGTAATTTTTTTATCTACATATCGGTCTATTTGCAAAGGGCGATCGCCAATAATTTTCTGCTCTTCCATTTGCCAAATTAAATGTTCTGTCC
>CAZJJR010000207.1:0-11785 GCA_964546365.1 uncultured bacterium | reverse complement strand
AACTTGTTTGAGGAACTTTAGCATGGTGTTTCACTCTCTGGTCATTTGTCAAAAGTCATTTGTCATTTGGGAAAAGCTTTCTTAGCAATGACTTGCTGACTAACCTAACCGCCAAAGGCAAAGGGGAATGCTAGTTTAAGCGCTGCGGTTAACAGCAAATTGACTAGGGAAACTGGCAAGAGGAACTTCCATCCTAAATCTAGCAATTGGTCGATTCTGACGCGGGGGACAGTCCAACGCAGGAGAATAGCTAAGAAAATCAAGAAGTAAGCTTTCAGAACTGTCATGGTAATGCCGAGAGAAGCGGCGATCACCTGTAGCCAAGAATTTGTTTCGCTTACTCCTAGCAAATTGGCTAAGCGATCGATCGGGATGGGAAAGTCCCAACCCCCCAGATACAGTACGGAGAACAGCAGGGAAGAGAGAACTAGGTTAACGTAGGAACCGACGTAAAAAAGGCCGAATTTCATGCCTGAATACTCGGTTTGGTAACCTGCCACCAATTCTTCTTCTGCTTCCGGCAAGTCAAAGGGTATCCGTTCGCATTCTGCGAGGGCGCACACCCAAAAAATGATAAAACCGAGGGGTTGACGCCAAACGTTCCAGCCCAAAATGCCGTATCCGGATTGCTGTTGTACGATGTCGATCGTGCTGAGGCTATTGGACATCATCGCGATCGCCAGCACCGAAAGAGACAGCGGAATTTCGTAACTGATCGATTGTGCTGCCGCCCGCAAACCACCTAACAAGGAATACTTGTTATTGGAGGCGTAGCCTGACATCAACAAACCGATCGGGGCAACGCTAGAGAGGGCGATCCACAAAAAGATGCCGATCCCCAGGTCTGTAATTACCAAATTCTGGCCGAAAGGTACGATTAGATAGGACAGAAACACCGGGATAACGACGACGATCGGTCCCATCGTGAAGAGAAAAGAATCTGTCTTGGCAGGTAATATGTCTTCCTTGAAGACCAATTTCATGCCATCTGCTACGGGGGCCAACACACCGAACGGCCCCATGTATTCCGGGCCAATTCGTTGCTGGGCAGCAGCTGAAATTTTCCGTTCTAACCAGACACTCACCAGCACGCCTACGGTGGCACCAATAATCATTAACACCATAGGTAGGGGCATCCAAATTGCTTTAGCTGCTCCAGCTGGGATGCCTAAATCCATGAGGGATTGAATAAAGGTTCCTTGCAGGTCAATTCCTGAATTCATGTTTGCCGCTCAATGTAATGGCTGAGGCAATGCCAAACGAACCGCACTACAACCGTGATTTATTTTGTGAAGTTTTTTTTCTAACTTCACTGCCTAGTATATCGTTGGATGGTCACAAGGCTGGCAGGGCAAACGATATGATTTCACTAAAATTCTGTCAGAGTGAGATCGGGAGGGGATGGGGGGATGGGGAGATGGGGAGAATTATTTTATTTTCATCCTTAATCCTTTACACTTCATCCTTTTTAGATGCGGGGCAAGTTTAGTATTTCTCTATGGATTTAATAGATAAATCCAATGGACGAGCGATGACGGCTGGATTGATTATTTTGCAGGATAGAGTTAATTAATTGCTATGATTAATGTTTTAGATTGTGAGCGTTTTTTATCAGATAATTGAGTTTATTATAAAAAGTTTTAATACAACTTATATGTTAAATCAAAATATCCCTGTGGTAGATTGCCACAGGGATAAAATAAATTCTTCTATTCCCTAGTGCAGTGCGGCAGAAGTAATCCACCATTTTTTCTCCCCATCCCCTCATCTGCCCATCTTTCGAGCGAAGAGGTGGGAAATTCCTGCTCTAGATGCACTAATCCCTCTTCTCTTATCGCTCTTCGATCGCAATATAAGGAGCTTCCTTTAGTCCGGTGTAAACTTGGGTCGGACGGTAAATGCGGTTTTCTTCTAGCTGTTCTTTCCAGTGTGCCAGCCAACCAGAGACGCGCGCGATCGCGAAAATCGGCGTAAACAAATCAGTGGGGATACCCAGCTTTCTGTACACCAAGCCAGAATAGAAATCTACATTAGGATAAATTCCTTTTTGACCTAGTTTTTCTTCTACAGCTTGTTCCAACTCGACCGCGATATCGTAGTACTTATCTTGTCCGAACTTTTCAAATAATTGTTGTGCTAGATTCTGAAGGATAGTTGCCCGTGGGTCTTTTACCTTGTAAACTCGGTGACCGAAGCCCATGATTTTGGCTTTCCGTGCTAAACGGTCTTCCAAATAAGGTCGGACATTTTCCACCGAGCCGATTTCTTCTAGCATATCGATTACTTCTTCATTAGCGCCTCCGGGTAATGGGCCACCCAGCGTCCCTACGGCTGAAGCTACCACTGCATAAGGATCGGTGAGAGTAGAAGCCGTTACCCGTGCTGAGAAGGTAGAAGCATTCATGGTATGCTCGGCGTGGAGCATCAAGGAAATGTCAAAGATCCGGGCGGCGAGAGGGTCTGGTTCTTTTTCCGTCAGCATATACAGGAAATTCGCTGCATAGCCCAGATCGTCGCGGGGTAGCACGGGATCGTTTCCTTTCCGCATCAGTTGGAAAGCTGCCACCATTGTCGGTATTTTGGCCATCAAGCGCACTACCGCAGCCCTGATGTAAGCTGGGTTATCGAGGTCGCGTCGAGAATAAAACAAACCTAATGCAGCGGCGGAAGCTTGCAGCGCATCCATTGGGTGACCGCTTTCCGGAAAGCATTTCATCATATCCCGGATGCGGTACTTAATCCTCCGATGGTAGCGAATTTCATGCTCGAAGTCAGCGAGTTCTTCCTTGGTGGGAAGATATCCCCAAATTAAAAGAAACGAGGTTTCCAAGAAGGTACTTTTTTCTGCGAGTTCTTCAATGCGGATTCCCCGATACTGTAAGATACCTCGCTGTCCATCGACGTGACTGATTCCGGATTCGGCAGCCGGAATGCCTTCTAGACCTGGTTTGTACTCGCAGACAGTCATGGCTTTAAAGTGTTGCTTACGTAAAATATCTATCAGGCTAACTTACCAGAAACTCGCGTATTGTTGCCCAATGCACAAAAATTATTTACTGTACAAATGTTAACTTTGGCGATGTCAGCCAAAATAATTGGCTGCGACCCACGGGAGAATTACTGGTGGGCAATGTAATACCGATTACACCAGCTTTTTTGACTACCAAGTTGCCTCGCGCTTCACCCCACACCAAAATTTCCGCCCAATCTCCTAAATTTGGCTGATGACCGACCAAGGCTAAACTTTTACCACCTGTTTGTTGCCACTCCTGCCACCAACTCAGCCAGGTTTCGATTTTACCGTCAAATGCCAAGGCGGGGAATTCTTCTACGCGATCGCTCAAACCGGATGCTTTGAGTATATCTGCGGTTTGAGTAGCCCGGAGTAGGGGGCTGGTAAGAATTAGATCGAAATGAAGATTCAATTCGGCGAGTCTGGCTGCTACTTTACGGGTTTTGCGCTTACCTTCTTCCGTGAGGGGACGATCGCGATCGCGATCATATTCTGCTGGATCGGCAGCAATGCCATGCCGAATTAAGTATAAATCTGTCATTTGTCAAGTGTCATTTGTCATTTGTGATTCGGCTGTTAACCAATGACCGATGACCAATGACTAATGACCGATGACCAACATCTTACTCGCTTTCGATTAAATCGTGGGTGGGATTGATCAACCGCAGCAGTTTTTGCTTAATTTGGGTATCGAACACTTCCCACTTCAGTTTGGCATACTCGGAATTTTCATTACCACCGCCCAAGAAACCGATCGGGATTTCAAAACCACCCGCCATCATGCGTCCGCCACCGAAGAAGCGTCCCTGACTATCTTGACCGAAAGCTTCTTTGAGGAATTCATCCGGGTCGAGAGTTAGCTTACTAGTTCGCAAAGAACCGATTACCAATTCTATTCCTTCATCTTCCTGGTGAACGATGCCATAAACCAAGGCCGTGTGGACGTTTTCTTCTGTCACCAAGAAATCTGCCGCTTGGGGGATGGCATCTCGATTGTCATAGCGCAGGTAGCCGACACCAGCAATCGAAAAGTTATTTTGGACGGTGCGGTTTTTCAGACTGCGTTCGATGATATCCATAACTCGCTTAGAGCGATTGGCTTGCAGGACGGCATCGAGTAACTGAGAATCGTAAAATCGGCTCAGATAGCCAGCAGCCAGAAATTCCTCTTCTTGAGCTTGTCTTAAACCGTTGGTATCCGATCGCAAACCGTGCATCAAAGCAGTAGCACACTTGACGTGTTCGCTAATCCCGCTATCGAACTCCAGTAACCCGGCTTGCAAGTATTGAGTCAAAATAGTAGCGGTTGCTCGCACCGTAGGGCGGATATCGGTAAACTCGGCTTGCAGGTTACCTTGCTGCTTGTGATGGTCGATCACCACTGTAGTCGGAATACCCGCTTGCTGTAACAAAGGCATTAATTGGCTGGTAGTACCCTGATTATCGATTAAGACCGCACCCTGATATTGGGATAAATTCTTATTTTTGATGACTTGAGGCGTCCACCGTTCCGCTGGCAAATTAGTTAGTTTCACCAAAGCGATATTTTCTTGGTGACTGAGAGTACCAGCGTACACGATATCGCAATGAATATCGTACTGCTGGGCAATTAACTTATACGCCCAAGCACCAGACAGACCATCCGGGTCGGGAAAGTCTTGTATAATAACGATTTGGCGTTCGTTTCGATGTTTTTCCAAAGTCTGCTGCAAAGCTTCCACCTTGGAATTCAAAACGCGATCGGAGGATTTGGGTAAAATACCAGTTCCAATTTCGCCAGATCCGTTAGTTTGTTCGTTAGCAGCATCAGTGAGAGGCGTCACTTGACGCTTTCCTTGAGAAGTTTCTGTAGAAGTTGGCTCGGCATCAACCTCTACAGAACGCGGTTGTGCTGCTAAAGTCAAACGATCGAGTGGCTGAAGGGAACGAGAGTGCATACAATAATAGCGTGCAAAGGTTTGTCAGTCGTGAAATCCAGGAAATTTTGACGCGGGTATGCTTACCTGGAACAGCAGCCAGCGGTTTGAGAATAAATTGCTACTAGTTACGATCTTCGCAAAAAAATCGCATTTCTACATACCCTCCTACGGGGCATTTCTCTAGATAGAAGTCCCAAACCCTTACTGACAAAAAAACCTGCACGCGATACTGGTGCAGGTTTGTTATATACCGATGACATACTTTCGCCACTCTTGATGAGTCCCCCCCTTGACGTGCTTAGCAATCTCGAAGTATAGACTGCTATGGGGCTTCCGGGGCGTACTCCGTAAAACCATATTGGCTTCTGTAGGCGTCCGGTTACCTTTTTTGATATTGCAACGGACACAAGCTGTTATGATATTTTCCCAGCTATCTCCTCCCCCACGAGAACGAGGTAGAACGTGATCTAAGGTTAATTCATCACCTAAGTAGCCGCAGTATTGACAACTATACCCGTCACGGTGCAGTATATTACGTCTGGTCAGAGGAATGTCTTTATAAGGAACCCGGACGTAATGCCGTAAGCGAATTACCGTTGGCAGGGGAAAGTCGGAATACAGATATTTGCCGTTGTGTTCCACCTGCTCTGCTTTACCTTTAATTAAAAGAACCACCGCCCGCCGCCAGCTGGTGATGTTGAGCGGTTCGTAGGACGCATTTAACACCAGAACCTTGCCCATCGCTACTTAACTATCTATTAGTGAAAAGGTTTTCTATGTCCAGATTATAGTCTGGAGGTTAAAAATACTGCCTGATTTCTGGGGCAGAGGGCAGGGGGCCGGGGGGGGGGGGGGGGAGGGGGAGAGGGGGGGGGGGGGGGGCGGGGGCCAGGGGAGCAGGGGAGCAGGGGAGCAGGGGAAAAGAGAAAAAGAATAACATAGTATATTCTTATTTTCACGCCCTCACTCTCTCACCCCATCACCCACCCCATCAATTTTCCAGATTACAAATTTTTCTGCCTAAGAGGAGATAGGTGGTCATTTCTCCTTTGCCTTTTACGTCGATGACGCCGCGTTCCTCTAGGTCGTAATTATCTTTTAATAGCTCGTAAGTGCTAGCGCTGACTTGAATGGCACCGGGAATTCCGTGAGACTCCATGCGACTGGCTGTATTTACGGCATCGCCCCACAAATCGTAAATAAACTTTTTAATACCGATTACACCTGCTACGACTGGCCCACTATTGATGCCGATGCGGATGTTGAATTGCTCTCCTTGGTCTGTTTTATATTTGCTAATTTCTTTTATCATGTCGAGAGCCATTTCTGCTATAGATTCAGCATGATCTTCTCGGTGCGTAGGAACTCCACCAACTACCATGTAAGCATCTCCAATGGTTTTAATTTTTTCTAAACCATGTAATTCTGCTAAATGGTCAAAAGCTGAGAATATTTGATTGAGTAAATTGACTAATTCTCGGGCGGAAATCTGGCTGGAAAGGTTGGTAAATCCGACAATATCTGCAAATAAAACGGTTACTTCTGGGAAGCTATCGGCGATGGCTGCCGAGCTTTCTTTTAATTGTTGGGCAATGGGAGAAGGTAATATATTGAGCAGTAATTGTTCGGATTTTTCTTGTTCGATGCGAAGGTTATCTAGGGTTTTTTGCAATTCGCTGGTGGCATCTTTAACAGCTTTTTCTAAGTGTTCCATAGAACCGCTGATTTCTTTGGCCATCGATTGTATGGTTTTGGCAAGTATGCCGACTTCATCGCGAGAGGTAATATTGATAGTGGCAGAAAAGTCTTTAGCCGCTAGTTTTTCGGCATATTCGGAAAGTTGGTTTAAAGGACGAGAGATGGTTTTTACGAGTACATAGCTAGCTATTATGCTGAAGATAAATAAGATGGAAATTAAGATGACTTGTTTGACGATCGCAGATTGAATTTCTTTGATAATTAATCCCCTATCCATTCCGACATGAACGTAACCGCTTGCACCATCTAAAATCGGTGCAGATATGTCAATGAAACTTCCCATACCGATAATTTTGATATTTTGGCTGGTAATTTCATTGCCGGAGCGGTATTTAGTATGCTGGAGATTAAAAATTTGATTTGGGATGGTGGGGACGAAGGTGTGAGCAATAATTTCTCCTTGGCTATCGATAACGAATACGTAACCAACACCGCGAATTTCTAGAAATTCGTCGATGATTGCCTGAATAGTTTCTGCGGGATAGTTCACGAGGTAATTTTCGCTTGAATTAGCCACGCTGGAGGCGATCGCAATTCCTTTGCTCCGATATTCGTCTTTCAGGTTTTTATGGAGATTCCAAGCTGAAAAAGTAGAAGTGGCGATCGCAACTACGCCAAACAGAATTATTTGTCCTAGTAAAGTTTTTTTAAATAACATTGACATTTTCATTTGGCCCACCGTTGCCAGTCGGTCAACGGGACGAACCGACCATTTTCAATTGTCGTATAGTATACTTTGTTTAATCCTTGATGTTGCTTTTTTCCAAAAGAAATCGGGGTATCAATTCCTAAGTCAAACTCTTTGAAATTTTCTATAGCTTGGGGAATTTGGTGTCTGGATAATTGGCTATTTTCTAATGCCAACCAAGTTTTTTGGCTGACTATTCCATCGGCAACTAGTCCGCGAGATTTTTGAAAAGCGATCGCAGCTTCTCTAGTATTTTTACTAAAAACGCCGTTAATTGCTCCCGGCGAAAATCCTTCTTTTTCCAGGCGAAGTTGTAGTTCAGTAACTACTTGACCGCTATCACCTATTCTTAAGGAGGGAAGATTGATAGTAGGGCGATTCAGAGCGGCTTTTTGCAAAACTTTTACTAATAACTTTGCATTCAAAAATCCTTCAAAACTCACAAAACTATAAGGAAGTGGTTGATATGTTCCATCCAATAACTGAGGTGGAGGCATGGGTTGATATCGCTCCATCATTTGTCGATATTCTCTCACTGCTGGTAGGGAAGTATCTTCATAACTAGGAACTACTTGAGAGTTAATTAAATTCATTGTATATTTTTTATTATTTTCTTTTTCGGTATTTTTCAATAGTTGTAATAAACTTTCACTACCGACAAAAGAAATATTCGCGATCGGCACATCCCAACCAGCATTTCTAGCTTCTCGAATAAACCCAGCACAAGCAGCATAAGAACCAACAGAAACGATCGCATCGGTATTAGCTTCTCGGAGAATTTTTACTTGTTGCTGAAAATTTGCGTTATAAGTAGTACCTCGACGATAGGTGGCTTCTGCCACTATTTTTAGATTATTTTTGGCAAGAGACCTCCTAACTCCATCCCAGCCACCCCTACCATAGGCATCTATTTGGTAAAATACCGCTATTCGCTTTCTGCCAATTTTTAGAAAATTATCGACTAATGCTTCGGTTTCTTGTCGGTAAGATGCTCTCAAGTTGTAAACAAAATTTTGGTAAGGGTATTGTCGATGTGGTTGAGCGCCAGTAAAGGGAAACAATAAATAGATATTATTTTGAGAAGAACTGTTGAGTGAGAGAGCGTTGCGATCGCTATATTTTTTTAAAAGCGGCAAAATTCGAGTAACTGTGGGAGTTCCGACATAATTAAACAGGAGAAAAACTCTATCTTTTTCTACCAATTGAATGGTGTTGTGAATGGTTTTGACCGGAGTGTAGCTATCATCATAAGGTACGATCGCAATTTTTTTTCCGTTCACACCTCCTTGGCTGTTAATATGCTCGAAATAAGCCATCGAACCCCGATATAATTCTATACCTAATGCTTTTGACGGCCCTTGAAATGCGGCTGACATCCCCAGCAAGATATCTTCAGAAGCTACTGGCAAAACATTGTTAAGTAAATAGGCGATACTAGGAGTAAAATAAATTAATGATAATGCCAAATTCTTGATTATTTTATGCCACATAGTTTATTTCAGTATTTTTGAAATCACTAATATCGTGTCCGGTTTTATCGTTAGTGTAAGAGCGTTATTTCTGAAAATGTATAAATTAAATACTTAGCTGCTGAATATTTTTTTGCCCAGTAACAAATAAGTAAGCATATCTCCTTTCCCTTTTACATAAATAACACCTCGTTCTTCAAATTCATATTTATCTTTTAATAAATTATAAGTAGTAGCAGTGACTTGAATAGCATCGGGAATACCTTGAGATTCCATCCGGCTAGCCGTGTTGACGGCATCACCCCATAAATCGTAGATAAATTTTTTGACACCAATTACACCAGCGACAACTGGGCCAGTATTAATACCGATACGGATACTAAATGATTTACTGTTTTTAGCATTGAAATTCGCGATCGCTGTTTGCATATCCAGTGCCATATCAGCAACGGCTTCTGCATGATCGCTGCGGTGGGTGGGTACACCACCAACTACCATGTAAGCATCCCCAATAGTCTTTATTTTCTCTAAATTATGCTGTTCTGCCAAGCTATCGAACTCTGAAAATATTTGGTTAAGTAAAATAACTAATTCTGTCGGAGATATTTGAGAAGAGAGTTTGGTGAAATCAACTAAGTCGGCAAAAAGTACGGTTACTTCTTCAAAGCTGTCGGCAATTGTGGTTTCCTCCATTTTTAATCGAGCCGCAATGGGGGCTGGTAATATATTTAGCAGTAAGCGTTCGCTTTGTTCCTGTTGATAACGCAATGCTTCTTCTACTAGTTTGCGTTGGGTAACGTCTTTCACCGTACCTTCGTAGTATAGTAATTTGCCATCGCGATCGCGCACGGCACGGGCATTTTCGGAAACCCAAATCGTAGTGCGATCGCGCCGATAAACTTGCGACACGAAATTCGATACGGTACTTTCCTTTTCTAAGGCAGCCACAAATCGATCGCGCCGTTTAGGATTAACGTATAGTTGCTCTTTAATATTACTAACTTGGCTAATCATTTCGGCTGGAGAAGCGTAACCGTAAATACTTGCTAGGGCTTGGTTAGCACTGATATATTTTCCTTCTGGCGTGGTTTGAAAAATTCCTTCCAGCGCGTTTTCAAAAATCTGACGATATTTGGATTCCGCTTCTTGCAATGCTTTTTCTGCTTGGTAACGTTTCTGCAAATTCCGTGCAAATGCAACGAACACGTAAATAGAGATGACTGATACAAAAAGTGCAAAAATTCCAATTAAAAGTTTTTTTTGCCTTAATCGATCGCTGCGTATTTGTAATAATTCATTTAGGGCGGGTGCTACCGCATCATACAATTTAAATTGAGCAGCAATAGCTTCCGTGCCTACTGCATAATATTCGGTTGGCTCAATTGTAATATCTTGCACGAAAATAACTTTTTGATTCATTAATTCGATAAATGCCTTGCTATCCTCTAAACATTGCTGTTGATAATTTTGTAATGCGGGGCTAAGGCTGGGGTTTCTAGCAAAAGCAATGGCGAGTGCTTGGTCAATTTTATCGACTGAAGATTTAATTAAGCTAGATATAATAATTGATTGTAATTTTTCGTTATTTGTCAGCTTTTGTTTTAATATGATGTTGATACCTAAATCTCTAGCACTAGCAGTATTGACAATCGTTTTTGGTAAATTGTTGATGGCTGTATCAATTAAATAATAACTATCCATCATCGGATCTAAAATCAAATTTGAAGCATCTCTAACATGGTTAATCAAGTAGAGGATTTCGGCAATTAATAAACTATGTAAATCCCATCTTTCCTGAACAGATAAAGTAGTAAATCTTTCTTTAATGTCTTGCCATCTTCTTTTAAGTATGCGCCAGTCTTGGGAAGTGTTCAGTCTGCTACCTAGTTGGCTCTCAAAGCGATCGATAGTTTGAATTTCTGCTTCGATATGCGATTGATAAATTTTCATATTTTCCGGAAAATCTAAGTCGCTGCTAAAATTAGCATTGGCTAGAGTTCGGTGCTGAATACTATGTTCTAAAAGTTTTCTTAGCGGATAGATATACTCTAAGCCTAGTCGCTCTTTTCTAGCAAATTCAATCCCAATATTGATTTCCGATATTAGTTGATTTACGACAATGACGAAAGGCAGAATAAAAACAAGCAACAAGCTCACTAAGCACAAGGGAGTGTTAGCTTGAAAATATTCTTTTGGCATATAAAATTTCAATCGGCCTTTTAACAAATCGGACTGTTACTAACTTAGCATTTTTTGATGGACTCATCTCAAACTCGTTGTGTTTTTTTACCAAGCAAGAAATAAGTACTCATGACACCTTTACCTTTCACTGAAATACTACCCCTCTCTTCAAAAAGATATTTATCTTGTAGTAACTCATAAGTTGCTTGGGAAATTTGGATGCTACCTGGAATGCCGTGAGATTCCATCC
Source organism: uncultured bacterium (assembly GCA_964546365.1). Lineage (GTDB taxonomy): Bacteria > Cyanobacteriota > Cyanobacteriia > Cyanobacteriales > Aerosakkonemataceae > DATNQN01. The sequence continues at coordinate 507 of CAZJJR010000207.1, read as the reverse complement.
GGCTAGCTGTATTTACCGTGTCACCCCATAAATCGTAGATAAACTTTTTAATGCCGATGACGCCTGCTACTACTGGGCCACTATGAATACCGATCCTAATACTAAAAATTTCTCCTGTAGAATTGTTAAATTGTTCGATTTCCGATTGCATATCTAAAGCCATGTTTGCGATCGCTTCTGCGTGATCGTTGCGGGGAGTGGGTAATCCGCCAACTACCATGTAAGCATCGCCAATAGTTTTAATTTTTTATAAACCGTGTTTTTCAGCTAAGCGATCGAATTCCGAGAAAATTTGATTGAGCATTTCTACCAATTCGGTGGGTGACAAACGGGTAGAAAGGACTGTAAAACCAACGATGTCGGCAAACAAAACGGTTACTTCTGGAAAGCTGTCAGCGATGTATCCTTGGTCTTCTTTGAGACGATGGGCGATCGCACTTGGTAAAATATTCAGCAGCAACCGTTCGGATTTTTCTTTTTCACCGTGTAAAGCTTCTTCTGCTTGCT
>CAZJJR010000206.1:4063-11786 GCA_964546365.1 uncultured bacterium | reverse complement strand
GTTTGTAGTGAGGACTTTAGTCCTCAGTCCGAGGACTAAAGTCCTCACTACAAACTTATTTGATGATGCCGTTTACCTACAGGAAAATTAACTATCTTCCCCCTTTCTTAATCAATTTAAAGAGCGTAAATTTCTCCGTATTTTTGACGGATATAACGGATAAAAGGCTCAATAGTTAACGATTGACCAGTTACCTTTTCTAATAACTCTGGTGCAGTATATTTTTTCCCATGTCGATAGATGTTTTCGGTCAACCAATTATGTAATGTGTGAAAATTGCCCTGTTCTATTTGTTGGGGAATTTCCGGATGTGCTTTTAATGCTGCCTCGAAAAATTGAGCATTCATGATATTTCCCAAAGTATAACCTTGGAACATTCCGCCAATAATTCCGGTGTACCAATGCACGTCTTGCATTACTCCTTCTTTATCGTTGGGAGGAACAATACCTAAATCAGAACGATAGCGTTCGTTCCAAGCTTCCGGGAGATCGCGCACTGCTAGTTTTCCTTCTAGCATTGCTAATTCCAAATCAAACCGAATCATTACATGAAGATTGTAGGTTACTTCATCGGCATCGGTGCGAATTAAGGAACGCTCAACTTTATTAATTGCTCGATAAAATGTCTCTAAGGGAACTTCACTTAATTGATTTGGGAAAAAGTTTTGCAAAGTGGGATAGAAAACTTGCCAAAATCCTCGACTGCGACCGATTAAATTTTCCCACAAACGAGATTGACTTTCGTGAACGCCAGAGGAAGTACCATCTGCTAATGGTGTTCCTTCATATTCTGGATTAATGCCTTGTTCGTACATGGCATGACCGGTTTCGTGAATGGCGCTAAATAATGCTTGACCGAGATGATTTTCGTAAACGCGAGTGGTAATCCGCACGTCGCTAATTGAAAAGCTGGTCATGAACGGATGCAATGTTTTATCTTGCCGTCCGCGATGTAAATCGTAACCGAGTTGTTCGATTACTTTTTGACTAAATGCAAGTTGTGCTGTCTCTGAAAAATGTTGTCGCAAACATGAATCATCGACGGGTGGTTGAGAGGTAATCGCTTCTACAATGGGGATGAGTTGTTGTCGCAATTCGGCAAAAAGCGATCGCAAATTGGCAGCTTTCATCCCGTAGTCGCTACCATCAATCAGCGGATCGGCGATATGATCGTAACCGGGAAAAAAGTTGGCCATTTCTCGGCTAAATTCTAAGGTTTTTTCCAAATAAGGTTGTACGGCAGCAAAATTATTGTCTGGTCGCGCTTTTGCCCATGCACCGTATGATTCTGTACGATGAAGAGAGAATTTGGCGAGAAATTCTGCCGGAACTCGCACGGCGCGATCGTACTTTTGGCGCGTCACTCGAATTAAACTAGCTTCATCAGAATCATAAGGCAAACTTTCTTCATAAGAACGCAAATCCGCCAATAATTCCCCAATTGCATCATCCGTAAACTTCTGGTGCGCGATTTGTCTGAGAGTCGCCAACTGACGACCCCTAGCACCTGCACCACCGGGAGGCATATAAGTTGCCTGATCCCAGTACAACACCGCCGCCGCAGATTCGATATCGTTAATTTCCGTAAGGCGTTTTTTTAACTCAGTCAGTTTCGGATTAGTTTTTTCTAGAGTCTGCATAGCTTCTTTGTTTGATATCCCGTTATTTTATCTAGTCTGACGCAGACGAAGGACGGATCGGGATGAACAGGATTAAGGATGAAGGATAAGGATAAAGTGTGAAGGATGAAAATTGATTGTATTTATCTCCCCTGCTCCCCTGCTGCCTACCCATCCTCCTAGCGAAAACCCTTTTTCACCCACTCCCGGAACGACTTAAACAAGGCGGTATCATCGACTACTTCTGCTTGCCTAAGAAACTGCATCAACTCAGGCATCGATAAAAATGGAAAGGAAAGCTTTTGCTTTGGTAGTTTATCCTCTGTTTCTCCCAGTACGTGAACTTTCATCGTGATACCGTCATAGCACCAAACTTCCGGAATACCAAGTGCAGTATAAATGGCTATTCGATTGAGGGAACTACCACCGATCGCAATTTCGATCGCCAAATCCGGGGGAGGATCGCACCTGAGATCGATTTCCGACTTACCCAAGACCGCAGGAGCATTCTGGATATAGTAACATTCATCAGGTTCTAAACCTCTTTCTACATCCTGACGTTTAAAAGTAGTCGAACCGCAATTAATCAAAGGAATTTCTTTTTCTTCCGCTATGATGTTGATAAAACGTCCGATTAATGTCTTGTAGCGCTGATGGCGATAGGATGGACTGATTAACTCTAAATTGCCGCGATCGTAGGTAATCCGAATCGAACGATTACCCAGAGTTTTCAGTATATTTTCGTAAGCGTCCCAACTGATATCAGTCAGTAGAAACTTTTGTTTCGGTTTAATTAGATCGGCAGCCATGCGAGAGAGCCTAATCCCCGTTAGCATGAATTTTATACTAACTATTCTGTCACGCAACTAGGGAAGAAATTTTAAGTAAATAAGTAGGTAAACTCATAAAATAATTATATCCAAAGACAGATTTTATTTATTAAATATCGTGAGTTTTGTCTGTAAACTAGCGCTTAATAGTTCTTGCACGAGTTACTAACTCAAGTTGCTAGTTATACCGTGTCTGTTCAATTAGTTATCGAAACTCATCCTACTCCTACTACCCTCCTCGTGGAGAGGAGAGTCAGTATTGGAGAGATCGGCGATCGCAGCAGTGTATATGAAACTAGATGCGATCGGTGGAGATAACTGCACAATTTTTCTTTTGCCGTTTGCGCTTGTGCATTGCACCCAGTCCCAAAGTACCAAACGCTAATAAACCGAAACTAGAAACTGGTTCCGGTACAGAAGTTGGAGGTTCGTAGGAACCGACAGGCGTCAAGAGAAAAGCACGGTTTTGACCGTTGAAAATGCCACTGCCGATAATATATCCCCGGTCGTTGATACCCCGCGCCTCAGTTAGTTCCCAGCCAGAATTTTCGCTCAGTAAGTCATTAAGGTCGAACTTCGTACCGTTTTCCCACAAAAAGGCACGTTGAGATCCTCCGCTAGGAGAAGAAAAACCGACGACCTGCCCAACCTCGTTAAAGTCTTTAGCTGATATACCTAAGTCAGTTATCGTGCCTCGATCCCACAAAGAACTGTAGCCGAGTATCTGTCCCTGGTTATTGATTTTTTGCGGTGCAAAGCCCAGACGGGTTATCGTGCGGTCTTTGTCTCGCAAGAACCCACCATAAATAGAAGAAGTACCCACTATTTGCCCAGCGTCGTTTATGCTCCGAAGTATCGCGTAAGGGTCGTACAAACCAAACGAGATATCTCCTACGTGGGTTAACGTACCCTTGTCCCAGAACCAGCCATTCTCAGGTATCCCTAAGGACATAGGTGGTCGCGTGCTGCCGACTACCTGCCCCGCATTGTTGATGCCATAAGCCTGGTTAGTATAGCCGATGCCTCCTCCTCCCAAACTCATTACACTGCTATTGCTCCACAAGGCAGGAGACTGATTTGCAGAGTTAGCTCCGCTAATCCACCCCGCCACTTGTCCCGCATCGTTAATGACTTGAGCTTCACTAAGCGCACTGAACGAAAAGGCGTTCAATTCGCTCATCGTGCCGTTTTGCCACAAGAAGGCGCGTTTTCTTTGGAAACCGTCATACGACCAACCAACAACCTGTCCCGCGTTGTTGATATCATTGGCTACAGTCTGGTGAATGTTGAAAGGAGCGCCTCCAAAAGAACCCAGATCGGTGATGGAATAGAGGGATGCGGCAGCAGCAGACCCGGCGCTTCCCATAGTGATTAAGGTGGCTGAGGCAGTCACCATCGATAATTTTTTCATAACAGTAGATATCTGCATTTCAATGTCTCCAAAGCAATGGAAAGTGGGCATACTCCCAAAATTGCACAAGCGAACATTTGGTATTATTCACTAATAGGAGCAAGCCGATAAGTTGCGGAAAACTTAAATTACCTGGTACTTCAACGTGAGTTAGGCAAATTTCTAAAATATTTTATTAAACTAACAATTCTTAACAAAAAAGTTAGTAATTGCTCCTATTTAACAGGTTGTTTGTAAACATAAGATTAAGTCAAGCACCAGTTCACCTCAACCAGATATTATTTTGTTGTCAAATTTTTGGGCTGAAATGCGATCGCAAACTCAACCCCTCACCCACAAGCCTGCAAACACACGCGCTGCTGTCTGCCAATTTGCCGCACCGACTCCACTACATCGGGATATTCAGCAAACAATAACTTCTGCATTCTAAATAACTCTACTGCTATATTCAACGACTTTTCATTCGCACAATTCCTTAGAATCTTTTCCCATCCTTTCGCCCAATCCCAAGCTTTCATTAATCCACTAGCTTTAACTTTCAAATCTGCCAAACGCGCCTTTTGTTGCACCAAAACTTCTTGCAACTGTTCTTTGTGCGTTGGTGGGTAACAATAACTTTTCAATTCCGCTTCGGTAACAGCAATCAATTCCTCTAAGCGTTCCCAGTCAGTGCAATTCGTCAGCAACTCAATCACCGCCAACAGCCAACACTCCAAAATCCGATAGCTGCAAAAACGCCCTCCTTCTCCCTCAATTGTCACTAAAAATATTTCCGGCCATTTCCAACTGTCGGGGTCTTCCGTCGCTTTTTTCGGCAAGCTGAGTCGATCTGCTGGCTTCCCTATTCCCTTGGCAATGTCGGATAGCTGGATTTGGAGGTTTCTCGGATTGAGGAATTTTGTTAAACGTTTAGCCATGATTTCTTTCCTCACTGGCGCGTGACTTTTACCACTGAGAACAGATTAGCATTTTTCAAACAATGTTTCAAACAAAATTATGAAGAATTACGATCTATATTGAAATGAAGATGGATTAAATAAGAGTGACAGACTATCGCTGTGCCAATTTACAGAAAACAGGCGCAAGGATTTACCAGAGACGGTAGGTATCGGCTTGGGGAACTTCTGCTAAATGCCAGAATGCGCCAAGACGAAGGACACGGCTTGTCGTTGGATGACTTTGTGGAAGCGATCAACCAGCACTGGGACAAGCAAGTAATGGGTAAAAACAAGCTGTGGCGCTTGGAAACCGCATCTGTGGTCAAACCAAAGGCTGAGGATTTAGCCTACTTAGCGCCATTTACCTGGTCAGAGTCAGCTGGCAGACCTTATACTGTCGAGGAACTAATCGCGATCGCCAAAGAACAGCTAGATCCAGCAGATGTTGGAAAAATCTCTCCTTCTGACCGAGAAACGCGATCGCGATCGGCTTAGCAAAAGACAGGGCGATCTCCTAGATCTAAATTGAGGTAAAACCTTTGTAAACTACAGAAAAACACTTGCTTACATCTGTTTACCCTACGGGAAGGCTATCGCCTACATCTGTGTTCATCTGTAGTTAAAATTACCTCAAAATTACGACGGCAATGCGCCAACTTCCCCATCAAGCATACAAACGCGCCACATATTCCCCATAGCCGTTATATGGCAATGTGGCGCGTTTTTCCCAACTAAAAGTCTGCTCGTTACCAACAAACTTTTCCGTAGCTTGCGACCAGCGAGGATGGGGTTTGTTAGGATTGACGTTAGCTATAAAATCATACTCATTTGGCACGAGAGTATTCCAAAAAGTGGCGGGTTGTTTATCGACAAACTCAATTTTCGCGATCGACTTCGCACCCTTAAACCCGTATTTCCAAGGAATCACCTCTCGCAAAGGCGCACCGTGCTGTTTTGGCAGAGAATGACCGTAAACCCCAACCGCAAAAAACGCCAACTCGTTTGCCATTTCATCTAAGCGTAACCCTTCCGTATAAGGCCAAGGTAACTTTCTACCCAACGTCCACAAAGGGCCTACAGTAATTTTAGGATTGTAATAAGAAGTGAATCGGACGAATTTAGCTTGAGAAGTAGGTTCTACCGCCGCCATTAATTCCCGCATCGGAAAGCCAATCCAAGGAATTACCATCGACCAAGCTTCCACGCAGCGAAAACGATAAACTCTTTCTTCTAAAGGAAACTTTTTCTGCAAATCATCTAAATCGTAAGTGCGAGGATTTTTAACTAAGCCAGTTACCTCAACTTTCCAATCTTCTGTAGGTAAAGCTTGGGCGGCTTGCCAAATCGATTTACCGCTACCAAATTCGTAATAATTATTATATTTGCCAGCTAAAGTTTCAGTTGTAATCGGTCGATCGACTTCGGCAAAAGCTGGATTGCCTTTAAAATTTAACTTAGGCAAATCTAATGTTTTTGCTAAATCTATCTTGCCTTCCGATGATTGCTGACAGCCGAGTACGGGTAAAATACTAGCGCCCACACTCGCCCCCATTAATGTTTTGAGGAAACGACGCCGATTGAAAAAAACCGTTTCTGGCGTAACTTCTCTTTCTGGAATTTCCCAAGTTTTTGGGACGCGAATGATCGGCATCGTTAATTAACTCCTAATTGATGGAAATTGGGAAGGATGAAGTATGAAGTATGAAGGATAAAGGATGAAGTGTAAAAATTCAACTATCATCTTTCCCTTTCCCTTTTCCCCTGTCCCTGTCAAATCAATTCAAAATTCAAAATTATTAATTCAAAATTACAATCAGTGGGGGCTTGTATCCAGAATTAATCAATTAAAAATTTTTATTTCTTCTTAATTTTGAATTTTGAATTTTGAATTTTGAATTCAAAAAATGGTCACCTATTTAAACAAAGACTCAAACCGCCGATTACCGCGAATTCGATTAAAATAGGAGCTAGTTTCAGCTAGTTTGAGATATTTGTTTGGCTCTAGGTCGATCGCTTCTTGCAAACTTTCTACAGCTTCATCAACCTTAATGAGCATTGCATAACAACAAGCTTGATTAAACCAAACATCAGGGTTATCCGAGTTAAGGTCTAATGCTTTATCGTAGCTGGCGATCGCATTTTGAAATCTGCCCAAACAACGCAACGCATCACCGCGACGATACCAAGTCCAAAAATCCCTTGGTTTGAGGCGCAGTGCCTTATTGTAACAGCTAATCGCTTCTCGATCGCGACCCATCAAACGTAAGGTATCGCCCCGCCAGTACCAAGCCCAATAATCCTTCGATCGCAAATTCAAAGCTCGATCGTAACAATCCAGCGCTTCTTCATAACGCCGCAATCCTCTCAGGGCATGACCTTTATGATAAACTGCCCAGTAATCGTTTGGTTGTAACTTCAGCGCTTGGTCGTAACTATCCACCGCCTCTTGATAGCGTTCTACTTTTCGCAGGGTATGACCCCGCCAATACCAGATCCAATAGTCCAAGCGATTATACTTTAAGGCTCGATCGTAACTAGCGATCGCATCCTCGTAATCTCCCAAATCATCTAGCGCATTTCCCAGTTGATACCAAGCACGGAAATCATCTGACTTGCACTCAATAGCTTTTTCGTAACTAGCGATCGCATCATGGTAGCGGTGTAAAGCAAGAAACGCATTGCCCCGCCTATACCAAGAGCGGTAGTCATCAGGTCGGCATTCTAATGCTTTATTATGGCTACCGTTTACTTGTTCTAATGTGCTGAGGCGACTCATATATAAATCAGTAAACAATAAGCTCTTTAAATGAGTATAAGCTTATTCAAAAGCCAAAATCTAAAAATCTAATATTAAATGATATTTCCATAACAAATATAGCGAACCTATTTAAGTAATCAACCCCACCTTTTAGGTGCAGCGGCAGG
>CAZJJR010000206.1:0-4036 GCA_964546365.1 uncultured bacterium | reverse complement strand
GGGGAGGGTTGGGAGGGGTTAAGTTGTTCGCAATTCATTTACGATCACTATAGTCAGGAGTCAATCTAAATTGACTCCTGACTATTAATTAATCACTCTTTAGTTTTATGGAGCTTGCGGAGAAGTCATCGTTCCTCCTTGTGGAGAAGTCATCGCGCCTCCTGATGGAGAAGTCATCGCACCCCAAGTTCGTGGGCCAATCACACCATCTGCGGACAGATTTTGCGATCGCTGGAATTGTCTGACTGCTTCCTGCGTCCGATAACCGTAAACACCGTCGGCTGCGCCATTATACAATCCTTGTTGACTTAAGAAAGCTTGTACATCTCTGACTGCATTTCCCCGACTACCTATGCCCAGAACAGGCGCTCGATCGGGAGAATATTCACTTAAAGGACTCAGCGTACTGGGAGTACTAGGCGTTATATTTGGATCTGGCTGATTGAGAGGTTGATTTAACGGCTGATTTTGTGGTTGACTGAGCGGCTGATTAGGTTGAGTTGCTGGCTGATTAAAATCAGTAGGCGCTCGATCCGTTCCATCTATTTGATTTGGTGAATTATCTAACGGAGTATTATTTACTTGAGCATTAGCTGCCAAACTTCCAAACAACAGTCCGCTTACAGAAAGGGCAGAAATTACGCCAATGGGCAGAAGATTAGATTTTCCTAGTTTGTCAGTCATGCGTTAATTTTCCTCCTTGTAGAAATCAGAAATTCAATTCGATTTCTTATCTATTTATTAGCTTATGCCCTAACTCGATTTATATCCTTATTCTCTGGTTATAGGTTTCAACAATAATTTTTATACCCAACGATGGGTAGCTAAATCCTTCGATAAACTGAGATAAATTTTAATGAACGTTCCTCAAAAAAATATTTAGTTATTTGAAAATTTGGCATTACCATTTTCCCACCCAAACAAATTTCAATATATCAAAGCAATATCGCGATATTTACACATAAAAAGAGTTAATGACAAATACCGTCAATTAATCAGCTTTCATAGAGAATTTCCAGCTAGGCTGCTTAATTAGTCACAGAATGCAGTAATCTAAGAATAGTGGCTATCAACCTCATCCGGTACCCTCACTGGAGAAGGAAATTAACGAGATAAACTTATTCAGAATTGGAGGCTCATGAATTCTGACTTCAGAATGGGAGACTCCTGACTCCTAAAAAAAGCTTTTTTGTCCCGGTTTAGGTTGATAACCAGAATAGTCTTTTAAGGGAGCAAACAAACCTCTTTATGATCATTTTCCAACGACTGACCGCTTTCCTATTAATGTTCTTCCTTTGCTGTTGGACTTTACCAGTCCAAGCACTTGACTATGCCCCTCCCTTATCATTTAGCAATGCCAAAATGTCAGGGAAAGATTTTTCCGGTCAGAGCTTACCCGTAGCCGAGCTTTCCAATGCTAACCTGCAAAATACCAACTTTTCTAATGCTGACTTACGGGGAGCAGTTTTCAGCGGATCTGTAGTGATAGAAGCTAATTTACACTCTGCGGATTTGACTAATGCGATCGCAGATCAAGCAAACTTTTCTGGTGCAGATTTGAGCGATGCTGTTTTAGTTGAATCTGTTTTACTACGTTCCATCTTTGAAAATACGAATATCGCCGGAGCAGACTTTAGCAATGCTATTTTAACAAGAGCCCAAATCAATAAATTATGCGAAAGTGCAACTGGCGTCAATTCTCAAACAGGTGTTGCTACTCGTGACTCTTTAGGTTGCAGATAAAAAGAAATTTAAAGCAATCGCAATCTATCAGCGTGGCTAGCATAAATTGCTACTGAATTTGCAGGATAAGGGCCATCAAAGGGAATTTCAGAGTAAGGTTCGATCGGACTAACAATTCGATAACCTAAACTAGCTAAAAACTCGTAGATGGTTCTAATCTTGTAATCCTTATGTTGAAAGAAAATAGGCAGCGTCTCAAAATAAATCAACGGACGATCTCGAGCTAAGACAGATTTCCCACCCATAAGCACATCGTACTCCATTCCTTCTACATCTATTTTAATTACATCGATTTTGGCGACATTTTCTAAGAAAACCCATTCATCAAGGGAAATTACATCTACTGCGATACCATCGCTTAACTGTAAAGCACCATTACCGCGATAATTAGCATCTTCATGATAAAAAAGCTGACTTTTGTTCGCTCCCAATCCTAAAGGTACGACCTTAATTATTTCTTGCAACTGAGGATTTAAAGCTAAATTTGCTTCTAAACGATCGCGAATCGGTTTTCCAGGTTCAAAAGCGTAGATTTTACCACGTTCGATCGCACTCGCCGCCACCAAAGTAAGGATACCGCAATTAGCCCCCACATCCAAAAACACATCATCCGCACGGATAACTCGGCGTAAAAACTTACTCGTTACCACATCATATACACCGCAGAGCCAGACAGACCCCTCCATAGGGTATGTAGTATCAACATTAAATTTATATCTACCGCCATACTTTTTTACTAAAAACTTTTGACCCTTTGGTAGTAGAGGCGCGAGTTTACCACCGCCTCTTCCCGTGAAAGAAAAAATTAACCTCACTATTAAACGTAAAATCCAACTAAATATAATCTTCCCAATTTGTTTCATAATGAAAAATAGGTGATGGTTAATGGCGATCGCATCTGACCTTAGAAACCGGGTTTCTCAACGCCAAATCTAGGCTTTCAAGTAAAATGTAGTGACAAGAAACCTGGTTTCTAGCGCTGGTACGAGATCTGAGTTTACCAATAACCAATGACCGATGACTAATGACTAACCAGAATTAGCAATGGACAATATTAAGCGGGTTGGCGTAATTGGTGGAGGACAGCTAGCATGGATGATGGGGGCAGCAGCAAAGCATTTGGGAATTGAATTAGTAATTCAAACGCCCCATCCCACCGATCCAGCAGTGATTTTCGCATCTGAAACAATTTTTGCACCAATTGATGACGCTGCCGCTACAGCTAAGTTAGCAACTCTGTGTGATGCGATCGCATTCGAGAACGAATTCATTAACCTAGAAGCATTGATCCCACTTCAGGAAAAAGGCGTTTGCTTCCGTCCCCGCTTAGAAGCACTAGCTCCCTTATTGGATAAATACCACCAAAGGTGCTACCTACGAGATATCGGTTTACCAGTTCCCAAGTTCGTCGCCATTGAGGAAGAGATGGGGAGATGGGGAGATAAGGGGATGGGGGGAGAAGTGATTGAGAATATGCAATTCCCTATTCCAGAAAGTCCATTTCCAGTGGTGATGAAAGCACGGCGACACGGCTACGATGGACAAGGGACTTTTATCATCAAAAATCAAGAAGAATTAACGGCGATTAGGCAGAAAATTGGCAATAAGCCTGTGATGCTAGAAGAATTCGTTCCTTTTGAACGGGAATTGGCAGTAATTGCCGCTCGTTCCGTAGCTGGTGAAATTGTAGTTTATCCCGTAGTGGAAACACAGCAAGAAGAACAAGTTTGTCGGCGGGTGCTAGTGCCAGCAGAACTCGACCCATCTGTCAACACCGAAATAAATGCGATCGCTCGCACCCTCCTCAACAGTCTACAAGCCGTGGGAGTATTTGGCATCGAACTCTTTTTAACCCCAGATGGCAAAGTACTAGTCAACGAAATAGCACCCCGCACCCACAATTCCGGTCACTTTACCATAGACGCCTGCCATACCTCCCAATTCGAGATGCACCTGCGGGCAGTCTGCGGTTTACCATTAGGCAATCCCGCCCTACACTGTGATGGAGCAGTCATGGTAAATCTGTTAGGCTACGAACATTCCCACAGCGATTATCTCCCCAAACGACAACAGCTAGCCCAACTACCCAACTGCCACGTCCTCTGGTATGGCAAAACCGAATCTCGCCCCGGGCGCAAACTCGGCCATGTTACCCTTCTTTTGGATACTTCAGATAAATCCCAAGCACAAGCTTTAGCCCAAAAAGTCGAGTCTATCTGGTATGAAGTCTGAAGGATGAAGGCTGAATTCAGAATTCAGGGGTCAGAATTCAGAGGTCAGAAGTTAGAGTTAA
>CAZJJR010000205.1:2908-11902 GCA_964546365.1 uncultured bacterium | reverse complement strand
TAATGATGTTGATATTCGAGGATTAAATACAGTTGATAAAACTGCTCGACCGACAGAAAGTTTAGTAGCATCCGATCGTGAATTAATCGAAACTTGGCAAGATTTAACCGAGTCGGATACGCGCAACTTGGAATTAGGTAGCGGATGGTTACCACAACCGAAAGGCTACGTTTTATTAGCAGCTTGTCGTGCTAATGAGCTTGCTTACGAGTATGCTTTCAACGGGAAAGAACGCAACGGTGCGCTCACTTATTGGCTACTAGATACCCTCAATTCGCTGACGCCCGGACTGACTTATAAGGTACTGCACGATCGCCTACTTGCCAAAATTAACAGTCAGTTTCAGCGCCAAACGCCGCTACTGCAAGGAGAAGGCGATCGCTTGGTATTTGGCAGCGATCGCATATCCTTAGACTATGCCGTAAATGTGATAAGAATTGATGAAAATAAGCGAATTTTACTCAATGCAGGTCAAGTACAAGGACTGAGTAAAGGTTCCCAATTTGCCATTTATCCACCCGGTACTACAGATTTTACCGAGATCGATCGACGATTAGCTTTAGCTGAAATTAGCGAACTAGGCGCGACGCAATCTTGGCTGGAAGTGAAAGAAGTTTTTCGCACCGAACCGATCGAACAAGCTTCTCAAGCATTACTAATTAATCCTCGTTCTGTCAAATTAGTAAAAAAAGTTCGTTTGTTAGAAAAAGCAGATTCCGATCCAGTGCAAAGTACCGCTTTAAAAGCAGTAGCAGATGCGATTGCGATCGCCAAGGGTTGGATAGAATTAATATCTGGAAATGAAACGGCTGATTATCAAGTAGCAATTAATCAAAATGGAGAATACGAAATTTGCGATCCGAGCGGTATTCCCATTATTAATTTACGACCTGCTTTAAAAGTAGGCGAACCTAATGCGGCTACCGATATTGCCAAACGGTTATTACATTTAGCTAAATATCGAGCAACGCAGCAGCTAGATAACTACTATCATCGGTCAAACTTACCGGGTAGCAAACTAGCATTTACTTTAGAGGTAATTGGCAAACAAGCTAACTACGATCCTTCGGAAGAACCACAACCACAGCCATTTGATACCCCTGGAAATATCACCGCAATTACAGTAAGTGAATGGTTGTTTGTGCGACTTCGCAACGATTCTTCTCAAACGCTCAACGTGACGGTAATAAATCTACAATCAGATTGGGGAATCTCACAAATTTATCCCTCTGGAAGCGCCTATTTCGTCACATTCAATCCCGGTCAAGAAGAGATACTACCATTAAAAGCAACTCTGCCAAACGGATATGAAAAATGCGACGATATCGTAAAAGTGTTTGCCACGGTTGGTGCAACTGATTTTCATTGGTTAGAATTACCAGCACTCGATCGACCGATTATTTCAGCATCGGGAAAAAGCCCGGAAAATCCCCTTGAAGAACTTTTAGCAGTTATCGCTGAAGAACAACCACCAACTAAAAATTTAGAGCCTGCTAGATATGCAGCGAGTGAATGGATTACAGATCAATTGGTTTTAAGGATAACGAAAGACTAGTATTTTTGTATCTTGCACCTGTCGTTTTATCTCGCCCGAAAATTGATTTTCGGGCTAATAGTTCAAGTCCACTCAAGTGGACTGAAAACATATGAATTGTATGTAAGCATTTAGGTATTTAGTCCTCTTAAGAGGACTTTCGCTATGAGCCAGGGACTTGAGTCCTTGGCGAATGTTGAAACTAATGCAAAATATGAATACAACCATAGTTTGTAATTTTTATGAAAGATGATTTTAAACTAACTACAAACTTATACGCCTTACTGATCGGAATCGATTGTTATTTACCAAATCGATTACCTGATGGAAGTTTCTACAAAACTCTTAAAGGATGTGTCCGGGATATTAACAGCGTTGAAATTTTTCTAAATCGCCAACCGAAACCACCTAATAAAATTATCAAATTAATCGCTTCAAACCAAGAAGAAATCCCTGACGTTTTGCCAAATTACGAAAACATAGTAGCAAAATTTAAAGAAATAACACATCTTGCCCAACCGGGCGATCGAATCTATATTCATTACTCCGGTCATGGCGGTCGCGCCAAGACTAATTACCCTCAATTGAAAGGAGAAAATGGCATCGATGAAGTATTAGTTCCGGTTAATATTGGTAATCCAAATTCTCGTTATTTGCGCGACCTCGAACTCGCTAAAATTATCGATGATATGGTGCAGAAAGGATTAGTTTTAACTGTGGTGATGGATTGCTGCCATTCGGGAGGGGTAACGCGAGTTGGCGGTGCAGAGATTCGCGGATTGAATGCAGATAAAATTGATACTACACAAAGACCTACCGACAGTTTAGTTGCACCAGTGGAAGAGTTGGTGAAAACTTGGCAGAATTTAACTAAAATAGCAACTCGTCAGGGAAATATAAATCTTTTACCTTATCCTAAAGACTATGTTTTACTAGCTGCTTGTCGTCCATCTGAGTTAGCTTACGAATATACTTTTGACGGGAAAGAACATCATGGGGCGCTCACTTATTGGTTACTAGATACATTAAATCAAGGCATTCCCGAACTGAATTACAAATCACTTCACGATCGCATTTATGCAAAAGTTCGCAGCCAATTTGTCAGGCAAACACCCATGTTATTGGGTGAAGAAAATCGCCTGGTTTTTGGCAATCAAATTATTTCTAGTGCTTACGCTGTCACGGTTTTAGAAGTAGAGTTAGATGAAAATACTAAACCTCAACGGATTAAACTCGATGCGGGTCAAGCTCAAGGGGTAAATTTGGGAGCAACATTTGTCATTTATCCATTGGGAACGAAAGATTTCACTCAGGTAGAACAGCGATTAGCAATTGCTAAAATTGTCCAAAGAAAAGCCACCGAATCTTGGGCGGAAATTCCAACTATTTTCGGTGACCAAAAATTTATCGAATCGGGCGCACAAGCTGTCCTAACTTCTGCGCCTGTTAGTTTAGTTAAAAAAGTTGGCTTGATGCCAGATAATTTTCAAAATGGTGATAAATTTTTGCAGAAATTAGCATTAGCAATGGCAGGTAATGGTTGGGTTGAATTAGCGTTGAATAATGAAACGGCTCATTATCAAGTGACGATGCGGAAAATTCAGACGGAAGAAGAGGCGAATCGATATCAAGTTGCCGTGAATGAGTGGGTTTATGAAATTTGCGATCGCACCGGATTTCCGATTATCCTGAAACCAGGATTAAACGTAAACAATAGCAACGCCGCTACCAACTTGGTAAAGCGTCTCATCCATTTAGCAAAGTATCAAGCAATTCAGGAACTCGATAACATTGACCCCAAATCACCCTTGCAAGGCAAAGTTTCAGTTAATTTATTAGGCAAACAAGCTAATTATAAACTGGGCGAACCAATTTCTCCCCAACCCTTTGAAGACCCCACCCAACCTACAGTGAGTGCGGGGGAGTGCGTATTTCTAGAAATTCAAAATAACTACTCAAATGTCTTAAATCTTGTTATCTTAGATTTACAATCTAATTGGGCAATTGATCAGCTATATCCCCCCAGTACCAAAAGCCAATTCGTTCCCCTCGATCCCGGACAAACAGAACTGATTCCCATTGAGTTAAGTTTGCCAGAAGGGGAAGCACGGGGTGCAGATATTTTGAAAGTTTTCGTGACATTGGATGCAGCAAATTTTCGCTGGTTAGAATTACCAGCCCTCGACCAGCCCATTATTCCTGCCAACAAAAGAAAAATTAATGCCCCTAGCAATTCTTTGGAGGAACTTTTAGCAATTTTAGCTAGCGAACAACCCGCAACGCGCCAATTAATTCCGGTAGCTTTTCCCAGCCGGGAATGGATGACTACCCAAGTTGTAGTTAATGTAATAAATTAATTGTAGGGTGAGTTAGATACAGGCAATAAATTGAGTATTCTAACCCATAATTATGTTCATTTGTAAATGAAAATATGAAAAGAACTATCCTAATTTTGGCAGCAAATTCGAGATGATATTCTTTGCTTGATTTAATGCAAATTCAGAATGCGATCGCAAAACTCAACCAATCCCTCCCATAGCCATTACCAATCATCCCGTTTAGGATCGGGATTCAGCCAATCATCATAATCATCGGGTAATTCATACCGTTGTTGAGGTAAAGGTTCTAATTTAATTTCTTCCTCTTCCTCTTCATACTCTTCTTCTTCCTCCTCTTCAATTTCCGGTTGCGGAGAATTCGTTAAAGGTTGAACAACCTTGGCAATTGCCTCTTGCACAAACGCCTTCACAAACTCATCTTTGCGATTGAGTTGAAACTGTCTTTGTACCACTTCCGTAATACCGCCATCTCCCCAATCTTGATCGTGACGAAAATATTCGATAAAACTTTTGCCAGCAATGCGAGTCAGATAAGCAGCAGTTACGCCTTGAATTGCTTTACCTACTAAATAAGTCGCAACATTTAATTGTAATGCCGTGGAAAGTAATTGAATTGCACCTTTAACTATTCCCAAACTGGCTAAAGTTTTGCCCAGAGAAAGCGCTAACTCTCTTCCCCTTTCCATATTCAATTCGCAACCGTAAATTTTGCCAATTTCTACTACCATTTGGGCATTGACTGCCGCTGTTGCTAACAAGTCAACTACGGGTAAAGGCGTCACGGCAATTACACCCGCACCAATCCATTGAAAGCGCTCTACTACTTTATCAGCTTGCCGTCGTCGTTGAGCATCAATTAATTTTCTGGCTTCTTCTCCTAAACGTTGAGATTGCAATAATATGTTATCTGCCATCAAATCATCGCCCTCTGCTCTCAGTACATTTGCCAAGCGACGAATCAATGGCATTACATCTGGTTCTGGTTTGAAAATTTCCCCATCTGCTAATTTAGCTGCTTGCGGATTGGCAGTCACGGCAACTACATCAGCGGAAGAAATAAATACCCGCACTCGTTCCCGCAGTCTTGCCAAAATAACTTCTTTATCGTCATCTGTATAAAGGTCAATTTTGTTAAGAACGAGCAAATTTCGCTTACCAATTTCTGCTAATGCCCGTAACGGTTCGTATTCCGATCGCCTTAAATCATTATCAACTACAAATAATAGTAAATCTGCTTCGGTAGCTAATTGTCTTGCCAGTTGTTCTCGTTCCGTTCCCGCTACACCAGCTTCTAAAATTCCTGGGGTATCGGTAATTAAAATTTCTCGCTCTAATCCTTTTAATTTTAAGTTATAAGTTTCGCCTACTTCTGTTGTACCCATAGGGGCGCTTACTTGCCCTACCATTCTTCCCATTAAGGCATTTACTAGAGAAGTTTTACCCGCCGAACCGGTGCCGAATACTACTACTTGTAAGTTACCCCGTGCGAGATTGGCTTCGATTTCGCGGGAACGACTGAGTAATGCTTGTCGCGTTACTTCATCTTGTATTTGTTTGACTTGTTTTCGCACGGCGCGAAGTGTTTCGGCGGCGGCTTCGGTTTTTGCTTCCGGAACTTTGGGTTTTAAGCGGCGTTTGCGGGGCTTATTTTGGGATTGCCAAAATATCATGGCGTAATAGCCAAATGCGGCTAGGCAGACTGCCACTAGCACGATTAGCAAAAACAGCAATAAGTTGGCTAGTAGGGGTGGCGCTGACCAAGCAATGTTACTGTAAAGCCGATATAAGGAGTTAATTAGCCAAATTATTAGCCCCAGAAGTACGCTGAGGCTAGCTATCAGTGCAAGTAGGCGAGACAGTGGCATGAACTTGGCGATGAGTTTGGTGCTGTTAGCTGAAAAAGTCCGAGCTAGTGCTAAGACTCTCATCTCTAGCCTACACTGCCTGATGAAGGATGATATCTGAAGGATGAAGGATAAAGTCTGAAGGATGAAGTCAGAATTCAGAATTCAGAATTCAGGAGTTAGAAAATTAATTCTATTTTTCTTTCCTTTTTCCTATCTCCCGATCTCCTGATACCCTCACCAGCCTAAACACCCTATTTAAATTCCTAGCAGCTTATTTATGTGTCTTGTTAGATTGTCTAATCGGAATTTGAATGATAAATTCCGCTCCCTCACCGGGTGCTGAATTACATTTTAAGATTCCGTGGTGTTTTTCTACAATGATTTGATAACTAATTGCTAATCCCAATCCCGTACCTTTTCCTACTGGTTTGGTAGTGAAAAAGGGATCGAACAAGCGTTTTTTCACTTCTTCTTTCATGCCCGTGCCATTATCAATTATTTTAATTTCGACATATTGAAAATTGGCGATCGAGAATTGGCGATCGGTTTCCGATTCTTCCTTTACTAAAGATGTGCGAATAATAATTTTGCTGGGATTGAGGTTGATTTCCGAAAGATTTCTACGTTTGTTATATTCATCCAATGCGTCAACAGAATTGGTGATAATGTTCATAAATACTTGATTTAGTTGTCCTGGAAAGCATTCAACTAAAGGCAATTTGGCATATTCTTTAATTATTTGAATAGGGGGATGATCTGATTTGCATTTTAAGCGATTTTGCAAAATTAGCAGGGTACTGTCTATTCCTTCGTGAATGTTCACAGCTTTCATTTCTGCTTCGTCTAAGCGGGAGAAAGTACGCAAGGAAAGGACGATTTCCCGAATGCGATCGGCCCCTATTTTCATGGAGTTCAATATTTTCGGTAAGTCTTCTCTGAGAAAATCTAGTTCGATCGTTTCGATTTCTTTTTGAATTTCTGGTGTTGATTCTGGATAAGTTTTTTGATAGATTTGCAACAATCTTAATAAGTCTTGCGTGTACTCTTGAGCAGGTACGAGATTACCGTAGATAAAGTTAACTGGGTTATTTATTTCATGGGCGACACCAGCTACTAATTGTCCGAGACTGGACATTTTTTCACTTTGAATTAGTTGAGTTTGGGTGCGTTGCAATTGCTGTAAAGCTTGCTCTAACTGTTGGGCTTGCGCTTGTGCTTGGGCGGCGGCGATGCGAGTTTGTTCGTAGAGTCTGGCTTGATCGATCGCGATCGCTAACTGATCCGCTACTGCTTTTAGTAATTCGATCTCTTCATCTTTCCAAGGTCGCAATTGAGCATGATTGCAACCAATTACCCCAACTTCACCCGATTGAGTTTGAATTGGCACCGCTAAAGATGAATGAATTCCTAAATAAAGATAAGATTGACGCATTGCCTGTTCTTCTAGTAAGTTACTATCATCGGTTCGCACAATTTGCATTTGTAAAATTTGCTGTACTAATTTGCTTTCTAAATCTACAGGATAGGAAGCTAAAAGTGTCGGTAAAGTTGGATTTTTTGCTTCATATATTCCTTCCCAAATCGGTGGTGCTAAGTTAAGGCGATACCAACCAAATACACACCAATCTATTTGCATTAAATTGCGAATTTCTTGTACTGCCGTGACTAAAATTGTATCTAAATTAAGAGAATTGCGGATTTGGCTGGCGAGTCGGTTGATCAAAGCTTCCCGCATCGCTTGCTGTCTGAGAGTTTGCTCGGATTGTAGCAATATTTCTTCTGCTTGTTTGCGATCGGTAATATCAGTTACCATTCCCAATGCACCGATATACGATTTTTGTTTATCGTAAAGAGCGCTAGTAGAAATAATTACCCAAAGAGCGCTACCATCTTTGCGTTGAAATTTAAAATCGTGTTGTTCGTTGATGCCTTTTCGTCTCCTTTCTAAGTTAGCTTGCGCGATCGCGATTCCTTCTTCATCCATGAAAGCAAACAAGGGCTTACCAGCCATTTCTTCTGCCGAGTATCCCAGCATATCTGCCATTTTTTGGTTGACAAAAGTAGTATTACTATCGGCGTCAATAATCCAAATTCCTTCTTGGGCAGTTTCCACAATACGTCGATATTCTTGTTCGCTTTCTCGGAGTGCTTCTTCTGTACGTTTGCGTTCTGTAATATCGCGAGTAAAACCAAATAAAAATTGTTCTTCTCCCAATTGCACGAAGTTAACGCTCACTTCTAAGTCTACAATTCGCCCATCTTTACAGCAAAACTTTGTTTCATAGCGATTATTTCCCATTTCTATGACATTTTCGATATTTTGGGCGGTTTCTATAGCTGTTTCTTTCGCCTTTAAATCGCTAATTTTCATGTTTAGCAATTCTAATTGCTGGTAGCCCGTAATCGCACAAAATGCTGGATTAACTTCGAGAATTTGACCGTTGAGAGCTAATTTAATATAACCATCCATTGCCGTTTGGAGGATCAGTTCGTTGCGGCGAATTTGCTCTTGTAAGGCTGACTCTGCTCGTTTGCGATCGCTAATGTCGCGAGATATGCCAATTAACCCGATGATATTTCCTTCCCAATCGCGCCACGGAGTTTTGGTGGAAAGAAAGATTTTTTTCTTTCCGTTTTGTAAGAGAGTTTCTTCTAAAACATCGGCTACGCCAGATTGCATAATTGTTAAGTCATTTTTTTGCAATTTATTAGCAAATTCTAAATCCATTAATTCATCATCTTTTTTGCCAATAATCTCTTCTTTGGATTTATTAAAATAATTAGAAAGGGCAGAGTTTGCTATAACGTAACGCCCCTCGATATCTTTAATGAATACGCAGTCTGATGTGTTTTCCATGATAGAGTTCAACAAGTTATAACTCTGCTGAATTTCTGCTTCCGCTTGTTTGCGATCGGTAATATCAATTGAATAGCCGATCATTCCCGTAACCGTTCCTTCCCTGTCATTTAAAAGAGAAATTGATAGATGAACGTGAATAACTTTTCCTGTCTTACAAACGGCTTTCATTTCTATTTCATTACTGCCTTTTGTAAATAGTGGTTCTATCACGTCGGTTTGCAGGCGGCTTAATTCGTCTTGACAATAAAAAAAAGTAATATCTTGACCTATAGCTTCTAGTGCAGAATAGCCGTACAAGCGCTCTGCCCCCTTATTCCAACTAGTAATTATCCCGTTTAAATCGCAACAAATTACTGCATCGTGAATTTGATTGATGATTTGAGCTTGCTGTCTTAATACTCCCTGCGCTTCTTC
>CAZJJR010000205.1:0-2867 GCA_964546365.1 uncultured bacterium | reverse complement strand
TGATTAGTTTTTGTCAGTTCAGCAGTTCGTTCTGTTGCCAGTTCTTCTAAGTGTTCTTGATACTGTTTTAACTTTGCTTCCGCCAGTTTGCGATCGGTGATTTCCACTACTACACCACCTAACCCAAGCAGTTTACCATCCAAACCGGGCAGCGGAAAGTAAGAAACCATCCAATGTCTTTCTACACCTGGTTGTTGTGGCGTTTCGCCGCTAACTTCTACGTTCAAAGACGGTTCACCTGTAGTTAGAATTTTTTAATATGTAGGCTCTACCATCGGTGCTAGTTCGGGTAATACTTCCCTAACTGTTTTGCCAATATGATCTGAAATTGGGATTCCATTAATATCTGCGAGTGTTTGATTTAATCGCACGTAACGCATTTTATTATCTAAAATCAAAAAGCCAGCCGTAGCAGTACGGAAAAACGCATCAAAAAGAGCTTGCTTACTGGCTAATTCTTTTTCTAAAGCTTTGCGATCGCTAATGTCGATTCCGACGGCGATGCAAAATTCTATTTTTCCAGCTTCATTTTTAACAAATCTCGTATGCCACTCAACTAACCTTTTTTCTCCTGTTTTAGTTAGTACGTGGTTGAGATGAACGCTTTGTTGACGAGTTCTGAAAATTTGTTCGATATCCTTACATACACCAGCGCGATCGGCTTCTGCGACAAAAGTATCTACATAATTAGTGCCTAACACTTCTTTTAAATTGTAACCCAAAGCATTTAGCATCGCTGGGTTCATCATTTGCGTCTTCCCTTCCGGACTGAGGGTAACGATAAACGCCGGACAAGCTTCGATAATAGTTTTGTTAAAATCTCTCTGTTTAATCAATTCTTCTTGTAATTTTTGCCGATCTGTAATATCTTCAACACTAGACCAAATTAATTTTTCACCGTTTATTTTAATAATCACCCCTTTTAAGCGTACTGGTACTAAATGTCCGCTTTTGTGTATGAATTCTTTTTCATAATAACCATAACGTCCGGTTTGTTCTAAACTTTCTAGCTGCATTTGCTCTTGTAAAGCATATTTTTTAGGCGTAATTTGCCAGTAGGTCAACTGGAGAGTTTCTTCAACCGTGCGACCGATAATATCTGCAAAAGCTGCGTTCACCTTCACTAAAGTACCGTCCATCCGACATAAGGCTAGACCGATCGGACAAGTTTCAAATAAATGGCGGTTAACTTCCTCGCTTTGGCAGTCACTTTTTTCAGTAGATCGACTACCATATTTTCCTTTATAACCTTGACCCTTTAATTTTTTTTTAGTAGTCACTTCCTCATCCCTTTTTTTCGTAAAATTAGCCTAGCTGAAGCCCAAATAATCCAGATATCAGCGATTCTTATGCCATTTTCCTTGCGATTTCTCATTTCTAGCTTTAGCTTAACAATGAGAAATATTTTTCTATTTTCCCGATGAAATAGTTTTATTCACCTTAAGATAGATGACAGGCTCGCTCGCGCTACGCGAACTAACAACTGCCGTAAATTTTTTTGAATTGAGTATAAATTTTAATTTTAATTAAATTAATACTAGATTTCTTAAGTGTAAATACGGTAATTACCTAGATTTTTTAGACTATTCTATAAAATAGTTGTTGAATATAAATATTGAATAGTTAGATATAAATAAAAAGTGACCAAACCAGAATTAAAGTTGATACAGCATATAAAATAAAATTTTTTTGTAGGTTGGGTTGAGCGATAAAGAAACCCAAATTTTTACTAGATTTCGCGATCGCTTCATCCCACCTAAAAATTATTTTACCTTAGCTGGATTTACTTTCAGACAATTTTACGGATTTTACTAGACAAAATTTATTACCGTTGGAATACCACTGAAAGATTATTAGCTGGCATCTTAATAGTCTCTAGCCATTTAAGGTCTTTTGCTTTAGCGGCTTCTATTACATCATCCAAGTTTCGCACACCCCACTCTGAATTTTGACTTTGCAACATTTCATCAAAAGCTACATTACTTTCTGCCGTGTGCTTCCCTCCTTGCTTAAAAGGGCCATATAAATAAAGTATTCCCCCAAATGGAAGAATGCGAGATGCACCTGCCATCAATCCCAAACAAGCTGACCAAGATGCGATATGAATCATATTGATGCTGACAATAGCCGTGATATCAGCCAGATACTTATTTTCAGGTTGATTTTTGATTTCTAAAGGCCAAATGCGAGAACGCACATCAAGGTCAAGCGGGGGGTAAAGATTTTCTGATGGAGAATGTTCTTGCCATCCCACGATACTTTCTCGCGATACGGGATCGGGGTCAGAAGGTAACCACTTGCGGGGAGAAAGGCGAGGGGCAAAAAAGACGGCGTGTTCGCCAGAACCGCTTGCTACTTCCAAAACAGTACCATTTTCAGGCAGTACCCATTGCAACACGCCTAAAATCGGTTCTCGGTTGCGTTGCGTTGCTGGGGCGTATTGTCGCCCATCGTTAGGTGTTGTCATCATATTTTTGTGAGGGTTGTTTTAATTAAATAGTGCGATCGCACCATTGCCGACAAAATATTTGATTGTTTTGGTATTCTGCCAAAATAAAAGAAACGTTGTCTATAGGATGTTGTTCGGAAAATTCATAAGAAATATTAGAAAGCAGATAGGGTAATACACATCGATACAGCCCGCCGTGACCCACTAATAAAATTCCTTCTTTGCGATCGCCAAAATTAACGGTTAATTCTGCTAAAAAAGGTACGAATCGGTCTAATAAATCTTGAAAACTTTCTCCTTCTGGTAAACGGCGCTGTTTATCTTGCTGCCATAACCAAACGCGAACCACTTCTTTATAAGCTTGCCATCCTTCAGGGTCGCTAGTCCCTTCATAAATTCCCACGTCAAATTCTCTGAG
>CAZJJR010000204.1:0-11987 GCA_964546365.1 uncultured bacterium | reverse complement strand
AGCAAGCCAAGAGAGAAACCACTTGTAAAAAAAAAAAAAAATTACTACTATTGCTAGTACTTAAATATTTGATATAACTCTAATGTTAAACTAGAATAATATTATCATTTCGCTTAACCTTGCCAATTATTTTAGTACGATCGTCTACTATCCTGCTTTATCAATTATGGTTAACCTAACTTCATCCACGATTAGTCCATCAAATAATATTGCAATTGCTCAATGGCAGACCGCTACATGGGAAGATTATATAAAAGCCTGCGAAGATCCAACTTTGGAATCAGCCAGGATATTTTTTTATGAAGGATATCTTTTGATTGATATGGGTAACAAAGGAATTAATCACGCTCGATTTAACAATCTTTTAACACTTGTGTTTGGTTTTTGGTTTACAAGCAAAGGAGGACAAGCTTTCGATGACTTGGGTGGCTGTGTAATTGAGAAGCCAAATGTAGGTGGAGGTGCGCCCGATCGAGTTTTATATGTTGGTGGTGATTTTCCTCAATTGCAAGCCGGAGAACCGCGTAAAATTAATCTAGATAAATGGCGAATACCGGATTTAGTTTGCGAAATTGCCGATACGACTTTGGCAACCGATTTAGATGAAAAAAAACGGTTGTATGCAGCCCTAAAAGTTCCCGAATATTGGGTGGTGGATATAAAAGGGGAACGGGTATTAGCGTTTCGGTTGCAGGAGAATGGCAAATATCAGGAATGTGAATTTTCAGGAGTTATGGAAGGTTTGCCAATAGCTTTGTTATCAGAAACTTTGAAAATGTTAGCTCAAGGAAATGGGATGGCGGCTATGTGGTTTGCTCAACAAATTGCTGCCTTATAATGAGTATATTATTGTTATTATTATGGAAAGGCGAGTTTTGTTAGTATTAAAATATGCTATTACCTACGATTACTGAAGATACAATTTCCCTCGCACCAGGGGACGAACTCATACTGCGGTTTAGAACTTGGCAAGATTATGAAGCATTGCTAGCCCGTCAAGAAGATAAAGCTGGATTGAGAATTCGCTACAACAGTAAAACTCAAGAAATTAGAATTATGTCACCTTTGCCCAGACACGCTAAGAATGCTGATTTACTGGCAGATTTGGTTAAAGCTTTGTTGCGAAAAGCTGGGAAAGATTGGGACGCATTTACCCCAGTTACGTTGAAGCGCATTAATCTACAGGGAATCGAACCAGATTACTGTTTTTATATAGATAATCGCGATCGCATTCTAGGAAAAGAACGCATCGATTTAGAAACAGATCCGCCCCCAGATTTAGCGATCGAAATTGACTTGACTTCCACTACTAAACCAGAAGATTATCAAGCGATCGCACCTTTAGAACTTTGGGTTTACCGTCAAAATCAATTATTAATCTATCAATTCGATTCACAGGAGTATCAAGAGTCTGAAATTAGCCGATGGTTTCCCGGATACGATCTCAAAAACTTGATTCCTCAATACATCGATCGCGGTTGGCAAATTGGTTCTAGCGTGGCGCTGCGAGAGTTTGAAGAAATGCTGCGATCGATGTGAATAAATTTGGAATGGATACAAACACAATAAAATAAATTGCTATAAAAAGCAGCTTGTCAAATTCAAAATGCTAATTCGATATGACTAAGCAAAAATCGCTAGCAGAACGTCAAGCGATCGTCGATCGCATCAAGAAAACGCAAACAAAAGACTTTTTGAAAGAAGTGCAAGCATCTGGTTTAAATCCCGCTTTTGATTTAGCTTGGACTGATTTGAGCGATGTTGACTTAAGCCTTGCAGATTTGCAATGGTCAGACTTAGAGGGTGTTAATTTTAGGTATGCCAAATTTAGCGATCGCCAGCACAATTATACCCAATTGAAGGGTGCTTTCTTGAGGGGTGCTTTCCTAAGTGATGTCAATCTAGATGGTATCGATCTAGAGAATGCCAATATCGGTTTTGCCAACTTCAGTAATGTTGACCTAAAAAATACCTGGTTGCTGAAGGTTTACAACTTAAAGGATGCCAATCTAACGAATGTCAATCTCAGCGGTCACTATCTGGCACGTGCAAATCTGAAAAATGCCAATCTCAGCGGCGTTCAATTCAATTGGAACGACAGCTTCAGTTGCGAGTTGAAACGTGCAAACCTCACTGGTGCTAACTTGAGCCATGCGAATTTCTGGTGTACCGATATGAATGATGTTTGCCTATAGATGCAGATCTTGAAGATGCCTACTTCTCGGACGTTTGGCTTAGAGGCGCTAACCTCAGCGGTGCTTACTTAGTTAATGCTCGTGTGCGAGGGTACGTATTAGAGTATATCAACTTCAGCGGTGCCAATCTCAGTGCTGCTGACTTATTTGGAAATTCCTTTTTGCGTCCTAATTTTAGCAATGCCTGCTTAGAAAATGCAGACTTGGAAAGGGCAAAGCTTAGCAATGCCAACCTAAGTGGTGCTAATCTGAGTGGTGCTAATCTAAGCGAAGCCGTGTTAGTTGGTGCTGACTTGAGTGGTGCGAATTTGCATAAAGCAAACCTCAACAATGCCGATCTGAGTTATGCTGATTTAAGCTTTGCCAATCTAGTTGGTGCTAATATCAATGCTGCCAATTTGAATCAAGCTGAGTTGAATGGCGCTACTTTGGACGATCCTGAATGTGAATATGTATATTTGGAAGAGGATGCTTTTGCTAAACTCATCCAAACAAATGCGGAAGAACTCAACTTAAATATAAAAGCTTTAGGATCGGAAATTCAGGAAAAGTGGAAAGCGATCGCCACTAAAACCGAACCGCTCGATCGCCAAAAAGCCGCTAACTCCATCAAAGCCATCTACGCATTGTATAACAAACCCGAACCGGAGATAATTTTTTGCGATAGTCCGCTGGCAGCATTGAAGTTAATTCTCGGTAAACTAACGGCTCAATTGCTGCACCAAACAGACCCTTTAGGCAAACCGTTTGCTAAACCAAATGAAAGACTTTGGAAACCATTGCAAGTAGAAATTCAAAATCTATTCGGAAAATCACTTTTCGATGCGCTAGGAAATAAATTGGGAAAGGAAATCACCCAAAAATTAAAACACCAGTTGCGAAGCGAACTATCTTCCCATCTCTGGGAACTGGTAGTGAGTCAACTAGGCGAGGAAAAATGGAGACAACTGGGAGAGGAAGTTTGGCGACAAGCGATCGGCTATTTAGATAACTGCATCTGCCCGGAATTATGGGCGGCGAGGTGTGCTGTATTTGAATTTTATAGAACGATTTCAAATTTATATAGTGATGCGGAACAGTGGGAAATATTTGAGTCTTTAATGAGCAATTGCGGCTGGATTTTTGCATTTGAAAAAGTTTGCGTGCTGTGCGATCGCCCCATCAAACTCAATTTCGATACTGAAGAACGCCTGCACGCTTTAGGAGAAGCCGCAATTGAGTTTGCGGACGGCTACAAAATTTACTGCTATGGCGGCGTACCGTTACCGGAGAAATACGGCAGCAAGCACCCCCAAAACTGGCAACCTGAATGGTATTTGGAAGAACCAATTATCCCTCTGAGGCGAATTTTAATCGAGGCAATACCTCCCGAAAAGTTATCGAATGAATGGTATTTAAAAGAAACCGATTTCCAACTGAAACAACTTTTAATTGAAGCAATACCTCCGCAAAATTTAAAAGCTGAATTGCTTTTATCGGAATATAACGCCGAACTGCGTCGCCGCCTAATTCAAAGAATAGGATATGCGCGAATTTGTCAAGAGTTAAAAGCTACAGAATTAGATGAATATCTCGAATATACGCTGTTAAAAATTGATGCTAATATCGATCGAGAACAAATTTATATATTAAAAATGACCTGTCCCAGCACAGGAGCTATTCACGCCTTGCGCGTACCGCCGGATACGATCTCTGCACGGGAAGCAATTCGCTGGGTGAATTGGGGAATCGATCCAGAAGAATTTAGCCAGCAAGCTTGAATGGACTTTCTTTATGATACAAAATCTCAAATAAGGGAAGATATGGAAGAGGGCGATCGCACTATTAACTGATGAAATAATTAGTCAAAATGTTAAGATGAAACAATGCACCTAAGGAAGCGATCGCAATGACTCAATCACCAATAGCAGCTTCTAAATTGAAGTCTTCCCAACTATACGATACAGACTTCTATGCCTGGACGCAAGAACAAGCGAAATTACTTCGAGAAGGGAATTTGGAAAGTTTAGATATCTCAAATTTGGTGGAGGAGATCGAATCTTTGGGGAAACAAGAACAACAAGAATTGGTAAACCGTTTAGGAATTTTACTCGGACATCTGCTTAAGTGGGAGTTTCAATCAGAAAATCGGTCTAGAAGTTGGTTTGCTACCCTTAGAGAACAGCGCCGTCGCATTCATAGATTGCTGAAAAAAAATCCCAGTTTGCAACCTTATTTACCAGAAGCATTAGCGGAAGCTTACGAGGATGGGTTAGATTTAGCGGTGCGGGAAACTTCTTTAAGTTACAAAATTTTTCCGTCTGAATCTGTTTATAATTTAGAACAAATATTAGATGCTAATTTTTTCCCAGGTGTAGAATCAAATCGGGAATGGGAATAAAACAGAAACCCGGTTTCTAAGTCCTATTGAGGAGGTAAATCACCAAACTGTTCGCGATATCGCGCTAATAAAGATTCTAGTTCCTCTGCGCGTTGGCGTTCTTGTTCGGCGCGTTCCTCTGCTTGTTGGAGTTCCAGGGTTTTCTGCTGTAACACCTCTTTTAATTCCGTTGGTATTAACAATTTTTCCCCTGTATCTTCTCTGTAAAAACCAATTAATTTGTCTTCTGCTACTAAGCGCAGTTGTAAAGGAACGCTACGATTATCTGGCATTAATTCGTAATTTTCTCCCCGCAGCCGATATCCTTGTAATTTTTCGGTTATCCACTCGCCTTTCGGATCGAATAACCAATATTCTTCTACTTCTAATTGCTGATAAAGGTTTTTCTTAAAACTGCGATCGTCATCTCGCGTACTGGGAGATGTCATCTCAAAAATTACTTTCGGTACTTGACCTTCTTCCCAAATTTTATAATTGTCTCTTCCCCCAGGTGCAACATCAAAAATTACCATCACATCAGGTGCTACTCGCAATTTGGGAAATCCTTGGGAGTAGTAAAGAAATTGGTCTGCCAAAACGGTAGCTTGTCTTCCTGCTAAGTATTGTTTTAATACTTCCAAAGTTGTTAGTATAGCATAAAGATGGTCGTAACTTTCTGCCAATGGTTCACCATCCTCGCTAGGGTAAAAAATTTCTGTTTTTTGGGATACTGGTAAAATAGCGGTCATAGTTGTTTTCATCCAATTTTAACTTTTATCATATTTTTGTTTGAACAGATAACTGCTTGTTAAATTCTGCTCAAATCGAAACTTCTTCAATTTTAGCTAAACTGGTTATCAACTGTTTGTTATCTTCATTTTCCTCTTTTTCTAAATTGCGATCGCATCTGATTGCAAACTGGCAAAAGTCGCACTCCTTCGCACCTTCAGCCACTTGGGGAAACTCTTCGCCATTTTCGTAATTTTCCAGCCAATGATTCAATTTATCCAACAATTTGGTTAAATCCCGGCGTGTTTGTTCGTGCAATCCTGCATCATAACTAAATTTTAAACTTTGTGGTTCTGGTTGAGATTGTACGAACCAATAACTCATCGAAATTTGTTCGGGTGAATAATCGCTTGTTTCTGCCAAAACATACAAATATAAACGAGTTTGCCAGTCACGTTCCAACCATCGACGATTTTTCGGTAAAGGGTATGTTTTCCAATCTAAAATTTGCGCTTGTTTCTCTTCAGCAATCAACAGATCGTAAACCACTGTCAGCACGTATCCTTGAAAATTGATTACCCGACAATGTTCGCTTTCCCGAAATATTTTTTTACTGGTATTGGGGGTTAAAATTTCTGGGGCGGCACTCACTAAAGCGGCGATCCATTTTTGCATTTTGGCATCTTCTTGCACGAGCGATTCTATTGGCAAGCCTAATTCCCGTTGCTGCATTAACAAGTGAAAATGGCTACCCCAGTCGATCCGTTCTTGTTGTTCTGGAGTGGTTAATAAACTGAGTTGATCCAAGAAGCTGTGTTGATACTTGCGAGGACAAGTTGATAAAAGGTTTAGGTGTCTTTGGGATAAGCGCATAGTTTGTGATTGGTCATTTGTCATTGGTCATTTGAAATATCGCTAAGTATTTTAGTTTTTAGTTAGGACGAATACACTGCCGACATTGCCTCGACCGATTCGTAAATCTTCATCGAGATAGGTGATATCCAGCCAGCCTTTCTGTTCGCGATCGGCAATGCTAAAGTCAGTAGCTAAAAACTTTTTACCAGATTCAATCTCATTGATAAAATAATCGGGAGATTGATAATCAATCAATCTTTGTAACCCGCTAATTGCTCGCTCGAATTTGACATTAACTCGCCGTTCGGAAACAGGGGTAAACCGGGCAGTAACGCTGATAATTCCTTCCAAAAATGGCAAGCCGTAAACTTCCGCGATGTTGTAGATTTTGGCTTCATTTGCACGGACGCATTGATAAATTTGACCTAGTTTGAGAAATGGTACGTTATCAATGCCTAAAAGTTCGCTACTGGTGGTGTAAAGAAGTCGCCAATTACCATCGAGTAAATCTGCTGCTTCTGTTGGTCGAGGAGTGGGGTTACGGTCTTCCAATTGAGCAACCAGCGCCATAATTGCTTGTTTTTCGGCTTCCGTTGCCAACAGTCCGCGATTTTTGCCTGCAATTGCCTCTAGCAGTGACGCTTTACCAATCATGCCGAATTACCTCTTGTGAACTGCTTCACCACTAAGGATACTGGTTTCTAGCTTGGTTTTACTTCATCTGTCGGGTGTATGACAACCAACTCTACGATCGCGATTCTAGATTTGATAGAAGTCTTATACTACTTGATTTATCTACCAGTCGAACTCCCATTCCATGCTGAATTCTGACTTGGAGACTCCTGAATTCTGTTTTAATAACTGCTAAACTCTAATTGTCTAATTTGTAGCGGAATTCTGCTAAACACTAGTATGGTCTATAACCCTTCTTTGCGTGAAGAACCAATCGACGAACCCGCCGCCGTGATTCCCGTCAAACAAGAAACTTCTATTTTAGATTGGTTAGAAGTTACAGGTCGTCTACTCGCGCGAGAGGATCATGATGCTGACTCCTATTTAGATGATGAAGAGGAAATCGATCAACTGATGGGTGGCGACGAAATGGTATATGACGAAATTGATGATGATGACGATGTTGTTGACGATTTAGAGTGACCTGTCCAAAAAGGGTTATATCCCGATTTATCGAGGACTGAATAGAAGTGTGAATGTGTTGTGTGGAGTGAAATAGCAGTCTCGTGGATGCTAAATCATTGGAATTAAGGTCACTAAATTTTTCAGGCACTACCCTGTCGGTTTTGCTAGCAATTATGCTCAGTTTGGTAGCGCTGATTTTTGATTACCAAACTGGCAGAATTTTTCACCCCAGCGTTTCCCTGACTTTGCCTTTTTGGGCGTGTGCGGTAGGGACTGCTGGGTTAGGATACTGGGTAGTACCGCTTTTGCGATCGCTAAAAGCCGGACAAGTAATTCGAGAAGATGGCCCGCAAAGCCATCTGAAAAAAGGCGGCACTCCCACAATGGGGGGTATCTTCTTTATTCCAGTCGGCGTTTTTGCGGCCATTGTATGGTCTGCCTTTGCACTAGATTTGGCTAACTTGGTGCCAGTTTTGGCTGTAGCGGCACTGACTCTCAGTTATGGGTTTATCGGTTGGTTGGATGACTGGCAAATTCTTCGTCGCAAGTCAAACAATGGTATTTCACCACAAATGAAATTAGCTTTGCAAATTGGTTTTGCCAGCTTATTTTGTTTGTGGTTAATTGTCAGTCAACCTGCCAGTATTACCACGGTAAATTTACCTTTTGGTTTAATTTTACCGTTGGGGTTACTGTTTTGGCCGTTAGCTGCTTTCGTGTTAGTAGCAGAAAGTAACGCGACTAATCTTACCGATGGTGTAGATGGATTGGCAGGTGGGCTGTGCGCGATCGCATTATTAGGATTAGGTGCCATAGTTGCCCCCGCCTACCCCGGATTGATGATTTTCTGCGCCTGCGTTAGCGGTGGTTGCTTGGGTTTTCTCGCCCATAATCGCAACCCAGCTAAAGTTTTCATGGGAGATACTGGTTCTCTGGCGCTGGGAGGTGCCTTGGCATCCGTTGCCATTCTTAGCCATTCTCTTTGGAGTCTGTTAATCCTCAGCGGTATTTTCTTAATAGAAACCCTCTCAGTAATCGCGCAAGTAAGTTATTACAAAGCAACCAAAGGCCCCGATGGTGTTGGTAAACGCCTGTTCAAAATGGCACCAATTCATCACCATTTAGAACTTTCTGGCTGGTCGGAACTTCAAGTAGTTGCTACATTTTATGCAATTAATGGAATTCTAGTTTTGCTTTGTTTTTTCATCCGTTAGTTACCAAATAGGGTGAGGATTACTCACCCTATTATTTAATATAAAAAACATCCAAATTTATCTAAATAATCATCAAAAAATATGTCCACTAAGCAGAAAGCTATCGCATACATCTGTGTTTATCTGTGGGCATCTGTGGTAAAAAAAAACACGCACAACCATTAAAGATAATAAGTAGATAAATCCTGTTTATGAACTTGCTCAAAACTATTAAACCAAATACTAAAAGAAATTCTTTATTGCTTCTACTTCTCCTGATTTCTCTTTCCTCCCTCTATTGGCAACTCACCCGTTTAGGATACGCCGTACCCCTGCCAGAGCTTTTTGACGTAATTTGTTTAAATAATTGTGCAGAAAAGAATTCCCAAACTATCAGTCATTCACCGCTTCCCAACCAACAACTGTTGAACTATAATAAGCCAATCACCAATATAGATAAACTCGATAAAACTAAAGTATCTATCTTAGTTGAAAAGTCCAAATACAGGCTGACAGTTTATTACGATCGCCAACCGATCAAATCCTATTCCGTAGTCTTTGGCGGCAATCCGGTAGATGATAAATTAAAAGAAGGAGACAAAAGCACGCCAGAAGGAGTATTTAAAATTAAAGACTTTTACCCTCATGCCAGTTGGTCAAAATTCCTCTGGCTGGATTATCCCAATAAATATTCGTGGCGGAAACATTTTCAAGCTAAATTAAATGGTAAAATCAATTGGCACGATCGCGTTGGTAGCGAGATCGGAATTCACGGTACGCCAGATAATAGTTTAATAGACAAAAAATTAAATTGGACATTAGGGTGCGTTTCTTTAAAAAACGAAGATATAAATGAGTTATATCAACTTGTCCAGAAAGGAACACAAGTAGAGATTATTCGATAAATAGGAAATTGTATGGAAGAACTATTACCAAAAGTTTCAGTAATCATCCCAATTTACAACGGAGAAGCAGATTTACCAGATTTAATAGAATGTCTAAAAAATCAAACTTATCCGAGCGATCGCGTAGAGTATTTGTTAGTAGATAATAATAGTAGCGATCGCACTCCTACCCTTCTACAAACCGCTGCCACCAATAATACTTTAATCCGTCACTTAACTGAAAATAAAATCCAAAGTTCCTACGCCGCACGCAACACCGGGATTCGCTCCGCCACAGGTGAAATAATTGCTTTTACCGATGCAGACTGCCGTCCCCAACCAAATTGGTTATCCGATCTGATCCAACCTTTTGCTTATTCATTCATCGGGATTGTTGCAGGTGAAATTATCGGATTACCCGGTACAACCTTACTGGAAAGATATGCAGAAAAAAACGATACCTTATCGCAAAAATATACTTTAGAACATCCATTTTGTCCCTACGGGCAAACAGCAAACTTAGCAATTAGAAGAGAAATATTTAAACAAGTAGGCTTATTTCGTCCCTACATGACCACAGGTGGAGATGCGGATATATGTTGGCGAATTCAACGAGAAACCGCCTGGAAAATCACTTTTGCACCAACTGCGATCGTACAACATCGCCACCGTTCTACCATCACTGAATTCCAAAACCAATGGCGACGTTACGGACGTTCAAATCGTTATTTACATGAATTACACGGCATTAAATTAATGAAAGGATTATTGCCACAAGAATATGTTTATCGCATCAGCAGATGGTTGTTGAAAGAACTACCAATTACTAGCGTAAAGGCGCTGGTAGGTAAAGCTAGTTTTGTTGATTTTTTAAACACTCCTATTTATCTCCTCAATACACAAGCGCGAACGGCTGGACAACAACAATCTAAACTATCGGAAGAAGCCAAAATCATTGAATGGTTAGAAAAACGCTAATTAACCCAAGTTGCTAGTGATTAGTTTACTCAGATCTTGCATCAGAGTCATCACCTTAGTTTCTTGCCATTACCTTTACCCAAAACACCAGATTTTTCGTATAGAAACCCGGTTTCTCAAGCCCGATCGAGAAAGATGGATTTTCGCTGCTACCATCAGATAAAACACATACTTATTAGTAAAAGTCAAGTTCGGTCTAAGGGCGGATAACCGAACGACTGATTTAGCTACATTT
This sequence comes from uncultured bacterium, assembly GCA_964546365.1. GTDB lineage: Bacteria > Cyanobacteriota > Cyanobacteriia > Cyanobacteriales > Aerosakkonemataceae > DATNQN01. The sequence continues at coordinate 1,422 of CAZJJR010000204.1, read as the reverse complement.
AAAAATAAGTAGAATTTTAAGGTGATGTAGATGGCAGGACAACTATTATTGGTAGATGACGAACCCGGACTTCGGGATGCAGTGCAAGCTTACCTAGAAGACAGCAACTTTCAGGTTGACGTTGCTGCGAACGCCTCAGAAGGTTGGCAAAAACTTCAGCAATATACACCAGACTTGGTAATTACAGACATCATGATGCCTCAGGTGGATGGTTACCAATTCTTAAAGCAAATGCGGGAAGACCCTCGGTTTAAAACTTTACCAGTGGTATTTTTAACTGCCAGAGGAATGACCAAAGACCGCATTCAAGGTTATAACGCCGGGTGCGATGCTTACCTTTCCAAACCATTTGACCCCGATGAATTAGTGGCAATTGTAGAAAATTTGCTAGAAAGAAGAGCAGTTTCCGAAAAAAGTTCAGACAATACCAACCTCGATGATATAGCCCGTCAACTGGCAGAAATTAGAGAACAATTAAAGCAGCGACCAACTATCGCTCAAACACCTTCACCCATTAAAATCGACCTCACTCCCAGAGAACAAAGCGTTCTAGATTTAGTGGCAGAAGGTTTAATGAACAAAGAAATCGCCCGTCGCTTAGATACGAGCGTTCGTAACGTAGAAAAATACGTTAGTCGCTTATTTAGCAAAACGGGTACTAATAGCCGCACCGAATTAGTACGTTACGCTCTCGAACACGGTCTTACTCATTGATAGGGAAGAAAAGAAAGGAATGAAAGTTAATTTTTTACTGTTGACTTTTTACTTTTGATTTTTTACTACTTCTTGGCGGAGTGGAATTTCAATCAAAAATTCTGCTCCCTGACCTGGTTGAGAGTAGCATTCTAATTTTCCTCCGTGTTTTTCTACCACTATTTGGTAACTAATGGCTAATCCCAATCCGGTTCCTTTCCCAATTGGTTTAGTAGTGAAAAATGGATCGAACAAGCGCTGCCTTATTTCTTCTGTCATGCCATGACCGTTATCAGCAATCCGAATCCGAACTGAAGGAAATGTTGGGTGAGAAGTTGAAGAGAATAAATTTTCTTTTTCTGTTGAGTCCAGATTCATTTGAGTTTTTATTTCGATCTTACTGGGATTGGCTTTGATTTCTTCTAGCGATCGCATTTTATTATATTCATCTAAAGCGTCAATTGCATTACCGATCAAATTCATAAATACCTGGTTAAGCTGTCCGGCATAGCATTCCACCAAAGGAAGTTTGCTATATTCCTTAACTACTTGAATTCCCGGATGATCTGGTTTATCTTTTAATCGATTTTGTAAAATCATCAAAGTACTGTCAATACCTTCGTGAATATCAACTTCTTTTCTTTCCGCTTCATCCAAACGAGAAAAATGTCGCAAAGATTTAACGATTTCTCGAATACGTTCAGCACCAACAGAAAAAGAAAATTTATT
>CAZJJR010000203.1:0-11987 GCA_964546365.1 uncultured bacterium | reverse complement strand
CCGCAGTAGATAAGAACGAACCATTCGTCACGAGTTGTTTCGGCGGTGGAAAAAGAAGTCGTCCGCTTACAGTCTTTATTCCCAGAAGTGCAATTCATCTTAGCCGCTACTCAAGCAGAGTATATCCGCGCCGCTACTCATGCTACCATCGATGCTTTATTAGAAGCGATCGCATTATCTGCGATCGTTATTTTCCCATTTTTGTGGAACTGGCGAGCAACATTAATTTCTGCTTTGGCGATCCCGATATCTCTGTTGGGAACGTTCATCGTGATGGCAATTTACGGATTTAACCTAGAAACCATTACCCTGTTAGCTTTAGCATTAGTGATCGGTAGCGTGATCGATGATGCGATCGTCGATGTCGAGAATATCATGCGCCATATCGATCGAGGAGAAAAACCTCGCACCGCCGCCCTGTTAGCTACTGATGAAGTGGGATTACCAGTCATTGCCTCCACTTTAACCGCAGTCGCCGTATTTCTGCCCATTGCCTTAATGAGCGGGACAATTGGGCAGTTTTTCAAACCTTTCGGCATCACGGTTTCCGCTGCGATGCTTACCTCTATGCTAGTGGCGCGGACTTTATCGCCAGTTTTAGCCGTATTTTGGCTCAAACCGAATAGTGGTCAACCTTCTTTGCGGGAGAATAGAATTTGGGTTAACTTTAACCAAGGTTATCAAAATCTATTAGCTTGGGCGCTCAAACATCGGGGAATCGTCATCAGTTTAGCGATGATGATTTTTGTGGGAACTTTAGTTTTAATTCCTTTTATTCCCAAAGGTTTTATTCCCAAACTCGATCGCGGTGAATTTAATATTACCTATCGCGCCCCCATATCAGCGATCGCTTACTTACCAGAATGGTTGAGATCCTCCGCCGGTGAAGAAGCAAATCCTTTACAAGAATCTCTCGATGTTGCAAAACAACTAGAACAAGTAGTTTTGCGATCGCCAGAAGTAAAAACTGTCTTTACTGTCGTAGGTTCTCGTCAAGGAGAACCGAATCGAGGCAATATTTATGTCAAATTAAAAGACGATCGCCAACTTCACACCGCCCAAATCCAAGACCAAATTCGTCAGCAATTACCTACTTTACCAGGCGTAACTACCAGTGTCGAAGATATTCAATTTGTCGATACTGGCGGACAAAAACCACTGCAACTTGCCTTAACAGGCGATAATTTACAAACATTAAGCGAAACTGTCCGCCAACTCCAACAAAAAATTGAAAGAAGATCGGGATTTGTCGATATCACCATCACCGGTGCAACGAGTGAAGACGGTATTCCTTTTCAAATCGAACATCGCGACGGTAAGCGATCGGTTTATCTAAATGCTAACCTCAGCCAAAATCTCACCATCGGTCAAGCAACCGATATTATTTTGGCAGAAGCTAAAAATGTCGTACCTCCTGACATTTCTTTAAATTTAGGAGGAGATTCCGCTCGCAGCAACGAAGTATTTAGCAGTTTCGGCACAACTTTAACTTTATCTGCTTTGTGCATTTTCTTAGTGCTAGTCTTTCTGTTCAAAAGTTGGATCGATCCCCTAATTATTTGTTTGTCATTACCGCTAGGATTAGTGGGCGCAATCCTGGCACTACTATTTACAAATAGCGATTTTGGCATGATATCCTTAATCGGCTTCGTGTTTTTACTCGGTTTAGCCAACAAAAACGCGATTTTGCTAGTAGATTACATCAAACAGTTACGCAAAGCAGGTTTCAATCGCAACGAAGCGATCCTGAAAGCAGCGCCAGTGCGTTTCCGACCGATCTTGATGACAACCGTCTCTACTATATTAGGTATGTTACCGATCGCGTTAGGTTTAGGAGCAGGTGCAGAATTACGCGCACCGATGGCAATTGCGATCGCAGGTGGTTTAGTAACTTCTTCTATTCTCAGCTTAATCGTCGTTCCCATCGTCTACGATTTGATCGAAGAATGGCAACCCCGAAAACAATTTTAGATTTTAGATTTTAGATTTTAGATTGGAGGTGCTTTAAGTGTAGGGGTACATAGGTGCAGAAATAAATTTATAGTGTTTCTCCCCATCTCCCCATCCTCCCATCCCCCAATCTCCCCATCATCTTTTCACCAAATCAACAATGACCAAAAAAGCATTTGTTACAGGCGGAACGGGTTTTATCGGTGCAAACTTAGTCCGCTTGTTAGTCGAAGAAGGATATCAAGTAAAAGCACTAGTCCGTCCCGATAGCCGTTTAGATAACTTACATAATATAAATGTAGAACTCGTCAAAAGCGATCTCAACGACCCGAATTTATCCCGCCTGATGACTGGTTGTGATGTACTATTTCACGTAGCTGCTCATTATTCCCTTTGGCAAGCCGACAAAGATTTACTTTACTGCCATAATGTATTGGGAACCCGCCACATTTTAGCAGCTGCGCGTCAAGCAAAGATCGATCGCACCGTGTACACCAGTTCCGTCGCCGCAATTGGCGTGAAAGAAGGAAGTATCGCCGATGAAACTTATCAAAGTCCGGTAGACAAACTAATCGGTGATTACAAAAAATCTAAATACTGGGCGGAACAAGAAGCAATTAAAGCAGCAAAAGCAAATCAAGATATCGTCATCGTTAATCCTAGCAGTCCGATCGGCCCTTTGGATATCAAGCCTACCCCCACTGGCGATATCATCCTCCGTTTCCTGAAAAAGCAAATGCCTTTTTATCTCGATACCGGATTAAATTTTATAGACGTGCGAGATGTAGCGCGAGGACATTTGCTAGCTTTAGAAAAAGGGAAAACCGGAGAACGCTACATCTTAGGAAACCAAAACCTTACCCTCAAAGAAATATTAGATAAACTTGCCAAAATAACCGGAATTCCCGCACCGAAAAACACCGTACCCCCCTGGTTACCCCTCAGCGTAGCTTGGATTGACGAAAAAGTTCTCGCCCCTTTAGGGAAAACTCCTTCCGTCCCCTTAGATGGCGTTCGCATGAGTACCCAAAAAATGTATTACGATCCCTCAAAAGCCGTCAAAGAATTAGGTTTACCCCAAACTCCCATCGAAACAGCTTTAAAAGATGCCGTAGATTGGTTTAGAAAAATGGGTATGGGGAATAGGGCATAAAATAAAAATTTAGTATGCCAAAAGGATGGAGCATCAAATAACATTCATACTTTATACTTTATCTTCACCCTTCATCCTTTTCTATGACTTCATTTCACATTAAAATTTTAGCCGCTATCCTAATGGCAATCGACCATATAGGAGCCGTATTTTTTCCAGATATACTCGCTTTTAGAATCGTCGGTAGACTGAGCTTTCCTTTATTTGCGTGGCTGATCGGACAAGGAGAGAAGTACACTAAAAATTTTAAATTGTATCTTTTTAGATTAATTATTTTAGGAATAGCAACTCAACCAATATATTATTTACTTTTTCAAATTCCTCGACCTAACATTTTAGCAACGTTAGCTTTAGGATTAATCGCTATTAGGCTAGACAAAATAACCAAGTTAAAATTTGTCTTTACTTTAATTTTTGCTTTGCTAGCCGAACTAATCAACTCAGAATACGGTGCTTATGGTATATTGATGATAGCTATATTATCGAATTTTAATCCTAATAATATTCCTTGGTTGATTCAGTGGATTTTGCTTAGTTTATCACCATTAATATTACCAAAATTTCCCGATTACCAACTGTTTGCCATATTCGCGCCCTTAACTCTCATCAAATATAACGGCGAACCGGGTAAAAAAGCTAAATGGTTTTATCTATTTTATCCGGTTCATTTTGCAATATTTTATTGGGTGAAATTCATGATTTTAAATGACTAGATTGAACGGAAATATCATATTTCCGGTTCGATCCCAGCAGCACGTAATTGCGATCGCAACTGCTCTAACTTTTGTTCTGCTAATTCTGCTCTTTCCTCTCCAGTCAACAACAAATTACCCTCACTATCCCACCAACGCAACCAAGGCAATTCTAAATTTTGATAGCGTCCTTGCCAAATTCCCAATTCAACTCCTAGCGGATTAATCGGATAATGACCCCGTTCGTTTGCCGCTACTAACTGATATTCACCTTCCATTAAATGATACACTTCAACCCTCGCCCGTTTCACTTCATAAATCCCGTAAAATGCCGGACGAATTACATTTTCATAAATCCAAAATTTACCCGGCTTTACATCTTCTCCACCACCTCTTGACAAAGGCGTTCTATCTCGTTCTTCTGCGCCATCTCCCGACACGAATTCTAATACAATTAACGGTGGTATCAGTTCTTGCCACAATACATAAGAACGCCGCACTACTCCGTTGAGAGTTGCTGGTACGTTTGGCACGTAAAACCAGTCTGGTGATTCCGCTCCTCGTTCTGGCGGTTCTGTTAGACGCCAATATATTCCACAATCTTGACCGATGCAATAGTTGCCGTCGGGATGCCTTTGCTGGAATACTGGTGTGATGGAATCTGTTAACAGAATGCTTTGGGGATGTTCTTGAAAGTTTTTCACAAAAGTGCCGTCTGATTCTGGTAACTGAGTGTGATCTGGTAAAGCGGTGAGTGCTGAGGGATCGGTGGTGGAAATCATGGTATTTTATATAGCGGCTTTATTAGCATTTTAACTATTTTATTTTGCGGAACAAACTAATTTAAATAAGAGCAAAGTAGTTTAGCAAATTAATTGCGATCGGTTGTCGGAGAGCCAGAAACCCGGTTTTTTGGAAAAACCGGGTTTCTTGAATTGCTCAATTTTATCCATCACCGCGAACTGTCCATTCTCACCCAATTCTCGTGCCAGTTAAGCTAAACTACGCAAAAGCCTAAATTAGGTATTTATTTGGTGAGAGGAGCAAAGACAGATGGCTATTAATCTATTGCAAGCCTTAGAAGTGGGGAAATATATTGTCGCCCAACGTCTGTCAGGGCGCAAAAGATACCCCTTAGTGTTGATGTTAGAACCCCTGTTTCGTTGCAACTTAGCTTGTACTGGTTGCGGTAAAATTCAGCACCCAACAGAAATTCTCAAGCAAAACCTCTCCCCAGAACAGTGTTTTACTGCGGTGGAAGAGTGCGGCGCACCAATTGTTTCGATTCCTGGGGGAGAACCGCTGCTGCATCCCCAAATTGATGAAATTGTCAAAGGTTTGGTACAGCGGAAAAAGTTTGTTTATCTTTGCACGAATGGCATATTGCTGGAAAAGAGTTTAGATAAATTCGAGCCTTCGCCTTATCTAACTTTCAGCGTACACTTAGATGGGTTGCGCGAACTTCACGATAAATGTGTCGATCGCAAAGGCGTATTCGATACAGCCGTCAAAGCGATTCGCGCCGCTAAAGCTAAGGGATTTCGGGTTACTACCAACACTACCGTGTTTGAGGGAACCAATCCCAAAGAAATGCAAGAATTCTTTGATTTTCTCGCCACTCTGGATATCGATGGCATGATGATTTCGCCCGGTTATAGTTATGAATGGGCACCGGATCAAGAGCATTTCTTGAAGCGGGAACAAACTAGAGCTTTATTCCGGGAAATTTTAGCACCTTACAAAGCTGGTAAGAAAAACTGGAATTTCAATCATAACCCGCTATTTTTAGATTTTCTGACAGGGGAAAAAGACTACGATTGCACGCCTTGGGGTAGTCCCAGCTACAGCGTTCTCGGCTGGCAAAAACCCTGCTATCTTTTGAATGAGGGTTATTACAAAACTTTCAAAGAATTACTCGAAAATACCGATTGGAGTGCATACGGTAATAAAAGCGGTAATCCCAAATGTGCGGATTGCATGGTACATTGCGGTTACGAACCTACAGCAGCTACCGATGCAATGCAACCTAATAATGTAGTGCGTGCGATCGGTAGCGTGTTTGGTGTAGTTAGTTAGTAATTGGTCATTGGTCATTTGTCATTGGCAAAATAACAAATGACCAATTGCAATAGTAAAGCTTTGTTCGTAGTGAGGACTTTAGTCCTCGAAATGAGGACTAAAGTCCTCACTACAAACTATGTTAAATTTTTACCGCAGGTCAGAAAACCTATATAGTAGGACGAATGACGCGCTTGGCTAATCCAAGGGTTTCTAATACTTTAATCGCCCACCAAGTGATGTCTAATTCCCACCATTTCCAACCTGCTTTGGCGACGTTAGGATAAGCGTGGTGATTGTTGTGCCAACCTTCGCCGTAGGTGAGGAGTGCAGCCCACCAAAGGTTGCGGGAACCGTCTGCTACTTCAAAACGACGATCGCCCATCATGTGCGTTGCAGAGTTAATCAACCAAGTGGTGTGCCATAAAAGCACGGCTCTTAAGAATACGCCATAAATTACGAATGCCCATCCGCCCAAAGCATAAAGCAGCAAAGCTACTGGGATTTGCAACATTAAGAAATAGCGATCGAGCCATTTGTAATAAGGGTCGCGAGATAAATCGGGGGCGTATTTATGATAGGTTTCGCGATCGAAAAACTGATGGCGAGGATACATAATCCACAGCATATGACTCCACCAAAAGCCCCGGCTAGCTGCATAGGGGTCTTTATCCGGATCTTCCGTATGCAAGTGGTGCTGGCGGTGTCCGGATACCCAAAAGATCGGCCCTCCTTGCAGTGCCAACGCTCCAATCGTGGTCAGGATATACTCTAACCACTTCGGCACTTGTAAACTGCGGTGAGTCAGCAAGCGATGGTATCCCAAGCAGATCCCGATGCTGCCAAACAGCCAGTGCAGGAAAATCATTACTCCCAAGGCAGACCAAGAAAAAAACCAGGGAGCCAGCAGTGCTAGGGCGTGAAAAGTCCCGAAAAAGGCAACATTCGTCCAATTCAGTTTTAATGATTCTGAGGTTTTCTCTGATGTTGCGATCGAATTTGAAGTCATAAAATTTCCTTTTTTCTAAGCCTTGCATCCTGTTGACCCGATCCGGAACTAATTCGCGTTTCTGCTTGCTCGGCTTTGGGAAGAGCGCTACAGTGGAATGTTAAGATGCAAGTATTACTTACTTTTTTAGCCTAACAACTTTTCCGATAATGTGCAAGTGACACTTGCAAATAAATTTTATGACCGTTCAACGCAAATCCGCTCGGCAGCGTCTAGTGCAAGCAGCATTGCAATTATTTGCTGTTCAGGGGGTAACTGAGACGACAACTCGGCAGATTGCTGAGTTGGCACAAGTAAATGAAGTAACCTTATTTCGTAACTTTGGCAGCAAGCATGGCTTGCTTTTAGCGGTAATTGAGGAAGCAGAGGTTTTTACTCAACTGGGAGCAATGCTGGGACAACAGGCGAATGAAAATCCCAGCTTGGCTCAAGCACTGCAAGCTTATGCAGGCGGTTATTTGCAAGCACTGGAAGAAATTCGCGAATTCGTGCGATCGCTAGTGGGAGAAGCGGGACACTATCCAGTGGAAAACCGTCAAGCGATCGGCAGAGGACTCGCCCAAATTCATCGCTACACGGTGCAATATTTGACTACAGTCTTGTCACGGGAGCATTTACAATTGGGGCTGGAGCCATCAAAATTGGCTAGCTTGCTAAATACGCTGCTACTGGGTTATGCGGCGATCGAATTTACAACCGAATTTCACGAATTATGGCCCGATCGAGCTACATTTATCAATGATTTAGTAGATTTATTTGTTTCTAGCAAATCGTTTGAGATGACAGCAGCAGAACAAAGCAGCAGTTTGCGAACGGTTGATTGTAGCGTCACTCTCCTGGAAGGAGAGGTAATAGATTTACCCGGTTCTATAGTGCGAGAAATTCTGCAAAAGGCGCGTAAGTCTGCTTCTCAAGACTATGCTTTAGTTTACGTGCTGTTTGGTGCTGGTTTGAGTGCTGGGGAAATTGCTCATCTTTTGCGATCGCACTCCATTTTCGACGAGCAACAACATCTACTGCAAGTCACCCAAGGCGCAAAACGCCAAGTCCCTCTCAATCAATGGATTATGGGACATCGATACGGCACGTACACCAAAAATCCCCTCACGCAATGGCTGAAAACCAGAAAAGACGAACAACCAGCATTATTTATTAACGAGAACGGACAACCGATGTCGGAAGTAGAGGTACGTTTGCGCTGGCAGAAAATTGTTGCTGATATTCTCACACCTTCAGGATATCCTCCCGCGATCGAACAAGCCCAACAAACTTGGTGCGTAGAGATGCTAATGCGAGGAATGAATGTAGAAGGCTTAAGTATCCTCACAGGTTGCGATCCAGAACAATTGCAACCCTATGTACGTCGAGCGCAAGAAAAGGCAGCATTAGAACAAGCCATCCGCTTAGATCGGCAAATTGGCTAGTTTTAATGTTTTAAGCTGATAAAAACCCGAAAATTAGCAATGAATACCAATGACGAGAACTTAAAAAGACCGCAGCTTCTGCAATTAGCGCAGCAGGGAAATGAAAATGCGATCGCGCAACTGCTCAATCAAGCCTTAGCACACAAACAAATAACTGCGATCGTCACCATTACCGACGATCGTATAAAAATTATTTTACGATCGGAGCAAACGCCCGACCTCCGAACAGCCAAAATATTGATAGATAGAGAACTGCTACGAATCCACGGATTAGACATTTCCACCATTCAACTCGAAGGATATCAAAAAGAAGCAGATATCCCTGCTTGGACTGAAGAATTCCTACTAGGTTCTCAAGCGAAAGCCACTCAAACGGCATCTAAACCGAGCAAAATCAGCAGTAAAAAAAACCAAAATCAGCAGATAAAATTCCCAGTCAAACCGATTGAAAAAGCAGGTTGGCAAGCCTTAGGAATTGGATTTATCTTAGCTGTCATCTTTCATAAATTTTGGCTTTTAAAAATTTTATTTAACGGATTTCAAGTCATGGTGCATGAAGTCGGTCATGCACTCACCTATTGGCTATTCGGTTACCCAGCAATTCCCAGCGTTAACATTCTCTATGGAGGCGGAATCACGATTTCTTTAGGTCAATCTCGTTTAGTTTTAGGATTGATTTATGGATTTATAGCATTTCTGTTTTATCAATGTCGCGAATCTCGTCGCACTTTAATTTTCTTAGCCGGAATAACATTAATTTATACATGGATATTACTAACACCCATATCTAGAATGCTAATGACATTTATGGGTCATGGCATGGAATTAGTTGCCATAACTGTCTGTTTGTATTTTGCGATCGGCGGCTATTTTTGTCACATTAATATAGAACGCCCACTTTATGCAATGCTGGGCTTTTTTCTCTTCTTTTCCGACTGGCAATTTTCCAGTGATTTAATCTTTAATCAAGATTTTCGGAGCTTTTACGAAGAAGGGATCGGCGGCGTAATTGATAATGATTTCGTCATTCTAGCCCACGATTACTTAAATGTTGATTTATCTGTAGTCGCTAAATACTTCTTATTTGGCTGCATTTTAACGCCATTGATAGCTTTTCTATTGTTTCGTTATGAGAAAGTCTGGCAGTCAGCAATTTATAGTCTTTTGCCATCAAAAGGAGAATCATAGACGAATGCAACTAAGGTAAGGCAGAAGGCAGAAGGCAAAAGTCAAAAGTAATTTCTTTTCACCTCATCCTTTATCCTTCATCCTTCATCCTTCAACGAGAACTAACTTTCACAGGCATCGACTCAGGTTGCCGAACTTTTTGAGAATAGAAAGAAGCTGATTCTTCACCTTGAGCGCACTGGCGAGTAAACTCAATTAAATGATGTCCTACCAAGCCAACGTGAATCACATCTTCAATTTTGCCAGCTTTTAATGCTGGTTTTGCCATCTTCCAAAAAGTTTCGCGATAACTACCAAAAACGCCTACCCGCAACAAAATATTACCCAGAATAGTTAAACCCTTGCCAATATTTGCTAAAGAAGCACGTTGGGGACTGTTAGGAACCTTGATCCGATTTGGATAAGTATGTTCCATATTGTAAGCAAAACGTTGATATAAAAATTCTGGTTCGTAAGCAGTAGTAACGCAACGTTGCCACATTTCTACGACTTGTTCGTAAGGTAAGAGAAATTCTACATTTGATTCGCGATTTTCATCAAAAACTAGTCTGCCTTCTGTTTCTAATCTTCGCCACAAGGGAGTTCTCGGTAAAGCATACAGTAAATTAATCGTCAGCATGGGAATATTAGAAAGCCGCATAAATTCGATAATTCGATCGGCTGTATCCGGCGTATCCGTATCCAATCCCATGATGATTCCCGATACTACTTCCATGCCGTAGCTGTTTAAAATTTTCACAGCTTCTAAAATCGGCATACTTAAATTATGGTCTTTAGAAATCGAGTGTAATGCTTCCGGTTCTGGTGTTTCGATGCCGCAAAAAACCGTACAAAAATAAGCTTCCCGCATCATTTCTAAAAGCTTGGGACTTTGGGCGAGATTGAGGGTAGCTTCACAGGCGAATTGAACTGGATAACCGTTATTTTTTTGCCACTGAATTAAGTAGGGTAGCAAGTCCATTACGGCACGGCGATTACCGACGAAATTATCATCGACAAAATAGATCGCACCTGGGTTACCCGATGCGAGAATGGCATCTAATTCAGCTAATACTTGTTCTGGAGTTTTCAAGCGGGGATTGCGTCCGTACAGTTCGGGAATATCGCAAAATTCACAGCGATAAGGACAACCGCTAGAAAATTGAACGCTACCGAGTAAGTAATGATTGATATTTGCTAAATGATATGCGGGGATGGGAAATTCGCTTAATGGTAATCTTTCTTTTGTTTCAAAACGAATTTGTCTTGGGGGTCGTTGGCTATGCAGATCGATATATTCAATCATTAAATCCGTAGCGTCCCCTAATTCACCCAAGTGCAGGATGTCGAAAGTTGGGTAATATTCAGGGCAACCGGATACGGAAGGGCCACCGATAATGGTGATTTTTCCTTCTTTGTGGGCGAGTTCGTTGATTTTATTTAATTGCGGACGCTGAATGTGCATTCCGCTGGCGATTACTACATCTGCCCATTTATAATCCGATCTTTTAGCAGGTTGAACATTTTCATCAATAAAGCGTATTTCCCACTCTTGGGGTAAATAAGCCGCCACCACTAAGATTCCCTGAGGTGGCATAAAAGCTTTCACGCGATTGGTGAGGGGATAAGCGTGGTGAAAAGTACCAAATGACGGAGTGTATTGGGGAAAAATGCAGAGAATACGACGATGGTTCTGTGGTATGTAGCGTTTTCTCCCTGTGGTCATTTCTGGCACTGGCTGCTCGAAAGTTTTTAGCTTGGCAGTCATCCGTGTTTCTCCTCACTATATGAAACTTGTTCGTATTTATAGCAGTTTCGGAAGGGGCTAGGGAAAGTGGGAAAGGATGAAGGATGAAGTCTGAAGGCTGAAGGGTGAAGTCTGAAGGATATAAGGATAAAAATTAATTTATTTTCTTTTTCTCCCCATCCCCCATCCCCCATCCCCCCATCCCCCCATCTCCCTATTTCCCTAAGCGCCCGTTACTTTGGAAATTAAGGCTAAAACAGCGCTGCGACTGAGTTTGCTTTCACCGTGAGCGAGTACGTCAAGGGTGGCGTGGGCTAAGGTGAGGGGAATTTGGCAGAAGTTCAAGGCTGGCCCTGGTGGTAAAGATGTGGTGTAGGCATCAGCTAGTTTGAGATTGCGTCGAGCGTAAATCTGCATATCGTTTGCCGTCCAGCCATCTGGGAAGAAGTTGACGCCACGGACGAGATCTTCGTTGTGATTACGCAAGATGTTGACTGCTTGTAATCCTCGACCAAATCCGATCGCTTGGATTCGATCGGTCTGAATGCCATCGTGCCAAGCCCACAGGTCGGAGAGTAATACTCCTACTGCGCCGGCAACGCTAAAGGTGTAGCGATTTAAGTCGGCTTCGGTGTTAATCGTCCAGCTATTGGTAGCCCAGTATGCCATGCGATCGGCCACTGCTGCGGTAGCATCCCAAACGCGAGGCGCAATGCTGTCTGGAGCCAGCATTGCCCATTCTCCTACCCGAATCGATACTTCTGGTAACTCGCACCCGTGCATGGAT
>CAZJJR010000202.1:8023-12004 GCA_964546365.1 uncultured bacterium | reverse complement strand
CGGAAAATAGTCAATATCGAGTTGCGGAAATTAGCCAGCATTTAACTACTAATGCTTGGGTAATCCAAAAATTTGGTTTAGCGCAGATCAATATAGATAAAACTGAAAAGATAGTAGTAGTAAATAAGCTGTAGGGTAATATCTTGTCCGGAACAAATTGCACTCTTATCTGCGTGCATCTGCGTACACCTAGTTTTTATTTGCGGTAAAAATTTAATCTCCGATTCCCAACAGACAATTTCCAAAAGCACTCTTACTCATCCAAATTTTCCCAATCAACGAGGAAGTCAGATGTACGATTATTGCTAAATATTCTGCCAGAGCCGATCGCAAACCAGCGAAAAGAAAATCCCGCTGCGATCGCCAAACAATTCAACGAAGTTACAATACTATTTGCCGATATTGTTGGCTTTACGCCTCTATCGGCTCGCTTAAAACCGATTGAAATCGTTAATTTACTCAATGAGATTTTTTCTACTTTTGACGCGCTGGCTCAACACTTTGGACTAGAAAAAATCAAGACGATCGGCGATGCCTACATGGTAGCGGCTGGGCTGCCCCTTCCGAGAGCCGATCGTGCCGAAGCGATCGCAAATATGGCACTGGCAATGCAAGCTGCGATCGATCGCTTTCGCACCGAACGAGGAGAAAACATTCAAATTCGCATCGGCATTAATACAGGTATTGTCATCGCTGGAGCGATCGGCACGAAGAAATTTATTTATGACTTATGGGGAGATGCCGTCAATATTGCCTCGCGCATGGAATCTTCCGGTCAAGCCGGAAGCATTCAAGTAACAAAAGCCACCTATGAGCGACTCAAGGATAAGTATGTGTTCCAGAAGCGAGGAGCCATTAAAGTCAAAGGAAAAGGAGAAATGATAACCTATTGGCTGGTTGGCTCTCAGACAAGCTAGAAATTAACACAATTTATCTTCGATTTAATCGTGATTAGTGTAGGCTTTAGTAGAGAGTTTAAATACCCCATCTGCGCCTTGATAACTCATAAATAATTCTCATTCAACGATTTAATTAAATACGCTAAAAAACAGCAGGTCACCCTCAGGAAAAAAGCTTTTAAGAGAACCTGCTGTAAATGGTAAACTAACCTGCCTTTAGGACAAGTTTTCCACCTGCTTTTCAGAGTGCTTTTTATTATGGAAACGAATCCCTAAAAAAATGTCATAAACGAAACTCCAAAAGTCTTTACCCTCGAAAAGCCCCAAAGTTTGGTGGCAACCTTTAGCATCTAAAAGAGGCTGAGTAGCCCGATAAGCTTTCTGGTAGTTATACCAGGGAATTGAAGGCCACAAATGATGAATTAGGTGATAATTTTGGCCGAGAATCAGGATATTCAAAATAGGGCTAGGATAAACTCTGGCATTTTTCCAGCGATCCCGCTCTTTAAACGGTCTGTGAGGTAAATAATCAAAAAATAGCCCCAAAGCTAGCCCCACTACCAAAGCAGGGCAGAACCAAAAATTGAGAACGTAGCCCAAAAAGTCATATTGACAGGAAATATAGACAATGGAGGCTACGAACAAGCGGCTTAAAAACCATTCAAGTAATTCATACTTACGCCACAGACGGCGTTTAAAGAAAAATATCTCGTGATAAAAAAACCGGGCTGCAATCAACCAAAGTGGCCCACCAGTGGAAACAAAATGATCGGGGTCATTTTCAGGGTCATTGACATGAGCGTGATGCTGCATATGAACCCGCGTAAACACCGGAAAAGCAAAACCTAACATCAGCGCACTGCCATGCCCTAACATAGCATTGACTACGCGATCGCGATGCGCCGCATTATGAGACGCATCGTGAATCACCGTTCCCGCCATGTGCAAAGCAATCACGTTCAGGACAAAACAGCACCAATCTGGCCACTCCCACCGCCAGTAACCGCAAGTGGAAATTACGATGACCACGAATGCGGCGATAAACATAAGTAGCGTGGGATTAAAATCGCCGGGAGGCCCCAACAACTCCCTCGGTACTGTCAGCGGCTTATCTGCCTCCGACATCAGTATCTTTACTCCTGTTAACTACCATCGCGTAGTATACGATACTTATTCACTTTTCTCATAGCCTTACCAGTCAAAGCTTTGAAGGTTTCTGGCTTACAACAAAGCGACTTCACTTATTTAAAACTTACTCAACCTTTCAATGTACATCATATAATGTCTCCGGTATGGTCGAGAATCATCGCTTAGCTAGTGCAATTGCTGATTCTGGCTTTGATTTTTATGGATTTAAATGACACTTAAGCTACAAAGCTAGTTGGTATGGAGCAACAGCGATCGAATTTGACAGATTTCACCCCAGTTCTCAACTTTGTAGCTGTTATCAGCACGAATATTTAAACGTGCTAACTTAGGCGTTAAATTAAATCGTGATTTGAACGCCAGCCTGAATTTGGAGTGCTGGCATCCAGATATAAATTATCCAAAAACTGCTAGCGCTGCAAGCCTTGCCTGTGGAGAATCACACCAACTTAACGGCATTGCTGTTAATGATTTTGCGAGACAGGAAGAGACTTTAATTTGACAAATCAACCCGCTAGGTCTGATGCGTAAGTTTAAGTAAGTTTCTCGGAGCGGTTGTGGACTATACTATAGGTTGCTAGCTACCAAGCCAACTTTATTCCATCATGCTGCGGTTTAAGTACTCATCACTGATTGACGCACCTGTTGAAGTGGTCTGGAATTTTCATGAAAGATCGGATATTTTGCAAATACTTACACCACCTTGGCAACCAGTGGAAATAATTCGCCGAGAGGGTGGACTTGATGTGGGTGCTATTTCGGAATTTCGCCTTTTACTGGGGCCATTTCCTATCAAATGGTTGGCACGTCACACTGAATGCCAAAAGTACCGACTTTTCACGGATAAACAAATTTATGGGCCGATGGAAAATTGGGTACATCAGCATTTATTTGCCCAAGAAAATGGCAAAACTAGGTTAACAGACACGATCGATTTTGAATTGCCTGGAGGATGGATTGCAGAATTAATAATAGGTTGGTGGGTGCAGCAGAGATTAGGAGATATGTTTCGCTATCGTCACGAAGTAACGAAACGGGAATGTGAAAAATAATTAAAAATAAAAGAGTTAAATAGATGGAAACAACAGGAGAGTATTTCTGCGCTTTTTGCGGAGAATCGAATTTAACATTTGTTGATTTTAGTGCCGGAGGACAGCAATCTTATGTAGAAGATTGTCAAGTTTGCTGTCGTCCTAACATTTTATATGTAAGGGTTGATGAAGAAACTCTTGACATTGAAATAGATAGCGAGTATGAAGGATAATTGCGGCAAGATTATCAATTATTAATCAATAAAATCCGGAAAATAAAAAATAAGATAGGATGATATAGATATACCTTAGATTCCTAATTCTTTCATTTCTTGTGAAGGTTATCTATGTCATTTCCCAAAGATAAACTAAACCTAAAATCCGCAATGTCATTGGCGTTAATTGGAATTAGTGCCTGCTTATTTTTAGCTCCAAAACAAGATGCCGTAGCTACTAATAGCAAGGCATCTGTTGTGGCAGAACGGACAACAGTTAATTCAGAATTCTTAATCGCCCAACAGAATCGCACTAGACGCATTCAATTTGCTCGCGGTACGAGTTCGGCAGTTGTAGAAGATGCGGTAGTACGAGGCACGAGAGATACTTATCTGCTTGGTGCTCGCGCCCGCCAACGAATGACCGTCAGTATTTCCTCCGTCGAGCAGAATGCGGTTTTTGATGTGGTTGCTCCCAATGGGCAGGTGATTAAGCAAGAAGCTACCAGCTTTACTGGTGCGTTACCTGCCACCGGCGACTACCGAATTGTCGTGGGAGGAACGAGAGGAAATGCAACTTATAAGTTGCAAGTTTCAATTAGATAATAGATTTTTGGGTTAATAATTTTTGTTTGCTCGTTCCATTTCCGGCTTCTCCTGGCGTTTCTTTAAGTCTTCCCGTTTCTCGTG
>CAZJJR010000202.1:0-7997 GCA_964546365.1 uncultured bacterium | reverse complement strand
GACGCTAATTTTAACCAGTCCTTTCTTCAAATACATTTTTAAAGGTACTAAGGTTAAGCCTTTTTGTTCGACTTTACCAATTAGCTTGCGGATTTCTTCCTTATGGAGTAGGAGCTTGCGGGTGCGAAGGGGTTCGTGGTTAAAATACTGGCTGGCGGTTGAATGGGGTGAAACGTGAACGTTCAGCAGCCAAGCCTCTCCATTGCGGATTAAGACGTAACCATCTCGCAGGTTAACTCGCCCCTCGCGAATAGACTTTACTTCTGTCCCCTTCAATTCAATGCCAGCCTCGTATGTCTCTAGTATTTCGTAGAGGTAACGGGCTTGGCGATTGTCGCTAACTATTTTAATTCCTGTACTTTTTTCGCTCATACTTGCCACTTTAGCGCCAAATTCAAGCTCTGTGGCACTTAAGCCGAGATTTTGTTGGAGAGTTATTGTAAAGTTTTATGTCGCGCTTGACATTTACCTAAAAAACCGTAACAATAGATACAGAAATAAATCGTTCATCTCTTCAGGTAAAGCGCCAAAAAGATGGTTAGATGCTTGGGGAGACGGAAGTAGGGAATCATCTCCCGAAGGAACGCGCCTCATTTCACTACGATTCTGATTAGAGGCGAATACCATGAAACTTAATTACAGAGGCGTTAGCTACGAGTACAATCAACCTGAAATAGAAGTAACTGAAGAACAAGTTGCTGGTAAATATCGGGGCTTAGATTGGAGATTCCGCAATCTGAAAAAAGCTCCTGTGGTGCCACAAACGGTAAATCTTAAGTATCGGGGTGTTGCTTATCAAACTGGAGGTACTCCAGAGGTAACTACTGCACCTGCACCTGTAAATAAGCCTGTTGTGTCTACTGAAGAAAAAGCTCGTTCTTTGATGATGGCGCATCAGCGGTTAATTAAAAACCGCCAGCAGTCTATTTTGAGTCGTTCTGCGAAAGAAGTGGGATTGGCAGCTAACGTTTCGGAATATTGGAACCGCATTCAAGGAAAGATTCATCCTACTTTTCGGGTAAATTACGATCGCAGTCATGCAGCGTTAAGCTAAAACACCAGTTTGCTACTTTTACCTGATTCATGAGGGCACCTCCATTTTGATGGGGGTGTTTTTTTTGGTAGGGAAAAGGGAAAGGACTATGAGCGATTTGCTGAAGCTTTTAAAAGATCTATAAAATTTGACATTTGAGTGGCTAACCACTGTTTTTCACTTTCGGTTAAATTTGACCCAAAGGTGTATTGTTGTACGCCTTCCCAGATAACGCAGCTAGTTGTTTTGCTGCCATCTGAATCTACATTAATTTTTATTTCGACAAGTTCGATATCTTCAGTAGCCAAAATTCTTTGACCTTTGTAGTAAAGTCCTCGGGAAGATAACCGACAGTGGTTGGAATCAATCTCTATATATTCTCGACGAAAGACAAATTTATCTAGTATAGGCAAGATAACAATTAGATAAGGAACAAAATAAAGTAACAGGGTCACTATTTTTCCAATTATTAAAGAGGAACCTGCCGCCAATATTATCTGTAGAGAATCAAAAAGAATACCCAATAAAGGAATGGCGAACAAGTTATACGCAAAAATGAAAATGATGGACGCACATGATGGAGCTATTAACATCCATCCTCTAGGGGGTAACATCTCGAATCGGAAAGTTTTATTTGTTTTTTTGAGAATGATGCGACTGCCAGCAGGTGGCGGAACTTCTACAAACTGATTTTTATTGGTTTTTTCTATAGTTTTGCGATCGCTAATTGGTTGCGATCGCATTTTCTTAACAGTAGGAGTAATCTGCACTTTTCCTTGTAATGCTGCTAAAGCTTCAGTAGCAGAAATAAATCGGTCTTCCACTAATGGTTCGAGTATTTTCTCTAACCAATCAGCAAACTGATGCGATATATTTACTTGAGAACGGAAGTCAATCTTCATCCGACGCTGCGGCAATTCATCCGGCCATTTTTTGGTCAATAAAAATAGTAAAGTTGCGCCCAAACTATACAAATCCGAGGCAGGTACAACTTTTCCTCTCAACTGTTCTGGTGGCATAAAGCCTAAAGTCCCGACAAATGTACCGCCGCGACTAACTGTATAGCGATAAACATCTTGCACCGCTCCAAAATCTACTAAAAATATCCGTCCATCTCGACGCAAAATAATATTTTGTGGCTTGATATCTCGGTGAATTACTGGCGGCATCAAAGAGTGCAAATATTTAAGAATGGTTAAAACTTGTACGGCAATTCGTTTTGCTTTTGCTTCATCAACCTGCCAACCCTTTTGGACTAAATTTGCTAATGAATCGCCGCCAATTAATTCTTGCACCAGGTAAAATCGGCGGTCATTATCATTATCTACGTGGAAGTAGTTGAGGTATTTGGGAATCTGAGGATAG
This sequence comes from uncultured bacterium, assembly GCA_964546365.1. Lineage (GTDB taxonomy): Bacteria > Cyanobacteriota > Cyanobacteriia > Cyanobacteriales > Aerosakkonemataceae > DATNQN01. Next base: position 5,599 of record CAZJJR010000202.1, on the reverse strand, counting down.
TGGAGATTGGCTAAAACTCTCGCCTCTCGTTCAAATAATTCTAAAACTTTCCAGTCTTCCATTTGGCGGAGGGATACGGCTTTAATCGCCACTCGTTGGTAGTTAGTGAGGTCTTCTGCTTCATAGGTCGTGCCGATTCCGCCTTGTCCTAAGCGAGTGACAATTCGATAGCGATCGGCAATAATATCTTCTGGTTGATGTAAGCTTTCCATCTATTATCCCCTAATTTAATCTAAGGCAACCTAAGATTTCTTCTTAAGAGTTTATTTGCCGCAAAAAATCTTGAATTTCTGCTACTAGCCAATTTTGTTCTACTATAGTTATTTTGGAACCAAAATAACAAAAATTTATACCATCTGAAACCAGGCACTTAGTAATTTTCTGGCCTTGAGAATTCAACTTAGTTTCTACTTCGATTTTCTTGATATCTGTTATCTTTATTTTATTATTGCCCCAAAAGCAAAGAAAATTCCACCGACAGTGAAAAAATTTATCATCTATTTCTAAGTAGTAATCTGGATTACTTCTCATCCAGAAAAAAATTAAAAATCCTATCGTAAAAATAGGGCTAGAAGTTGTTAACCATAAGATGATACTTATGATATTCATACTATTATAATAAAATAGGATTAAGAAAATGGGAATTAATCCCAAAAGAACTTGCCAGTATATATTACCGGGAATCTTAATTAGCAAACTTTTATTAGTTCTTTGGTAAAAAATAGCACTACCTTTTGGCTGCTTCCGCTTTGGCATCACCAACTGGGTAGGCTCTTGGATACTGCGTAGTGCTTCCAGCGCAACAGTTGCAGATGGAAATCTATCTTCTATGGCTGGTTCTAATATTTTCTCCAACCAATCAGCAAATTCATTTGATATTTGGACTTGAGAGCGGAAATCAATTTTCATGCGATTTTGGGGCAAATCATCTGGAGATTTATGAGTTAGTAAAAACAGCAATGTTGCTCCCAGACTATACAAATCCGATGCCGCACCCACTTGTCCTCTAAATTGTTCTAATGGCATATAACCTAAAGTTCCGACAAAGGTACTGCCACGGCTGACGGTGTGACGATAAACATCTTGCACTGCGCCGAAATCTACTAAAAATATTTGCCCATCTTGGCGCATGATGATGTTTTGCGGCTTAATATCGCGATGAATAACTGGCGGTTTCAGAGAGTGTAGATAGTCGAGAATTGATAAAACTTGGCTGGCAATATGCTTAACTTTTGATTCTTCAGCGTGCCAATTTTTCTGCACTAAATCGGCTAATGAGGAACCGCCAACTAATTCTTGTACTAGGTAGAAACGGCGGTCATTAGGCGTGTCTTCGTGGAAGTAGTTGAGGTATTGGGGAATAGCAGGGTGATGGAGACTGGCGAGTACTTTGGCTTCTCGTTCAAATAATTCTAAAACTTTCCATTCTGTAATGTTGCGTAGAGATAATACTTTAATTGCTACTCGCTGATAGTTGGTGAGGTCTTCAGCTTCATAAGTAGTGCCGATTCCGCCTTGTCCCAATGGTGTAACAATTCGATACCTTTGGGCAATAATGTCTTCTGGTTGGTGTAGCGTTTCCATAGGGTGGCGATGCTAATGTCTTACTCTTTCCTAACACAAGTGCAAAAGTACGTAATGGATAATTGGTAAGATACTGTAAGGATTTGAAAGACTAAATGTAAAGGAATATTTATGAGTTTAAAGTTTCATGATTTATTGTTGCGTCGTTGTCGTTTGAAGGATGGTGAAGTTGATATTGGGATTGGGGATGGTAAGATTAGCGCGATCGCACCTCATCTAAGTGAACCCGCACAACAAGAAATAGATATCCAAGGAAAATTAGTTAGTCCGCCATTTGTAGAGTCTCACATTCATTTAGATTCGGCTTTAACGGCGGGTGAACCGCGATGGAATCAAAGCGGTACTTTGTTTGAAGGAATCGAAATTTGGCGAGAACGCAAACAAAGTTTAACCTTGGAAGATGTGAAAGAAAGAGCCCTCAAAACTCTTAAGTTACAAGCATCTCAAGGTGTGTTGTTCGTGCGTTCTCACGCTGATGTGAGCGAATCTAGTTTAACTGCGCTGCAAGGTTTGCTGGAAGTGCGAGAATTAGTGAAAGAATGGATGACTTTGCAGGTAGTGGCTTTTCCCCAAGATGGGATTTACGGACATCCTAAAAATGAACAATTGTGGGAAGAAGCATTAAAGTTGGGTGCTGATGTGGTGGGGGGAATTCCGCACTACGAATTTACTCGTGAAGATGGAATAAAATCAGTACATCGAATATTTGAATTAGCACAGAAATATAATAGATTAATCGATATTCATTGTGATGAAATTGATGACGAACAATCGCGCTTTTTAGAAGTGGTGGCAGCTTGTGCGATTCGTACTGGTTTGAATGACAAAGTAACTGCCAGTCACACTACAGCATTTGGTTCTTATAATAATGCTTATGCTGGTAAATTAATGGGCTTTTTACAACGAGCGAAAATCAATTTTATTGCTAATCCTTTAATCAATATAACGCTGCAAGGACGGACTGATACTTATCCCAAACGGCGAGGCGTGACGCGGGTGAAAGAGTTGTGGCAAGCAGGACTTAACGTGAGTTTGGGTCATGATTGCATCCAAGACCCCTGGTATAGTTTGGGAACAGGAAATATGTTGGATGTGGCGCACATGGCGGTTCACGTTTGTCAGATGACGGGGATGGCTGAAATTGATGCTTGTTTCGATATGGTGACGACGCATGGAGCTAAAACTTTGCATCTAGAAGATAAATATGGTATTGAAGTGGGTAAACCTGCTAATTTAATTGTTTTGGATGCTGATAATACTTTTGATGCGATTCGCCGTCGCGCTACGGTGCTTTATGTAATTTCTCAAGGAAAATTATTAGGTGAAGGATGAAGTCAGAATTCAGAATTCAGAATCCAGAATTCACATAGTGAGAGAATTAATTTTCTCTCACCCGCTTACTCCATCCCCCCATCTCTCCTTTAGCGACTAGCACGATTACCATTTAATTTTGATTTAGCAGCTTTCTCAACCTCTGCTTTTACTTGCTGTTTTTTTTGATATTCAGCAATTTTGGCTTTGACTTGAGCATAGCCGGGAGCTTGAGGAGAAACTTTTTCTAGATGCTTTAAAGCCCCAGTAAAATCACGCACTTCAGCCCTTTTATAAGCTTGTTGCAGCAATTTGTAAACGTCTTCTTTACTTTGTTGAAGAGTTGGTTTTTCTCTGTTTTGCCAAAAGCAGATATGGGGGATTTCACATACTTTTTTAGCTCCTTCTTCCCACTGTACTTGGTTAATTATTTGCTCGACTTCTTTAAATTGGCTGGGATTGGGTTGGGATATATAAAATAATCCCCCTGCCATCACCATTGCATTGACGGCAATCCCAACTCCCAATGCTGCTAGTGCAGCCGGGATTTTAGGCAGTTTAAAACCGCGTTTGTTTTTTTGGGGTTGGTTTGCTTCTTCTGAATCAAAATTAGCATCATAGATTGGGGTGGGAGATGGCACTAATGGTAAGGATTCTAGAGGTGATAATTCAGCTAATGAATCTTCCTCTAAATCCGCGTTTTCTGGCGCATTTTCACGGCTGAATTCCGATTCTTCTGCAAACGGGTTTAACTGTATTTCTGGCATTTGCATTTCTACTGAAATGCTGTCTTCGTCGTGGCTGACTAATTCCGGTTCCTCTCCCAAAAAAGCTAAAGAATTCTCTGGCTTATGTACTGGCTGAGGTAATAGTATATCTGAAATTTCTATAGTGATATCACGTACCCTTTCATTAGGCAATTGTGAGTTTTCAAGGGTAGGTTCTGGCTCATCTATAGGAGAATTTAAGGATATATCTGGTATTTCTTGATAAATTGGGGAATCATCTGGGCCTACGGCTTCTAGAGTCTGAGTCGTGGCTTCTGGCTCTTGATTACTCACTTTTGACTCCTGAGTTCTGTCTACCAGATACTCAAGCGCTTGCAGAGCCTCTGTTGCGCTCTGGTATCGGTCTTTACAGTGATAGCGTACCATTTGGTTGAGTACAGAAACCAGTTGCTCGCTAACTTGCCTTTGTTGATGCCACTTTTGTTTGTCAGCTTCTATCTGTAATTGGGTTGGATGCAGTCCAGTCAGTGCTTGAATAGCGATCGCGCCTAACGCATAAATATCGCTGTTAGGTTTTGGCTGATGTGCCAGTTGTTCGGGTGGTACGTACCCGGCTGGTGGAAGAGAAAAGCTCAAGTCCAGTATTTCTGGCGGATTGGTTGATGAGTCGGGTATCGATCGAACTGCGCCAAATTCAATCAAACAATATTTGCCATCTGAGGCGCGTTTGATAATATTGTTTGGCTTAATATCGCCGTGAATGATGCCTTGACCGTGAACGAATTCTAGAATACTCAATACTTCTTGCAATAGCTGGATGGTTCGAGTTTGGTTCCAGCGTTTTCCACAGCGTTGGCTGGTTGGCAATAGGGTACTCAGGGGTATTCCGGGAATGAATTCTTGTACTAAGTAAAAGCCTTGGTCATCTTCAAAGTAAGCTAATACTTGCGGAATGCGATCGTGTTCGCCCAAATATTTTAATGTATGAGTTTCGCTGACAAACAAACGCCTAACTGTTTGCAAGAAATGGGAGTCGTTACTAGCAGGTTTGAGATGCTTAATTACACATTTGGGATGGTCGATTGATAAAGTGTCTTCAGCAATATACGTCCGTCCAAATGCACCAGCATTCAAAACTTGGATGATTTGATAACGATCGTCTAGTAAATTACCCAACATTGGGTGACTCGCTTCAGCGTGCAACAGGATTCTTGGCATACGACCCCGGTAGTCTTTTTCTAAGGTTAGTGAAATTTGTGAAAGCTAAATAAAGCAGCGCGTCCAGTCTGCTTTTTTTGGCAGATTACACCACCAGAGAATTTACTCTGGTTAGTGATATGGATAAATATGAAAAGTTGCTTTTCTATGAAAGCTTTTCGCTGACTTATTTGCTTGTTCAGGATGAAACTGTGGAATTTACGTAAACGATCTGAGGAATTTTATGCGGTTGCCAGTTACTTGTATTAAAAAATTTAAGCCTCATCGGATCGAATACTTAAATAAATGTACATCCCAAAAATTCCCGATCGCGATCGGGAATTTCAGAGTCAGTAAAATCGCTTTCAACCAGTTTGTATCGGATCTGCCAAAATAGATATCAAACTAATGCCTTCCCTGGCATTTAACACTGGCAGCAATATTATACTACTACACGAGTATATATATGTGGCGGGGAACGCTTATGCCAGATGGTAAATTTACTGGCTTTGCTGTAAGCTGGATATAATGCAAAAACTATAAATTTATACCTTTCACGAGAGGGATGAAGGTTTAGCCTCATATAATTAAATTAAAAAGAGTTTAATTAAACTTTGATTTGCTGACCAGCTAAAATAGTGGCCATTTAACCCATTTTTTATTTTGCGTCCCGTACAAATTTGTTTTGAGCGGTTGTCCAGGTTGCTTTCTTTTGACTACCCTACATGAGCTTGATTATAAAACTTTAGACCATCCAAGATCCCCGAAACACCAGCCAG
>CAZJJR010000201.1:11411-12093 GCA_964546365.1 uncultured bacterium | reverse complement strand
CTTCGCCAGCTTTTCCACTGCTGGTGACGCACTTGTAGGAAACGCCCATTTTTTTCGCTTCGGCGGCGGCAGCGGCTAAAACCGGATCGGCTTCTGGGGTGGCGCTTTGCTCTTTGGGGTTGACGTGAGCGAGGACGAGTTGACCGCCTTTAATATCTCTGACGATCGCCAATGCTAATTTTAAAGTTTCTTTGGCGGCTTGCGAAGTATCCATCGCCACCATGACTTTGCTGATTTTTTTTTTTTATATATCGTCTTTTACCAACAACATGGGACGGGCGGACAGCTGAAAAACATATTGGCTGACGGAGTTCTCTAAAATGGATTCCAGCCGCTTGAGTCCGCGAGAGCCCATGATAATTAAATCCGCATCCATTTCATCGGCGACTTCGCAAACGATCGTTTTGGGATCGCCTTGTCGCAACATGGCGTTAACGTGGTTGGGATCTAATTGTAAAGACTGGATCGCTGTGGCCCTCCATTTTCCGCCTTCTTCCCATTTGTCAGTCATTGCGTCGGAGGTGATTTGGGGAGGTACGACGTGCAGAATGGTTACGGAAGCTGGTTTGATAGAGGGAATTTCCATCAAAGCTTTGAGCATTTCTTCAGTATGGCCTGTTCCAGAGTTAGCCAGCAATATTTTTTCGATCATCGCTTTATCTTTTGTTTATAATCTATGTTG
>CAZJJR010000201.1:11096-11344 GCA_964546365.1 uncultured bacterium | reverse complement strand
TTTTTTTAATTTTTTTAAAACATTTTACCCCTTTTTTTTTTTGGGGGGGGGGGGGGGGGGGGGGAGCAGGGGAGCAGGGGAGATAAATACAATTAATTTTTATCCTTCAGACTTCATCCTTCAGACTTCATCCTTCAGACTTCATCCTTCAGAATTCAGACTTCATCCTTTTCCTGACTAATGACGCGATAAATCTCTACGCTTTGCCGTCTGCCTTTTAATGCGATCGGCCCCCAAGAGTCTACTTT
>CAZJJR010000201.1:5497-11030 GCA_964546365.1 uncultured bacterium | reverse complement strand
TGGCGGTCTTTGGCGCAACTTTCCAGTCGGGAGGCGATGTTTACGCTGTCGCCGATCACGCCGTATTCTAAGCGGTCTTTTCCCCCCAGGCTGCCGGCTACTACTGGGCCAGTAAAAATGCCTACTCGCATTTGGATGGCGGGTAAACCGCGTTCGATCAATTGCAGATTTAATTCTTGCAGGCGTTCTCCCATTGCTAAGGCGCTGGCGACGGCTGAGTAAGCGTCTCGGGCGATTTCTTCTGGGGTGGTGCGGGCGACTGGGACGCCAAATACGGCCATGATGCCGTCGCCTGTAAACTTATTGATGATGCCGTGATGGGCTTGCACTTCTTGTGCGATCGCGCTGAAATATTCATTGAGCCATTCCAGCAGTATTTGGGGGGTCATTTGTTCGGCGATCGTGCTGAAATCTTTGATATCGGTGAATAATAAGGTAGCGGTGAGGGTTTGTCCGGGTAGTTTGCCTTCTTTGAGTAAGCGATCGCGATTTTGCCAAAAAGCCGCCGCAATTTCCGGCGAGGTATTTTTTCCCAACAAGTTCATCACCATTTGTTCTTGTTGGTGGGAAGCATAAGCGCGAGTTACTACCACGGATGTAGCCACTAGCAATCCGCTTAAGGTAGGAGATACCACGGGTATCCATGCTTGCTGAGTAAACAGATAAAAGCTGCTAAACGCGATCGCTCCCATCATCCCACTACACAAGATCACCAGTGTCAGGGGATGACGAAAACTAGCCGCTAAAATCGCGCCGACGATTCCCCAACCTAAAATCCACAGTACTTCTAACCATTCTGGCCAAAACCAAAATAAAGGTGTTTCCCCCAAAGCTGCACTCAAAATTTGGCTGACCATTTGAGCATGAATTAGTACTCCGGGCATTTTGTAATTTTCTTGCTGGGTGGGACTGTAGGGGGTTAAAAATAAATCGTTTAAACTGGGGGCAGTACTGCCAATAATCACGATTTTGCCTTTGATCCAATCGGGATCGACTTGTCCGGAAAGCACTTGTTGAAGAGAAACTTTTCGCGCGATCGATCTTCCGGATCGGTAATTTAGCATTACTTGATATCCCCTGGCATCAATTTTTTGATAACCGCCAGAATCAGATTGCAAACGCACGAAAATGGCTTTACCTAATTGGAGATAAGGTGGTTCGGTGCGGCTACTTCGAGGAGTAATCCCGGATTTTTTCAGATAAGTTTGGGCTAGACGAAGAGAAAACGAACTAAGGGTGCCTCGTTCGGTTGGTATATATAGCAAATTGCGGCGAATGACCCCATCTGAATCGATTAATAAATCGTTAAATCCGACTTGTTCTTTTGGTAAATCTGGAGGTGCGGGGATGCCACCCGCATCATCGGTAATGGTAATAATATTTGATGAAGATTTCAGTAAATTGATTAATAAAGAATAACCGGGTTCTTGAGGAACGTCTCGATAAATATCCAAACCAATCACTGCCGGATCGTGCTTTTGTAAATTTTGCAATATTTGGGTAACAGTGCGATCGGAAATCGGCCATCTTTGAGAGCGAATATCTGCTTCGGTAATGGCAACTACTAACATCCGAGAATCTGGTTGTTTATTTTGAACGAAGCGCACCATTTGGTCGTAAGCTGTCAGTTCCCAACTTTCAATTACACCGAGATAGCGCACTCCTAGTAAAGATCCGGTAATCGTTAAAGTAGAAATGGTACAACTAATTAATCCTTTACTATTTGGAAAATGCGCCACCATACCCCTAGCTTTTTTCCACCAGAGAAACCCGTTGCTTAGTAAGTTCAGTTTTTCAAATTTAACTGCCAATGGTTTATTTTTAGTAAATAATTTAGAAAAAGGCATTAAAGTAAAAGCTAAAGCCTTCTCTCGCTCGGCGTTTGACTGTTTACTTTTACCTTTTTTATTAGCGATCGGTTGCCAGTCCATATTGATAATATTTCTGATTGTTTTTTACCAATTCACTTTCTTCTGGATCGCTTATTTTCTACAAAATAGTAAATGTGACACGATTTGAGTGAAATGGTATTTAGTAGGTATTTATTTTTGAAAAAAGCGAGTTCCTCCACCTCCAGTTGATTCTGGCGCACCTCGATCTTTGGGGATAAATCCACCTCTGGGCGTATTTACAGGGGCAGTCATCGGTGCAAGTTCTGGTATGGGAGAGTTACTATTATTTGGGGCGTTAAAGCGATCTAAATTAGTACTTCCAGCCGGAGTTTCTCCGTACATTTTTCCCCTAACTCTGGTGTACCATTCTTGCATATTGGGGTTTCTGCCCGTAGCACCATATTCATCTGTCATGGGGGTAGAAGATTGTGCCGTTGCTGGTAAGGGAAGGCTGAGAAATAAGCCTAATAAGTAAATGCCTAAATATTTCATACTGGTTGATTAGAATTAAGACTTCAAGAGTCAGAATTAGAATTCTCTAATTGAGTGTTTATCACTTTGGTAGTATAGGAGTGATGGGAAAAATTATCTGTGGGAATCAGGGGTTAAATTTTAACCGCTGATGTAAACAGATATAGGCGATAGCCTTCCCGCAGGGTACGCAGATAAACGCAGATAAGAAGGCGATTTTTTTTGGCAACTGATGCCACCGGACATGATATGATTCCTAAAAAATACTGTTTTTTGCGAATTTATTTTGCTGGTTGTCATGACAATAACAACCGAAATTGAAATTTGAATTAATATAGATGAACACCCGATATTAATTAAAGAATCTCTTTCTACAAGTGAGATTCCAGAAATGGGCATATTCTGCCCAAAAGCGATGACCCAGGAACGACCCGAGAGCTGATGATTATTTGACTATAACCGATTTGCTCTAAATAATAATCGAATTCAGATCACTTCAAAGGTAATTGACATGGCGGCGATTTGGGAAGTATCGATACTCTTGATACCTTGACTGGAATCTCCAGATCTGGTATTATTACCGCGAGTGTTTTCATCGAGATCTGCCAACAAAGTATCGATCGCTTCGGTAGGTTCTGGGAGATCGATCGGCCCTCTGTCTTGTTCTCCTCGCGATGCAACTGCTCGTAAAGCGGAGAGGGCTTTTCGCAAAGGCGTACTGGCAATAATCAATACTTCTGATGTTCCTTTTGGTTGTTGGGTGACGAAGCTGAAATTATCTTTGCTGGGGTCGGGTAAAAGTAAGGTTTGATTCGGGTTAAACTGCATTACGTCATCTGTCGCCGTCCAGTTGTTGGGAAAGAGAACTGCCATTTCTCCGGCGGAATCGATGACTAAGACGCTGATGTAGAGGGGACTAGTTTCGTTGTTGGTGATGCGGAATTGAACGGCTGTTCCTAGTGGTAGTTGGCGAGAATTGGCAGATAGGGTTTGTGTTTGGCTAGTTTGATTGAAGGGTATGGCTTGGGAAGCGATACCGCGAATGGGAAAAGTGCTGGCGAGAATGTCGTTTTGTCCTTCTCGACTCATGGAGGCAATGATTTTTAGCCTGGATGAGTTAGTGTTGAGGGTGAGTTTGATAATGTGGGCGGCGAGAAGTGATTTGAGTTTTGGTTGTAAACGGGTAACGGCGACGGTGATGTTTTCGCCAGTTTCACCAAAAGAATCGGGAATTATATCGAGTCCGGGAGTGAATAAACCGATCGTACCAATGGCTGGGATATTTTCGATTTGTCTTTGTTGTAATTCTCGATGATATTTTTCGGTGAGGCGACCTAAGATGTAGTGTACTTCTTCTTTCTGAAGCGGTAAGACTTTAATGCGTTGATTTGTTTGTAATGCTTGTTTGGCGGCGGCGGTGTCGTTAGCTAATGATGGATCGAGTCCGATGTGTAGGCTAACATTGTTGGGGATTCCCCGCACGTTTTCTTGCAGTAGAGTTCCCGGTTGTGCGGTTCCGATTAGTTTACCTTGTCCGACTAATCCGTTGCGAGATTCGATTTGGATTTGGCCTTGATGTCGCCCTTGGGGATCTACGGTCGCTAATATGGCACCTTGCTCAAATGCTGTCAAACTTTGGGGATTAAGTCCTCCCAACCACACTTGTGCTTGATTTCCTTCTACTTTGATGATGGCTGCTTCGGCTGGTGGTGTTTGTTTTTCGGTAAAGTAAACTGGTTTGCGATCGTGGTTGCTGTTAGGCTTAACTTCAAATAAGGGAATTTGTCCTTGAGAAGATAAAAGGGTAGTCGTCCGGGCAACATTAGGAATCATACTGCTTAATGATTCGCCTTTGGTTTGTTGCCAGAGATATTGAGTCATTACATAAGTGAATGCGCCTGCAAAAAAGTCGCTGAATGGTGCATCGGCAGCTAATTGATTACGCTGGGTGGAGGCGATGACAACTCCTTTGGCGATACCCGCGCGTCGTTTGTCGATGAAGTCTTGAGGCGAAAGGTTGAGTTTGGATAGCCATTGGCGCTGATATTCTATTTCTGATAATACTGGTTGTAGGTCTTCACCGCTCGATCGCGCGCGCACTCGCAAGTTTCCTCTGGTACCGCCACCGGAATGACAGCTATCTAGTACGACGGTGAGATTTTCCGTTTGGATGGCACTCATCAGGAGAAATAGGGTATGACCCATGATATCCTGAACGCGACCGTTTTCTGTGGTTTGGGCGTAGTCGATGGGTACGAAGGTGCTGTTTAGTCCGTCTGGACGATCGCGATCGGGATCTTTTACTCTAGAACCATGCCCGGAAAAGTGAAAGACGGCGACATCTCCAGGTTTGGCTTGTTTGATTAAGTGTTCTTCAAAAGCGGTGAGTATGCCTTGACGGGTGGCTTGTTGGTCGGTGACGATCAGGATATCTTTAGGATTGAAGCCAAAGCGACCGATTAATAATTGTTTTTGCAAGTTGACATCGGTAACGCAACCTTGTAGTGGTTGATCTGCATAAGCGTTAATTCCCACTAGTAAAGCGAGTTTGCGTGGGGTACTTTGGGCCAAAACTCGGGCGTAGCGATGCGATCGTTCCCCGATGTCTAGTTGGCTCAGACCCAAGGTTGCTAAAGTAGAACTGGCAAATTGTAAAAACTGACGGCGCTTGATGCGAGGCATAGTTACATTTTTGAGCAAAGTACGCTGAGGTTAAACCCTCTCGGTAGGTAACGAACTAATTTAATTGATTCGATATAATGCACTCCCCTAGCAAAATTAACCTTTCAACTTGCTTTTCTGCAACATAAGATAAAAGGTTGAGCCTTGGTGCTTTTTTTTCTTTCAACTATCGTATTTTATACATAGTATGTCCTGTAACGTTAAGATAGCATAGAATTAAGAGTTTATCGTCAACAGTTCAGGAGCCAGAATTCTGAATTGAAAATAAATTGAAAGTCTTACTAGCTTATCAATAAATTCAGATCGAACCCCCACTAAATCTTTGATTTAGCAGCCCACTGGAAAGTAATCGGTCTTATATTCTTTACTAACTGATTCTGATTGTTGATTTTCGGCTACTAATTTTTGGATTATATCTTCTAATAAAGATAAAAAATACCCTATGAAAGCAAACACGGAAAATATAATTCTTATTGTTGACGATAGCC